>NZ_MUFV01000008.1 GCF_002017875.1 Deinococcus sp. LM3 | reverse complement strand
GACTGGGTGGACGTCACCGCTACCGGTTCGTGCGGGACCTGATCACCAGCGGTCAGGTTCTCGACGACGAGGACTGACCCGTGATCACCCTCGCGTCCACTGACGTGCCGGCGCTGCTGCCCATCCCGGGCCTCCCGTCGGTCGCTCAGCCGTTCCTGAATCTGGGCGCGCAGTGGGTGCAGGGGGAACTGACGCGCCTGAATCTCGCGCCGGACGCCCTGCAGGAGCCCGCCCTGACCACCGCCCGCACCGCCATCGCCGCGAAGGCCCTGGCATACCAGGCGGCCCTGACGGGCGGCGTGACGGCGCTCACCACGGCCGCCACCAGCGCCGGCGGCATCGACAGCATCAAGATCCCCGGACTGGAAGTGAAGCTCAGCAAGGTCAGCATGGACGGCGCGGCGCAGTACGGCGTGGCCGGGCAGACCTGGGATGACCTCGCGGGCGAGCTGCTCAGGCTGATCAACCCGGCACCCGCCGGATTCCTCGCGTTCGCGGGGGTAGCCCGGTGATCTTGGGGTTGCTGAACGCCGCGTCCGCGCAGCTGGATCAGGTCGGCCCGATCATCGCGGACGTTCTGGCCAGCGATCTCGCGCAGCCCGTCACGTTCCAGCGCTTCGGGCAGCCGCCCGAGCCTCTGCGCGCCCTGATCGGCCAGGAGGAGGACCGCAGCACCGACGCGCCGGAAGTGCACGAGCCCGGCATCAGCAGCCGCAGTTTCACGGCCCTGCTGCCGTACCACGAGGCGGCCCTCACGCCCGGCTGGACACTCACGGACGCGGGTGGCCGGATCCACGTGCCGGTCGCGCCAGTCCTGAATCCCGCCGGGCGGAACCTGTTCCTGGTCGCGCGGGGTCGCGCCGCTCGTCGAACGCACCGCGTCCACGACCTGGCATTCGGCGTGCCGAGGCAGGGCATGGTCCGGGACTCGCTGGGCAACCTCGTCCCCGCTCCGGCGCCACGCTGGCCATGCAGGCCCGCCTGAGCGCCACCACCGACCCGAAACTCCGGGACACGGTCGGAGCGGACAACGCGGACCTGGTGCTGATCGGTCGCTGGGGCAGCCTCACCGCGCCTACCAGCCGTCCGGACGGCGTGCGCTGGGGCAGCCGGTCCCCGCTCGTCATCGACGGGCAGGCCGGGACGCTCACCGTGCAACTCGCCTACCCGGACGAGGACACCGCCACCGAAGCCCAGTTCGGGCAGCGGTTCCTAGCCCTCTGGAGGACCCCATGACCCCACGAAAGAAAGCATCCCCGAAAGCCGACGCGCCGGAATCCACCCTGGACCGCCTGCTCGCCCGCGTCACCGTCGAGGACGCCCCCGACCAGGAGGACGCCGCGACCTTCGCTGTGGACCGCGTCACCCGCACCGTCCTCGTCCGCGTGAACCCGGACCTCGTGAACGACGAGGCCCGGCACGGGTACCGGCTGCGCGGCGTCCTGAAGCTCGTCCTGAGCGGGTACGCGGCGTACAACAACGACGTCGCCCGCCGGTACGGCCGCTTCGACGAGGGCCTCGTGTACGAGCAGGCCGAGTCGGACGCCCTGATGGACCTCGAACCGCTGCTGCACGGGCTGCTGCCGTTCGAAGCGCCGGACGCGCCCGCCCCGGCCAGCGAGGACTGACCATGGCCGTGCGCGTCACCACCGACATCCGCCCCATCGAGGACCGGGGCCGCCGCGCCTGCTCGCCACGGCCGACGCGGTCGGGAAGCGCGCCGCGCTGCTCATCCGCGCCCGCACCTGGGCGTGGCCCGGCACCACCAACCGCGTGAACGGCGAGGTGGCCGGCCCCAGGCGCAACATCGTCGACACCGGCACCCTCGCCCGCAGTCAGCAGGCCCCGCGCCTCACCGGGCCGCTGAACGCCCAGATCACCTGGACGGCCGAGTACGCCGCCGCGATGTTCCTCGGCGCGGTGTTCCGCAAACGCCGCTACAGCCTCCCCGCCCGCAACGCGCCCGCCCAGGCGCTGCGCAACGTGAACCTCGCGCAGGAATTCGCCCGCGCGTACCGGCAGGACCCGTGAAGCAACCCACCCCCCTCCAGCTGCGCGAGGCGGTCGAGGCGGCCCTGCGGGACGGGGACGTCACGCCCGGGACGTACACCTGGCCGAACGGCGCGCAGACGCCGGCTCTGTACACCGGAGACCCGCCCGAAGGGGTGACCGTCACCGGCCTGGAAGTCCTGATTCCCGCCACGCCCGACAGCGACGTGATCAGCACCTTCGCCGGCGCGATCACCATCGACCGGTACCCGATCCGCGCGGTCGCGCACGACGGGCAGAGCCTCACGCCGTTCTTCACCGCTCTGGCCAGCGCCTTCCGCAGCGTCGCCGCCCCGCAGGTCCTGCAGGCCACTGACCGCTACCCCGACCAGATCCTCGTCACCGTCACTCCCTGAGCCGCGCGCTCATCCCCTTCAGGAGGGAACCACCATGGGTTACACCGCCGCAGAACTGAAAGAAAAGATCACCCTCGGCCGCGACAGCATCTTCCGCGTCGCCCCCCTCGGAGTGAACGGCGCCATGCCCGCCGCCGCCGCGTACAAGGAACTCTGCCTCGCCAGCGAAGTCACCGTCGGCTTCGAGAACCGCACCATCAGCTTCCAGAACTTCTGCACCGGGGCGACGAGATCGAAATCCCCGTCGGCAGCACCGGCAGCGTCGACCTGAGCGAAATGCAGTGGATCGAGGACGACGAGGCGCTCGTGATCATGGAGACCGCGGCGTGACCTGACCCCCATCGCGTTCGAGTACCTGCCCGCCGGGGCCGGCACCGGCAAGACCGTGTACCGCGGGATCATGGACGTCAAGAGCTGGAAGGTGAAGAGCGCCAGCGACGGCACCGTCACCGTCGAAAGCCCCACCCTCGCGCGCCCGGCAAGCCCGAGAAAGGCACCCTGGTCTGATGATCTGGCGCGACACCTGGGACGGCACGCCCGGGGTCGTCGTCATCACGGAACACGCCGAGGGGACGGGCAGCTGGACGCCGTTCTCCTCGGCCTGCGCCTGGACACTCTCCCCGCCACCGCCCACGTCACCAACGAGCACGGCCGCGCCCTGTGCGTCCAGCTGCCCCGTGACGTGGAGCCCTTCAGTCTCAACACCCGCGTCACCCTGACCGTGGAGGTCACAACATGAGAAGCCAGAAATTTGCCTTTGGTACCAACACCCGCCGCGCCCTGCCGTTCACCGTCGCCGGCGAGACGTTCTTCGCGCACCCCCTGACCGCCGACGAGGACCTCACCCTCGCGGACATCGCCGACCGCTACGACCTCGACGCCCTGAGCGGCGCGGTCCTCGCCCCGTTCATGACTGAGATGGCCGGCATGCTCGCCCAGATCCTCCAGACCGCGTGCAGGGCAATGCCCTCATCCCCGCCGAGTGGGTCCTGACGAACGTCGGCCTCAGCACGCAGACGCCCATCCTGATCTGCTGCGCACCGGCAAGCGCCCCGAACAGCCGCTGGAACTCACGTCCTGGCTCGACGAGCCGTTCAGCATCCAGGACCGCGCCTTCACCGCCCGGCCCCTGAACTTCGCGGAACACATCCGCCTCGGCAGTCTCCCCGAGGACGGCACCAGCCGCGAAGTCGCGCAGGGTAGCGCCGCCCTGATCGCCGAGTACCTCGACGCCCGCACCCACGAGGCTGGCGAGCCCGTCACCGCCGCGTGGCTCACCGCGAACGTCACCGCCAACGAACTCGGGCAGATCCTCAGCCTCCTCCAGAACGGCCCGGAGGCCCTCGACCCAAACGCCGACCGCCCCGAGGAGGGCAGCCCGCCCAGCGAGGCGGACGCGTCCAGCACATCCTGAGCGTCCTCGCCGCTTACGGCGAACGCTACGGCACCGACCCCGCCACCCTCCTCGACCGGCCCATCGCGCAACTCGAAGCGCTCGTCGAGGAAGGCCACTACCTGCGGTACATCGAGCACCGCCCGCTGTACCAGCTGCTCGCCACGTACCTCAACGGGCACGGCGGCAAGGACCCCCAGGCGAAGAAGGTCCCGCGCTCGCGCCTCTTCTCGCCCGAGGAACTCATGCCGCCCACCTGATCCCCGACGACCTGCGCCCCTTCCGGTTCACGCCCGGCGAAGCGCAGGCCATCCTGGCCGCCCTGCCGCACCTGAAGCCCGGTGGGAACTGGGTGTTCCAGGCGCTCGTGAACAAGATCATGCCGTTCGACGAGATCAAAGCCAACGCTCTGCTGCCTTAAAAGGCACCTCTTGCTGATCTGCTCAATAATATTAAGCGGCATGATTTGTATTTAAAAATAATGATAAATAAAATTAGTACTACTCAAAAAATGAATATATCACACCCCTGTCACTGAAAGAGCTGCTGGAAATTTCTAGATCTCCATAACCAATATAGCGACTAAGCCTGCTGTTCCAGACTACTTTTGAAAGAGTAGTTCGACCGTTCTCATAGTTAGATGGTCTAGAGAAATTAAATCTCTTGCTCTTACCCGATTCATCTATCTCAACTGCTGTTGATTCGCCGCGGGTGTATGAATCGTATAGCACGATATTCTGATTCTTTAGCTCTAGTTCATCAAAAAGTACATCCTTATCACTATCAAGATTCAGTCGGCCGCTTTCCCCGAAGGAAGTAACCGCTTCGCCATTTTTGTTTAGTTTAATGATAGCTCGATTTAGATTTTTCGTCCTTCCGAAAATTACTATTTGATCTCGTGAATCTATTTCGGTGTCAATCAAAATATCCTCACTTGACCCTAAATCGATATCCAGCTTCCCTTGTTTGCCGAATTTGCCATCCAGTGTGCCGTTTTCTAGAATTTTTATGATCGATATATTTTGATCTACCTCACCGCTGACATATGAGAATACTATTTCCCCTCCTGAAAGTGCTCGAATCTTATTATAATGACGCAGATGAGATGCTATGTTTAGTGTAACGGAACTAAAAGTATTATCATACGTACCATCTGGATTAAGTCTAAATATGCTGGTTGTATCATACTGAGTGTTGTGTATAGAGACTAATACCCTTCCCTTTGAATCCATATCAGTGGATAGCACTGGAAAAAATGCTTTTGACAACTTTAAAATTCCGTTTGATTCATATGAAAGTGTCTATAGATCCGTTGCTTAAAAGTCTAATAACACCAAAGTACTCACCATAATATCCAAATACTAGCAGCTTTCCGTCTGCGGCTTCATATATCTCCACTCTCTTTCATCGTTATCGCTGGATTAACTACGACATGGCCGTCTGAGCCAAACGTTTTGTCAATTATCCAGATTCACTAAATCTTGAAATGGTGAATGCAATATCGGTTCCGCGTGACAGTTGGGTGTACCCGAGAGCCAATACTCGTCCCCTAGTATCAAAAGTAATATCCGAAGCAGCATTGCTGATTGCTCCTGAGGGAATAGGCAATGCAGCCAGACCATTGCTGCCGAATGACGAATTGTATAAGCCTGATACGGCTGGTTTAATTGAGACCATGATTGGCAAATTCTTAACTAAATCGCCAATTCTAGCTGATATTGTTCCTCTGACGATTCCTAGATTGGCTTTATCTGTCGCTCTTAGGGTAACTAGGCGCCGTCCTGAGGAATCTTTAGGCGCAATATTTACTACCTCGATTCCGGAGCCATTTTCCATAACGATTTCTAATTCGAAAAGACTTGGTGCATTGTTATTATTTTGCATCAGGGAGACGGCAAAACTCGCGTCACCCCCTCTTGCTATTTCGATTGAGGTAGGGAAGTTAAATTGAATATCGGCTTGTGGAGGGGCGGGAGGTGTGGGTTCGGGGCTCGATCCTCCTCCGCATGCTGAAAGTGACAAAGCAAGGCAAACTGCCAGAGTGGTTTTTGTGTATTTCACCCCTTGATTTTTGCACGCTTCGCAAAATTGCGTTTCCTCAATTGCCGTGATGGACCACAGGACAGCCTGGAGTGCTAAGAGGCTATTGGTAGTCCGTTGACTCTGGATGGGGTTGACGTCCAGCACGCGTTTTGCGAGAGATGTCGATATCAGCCTTCATTCCGTGTGGGACGCAATGATCGGAGAGTCAACGGACTACCAATAGGCGTGATGTCTCAAACCATGCACCGATTGACTCTTGTTTTCGATCTGCTGATACCGGCCACGAAGACAGGCCGAAAATCGTCCCAGACGACCTTAATCGCGCTTGCGGTGCGAATGCTTGGCAAGGCAATACGCTGCAGCGTAAATAGTCAAAATCCGTCTCACATGTTGTTTGAGGCGACTCCACGCCGTCTCATCGTGCTGCCATTGCCGTTTTCTCATGCTGCTAATCGTCTGATTGCCCCTTCCTGCTCTCTGGAGGTTCCACCGCATGACCAACGTCGGATCTGCCCGCATCGACCTCACGCTGATCACCACGGCCGCGAAAGCCAGTCTGACCGCGTTCGCGAACGCTGCCCGCGCCGAACTGCAGGCGATCTCCAAACCCGTCCGCATCAACGTGAAGGCCGACCCGGCCCAACTGCGCGGCCAGGTGGACGGCGTGAAAGCCGCGTTCCGGAACCTGAACACCGACCTGAAAAGCCTCCTGCGGGTGGACGTCAGCGCCCTGAAAGGCGTCATCAGCCGGATCGGTAAGCAGATCACGGACCTGACCGCCCTGGAAGGCCGGATCCGCAGCCTCGGCGGCGGCCCTGGCGGGGGCGGCGGCAACGGGGCCGGTGGCGGCGGCCCGGGCGTCAGCAACGCCTACGCCTCGCAACTCCGCGCCCTGCAGGCCGACCTGAAGAACAGCGTCCTGAACACAGCTCAGTTCGATCAGGCGACCCGCAACCTGAAGGCCACCATCGACGCGGAGATCGCCAGCCTGCGGGGCCTCGGTCCCCTCACGCAGAGTCAGCAGGCCCGCCTGGACGCCCTGCGGAATAGCAGTGGCCAGGCCGCCACCGCTCTGAAGGGACTGGCGGACGCCCAGGCCCGCGCCGCCCGTGAAGCGGCCCGTGGTGCCGAGCGCGCCCAGTCGGAGGCCGTCGCGAAACTCGGCCGTGACCTCCAGAGCCTCAAGGGTCAGTACGACCGGGGCGAGGTCAGCCTCCGCACGTACCTGCGCGGCATCCAGGGCATCGAACGGGACGGCCGCGCCATGGCCGCCACCCTGACGGCCGGCAGCCGCGAGGCCGCGAACCTCGAACGGACCATGAAGGGCCTGACGCAGGCCACCCGGAACATCAACGCGCAGAGCATCACCAAGATCCGCGCCGACATGGCCGCCGCCCGCGCCGAGTTCGAACGCGCCACGGCCGCCGCCGGACGCTTCGCCGACAAGCGTGCCGCCGTGCAGGCCTTCGAAGCCGAGATGAAGCGCCTGGAAGGGCAGATCGCCGCCGTGGGCCGCCGCACGACCACCACGACCGCGCAGATGGGCGAACTGAGCCGCATGAGTGGCCAGATCCGCTCGAACCTGAACAGCCTGAACAACAACCCCAGCGGCGCCGGGTTCGCCGGAGGCATCATGGCTGCCCTGCGCCAGCTGCCGCAGTTCGCGCAGATCGCCGGGGGCAGCCTCGGCGCGGCCGCCGCGCAGGCCGGAACGCTCGGCAGCAGCCTCAGCGGCGTCGGCGCGGTGGGCGGACCCGTCGCCATTGCCATCGCCGCCGTCACGGCCGCCGTGGTCGCGCTGGGCGTCGCGATCGCCGCGAGCGTCAAGACGGCCGCGCAGTTCGAGCAGGTCCTCGCGGACATCCGCACCCTGACGCAACCCACCGCCGAGCAGCTGCGCCAGCTGACGGCCGCCACGTTCGACATCGGCAAACCCCTCGGGGTCGGGGCGCGCGACGCGGCCGGCGCGGTCCTGGAACTGAACCGCGCGGGCCTGAGCGCCACCGACGTGATCGGCGGGGGCCTCAAGGGCGCCCTGGAACTCGCCGGGGCGGCCGGGATCACTGCCGCCGAGGGCGGGAAGCTCGCCGTGAGCGCCATGACGGCCTTCGGGCTGCAGGCGCCGCAGCTGTCCACCGTCGCGGACGTGTTCGCGAACTTCAGCAACAAGACCTTCCTCGGCGCGCAGGACCTGAGCCTCGCGATCGCGGCGGTCGGTCCGGTCGCGCGCGACGCGGGCCTGAGCCTCGAGCAGTTCACGGGCACCATGGCCACCCTCGCGCAGGGCGGATTCAAGAACATGTCGGACGCCGGCACGTCGCTCAAGACCATGCTGCTGTCCCTGACCGCGCCGGTCGAGACGGGCGCCAAGGCCCTCGCGGCCCTGAACGTCAGCGCCTTCGACGGGGCCGGGCAGATGCGGCCCCTGAACGACGTCCTGAAAGACCTCAAGGCCAAACTGGTGGACCTGACGCCGCAGGCGCAGAAGCAGCTGCTCCGGCAGATCTTCGGTCAGGACGCCCTGCGCGCCGCGCAGATCCTCCTGCGCGAAGGCCCGAAAGCCATCGAGGCGAACACCGAGGCGATGAAGAAACAGGGCGAAGCCGCCCGCGTCGCCCGCGAACGTCTCGAGTCCCTCCAGGGCGCCGGGAAGCAGTTCGGCGCGGCGTTCGAGCAGGTCAAGATCCAGATCGGCACGCCGTTCCTCGCGGCGCTCGCCGCCATCGTGCGCGGCGCCACCCAGGCCGTCGAGGCGTTCAGCGGCATGATCACCCTCTCACAGGAAGGGAAGGGTGCGTTCGGGCAGCTGGCCGACTCGGCCCGCACCGCCATGACCGGCCTGGGCAGCATCGTCACGACCGTCTTCGCCGGCATCCGTGTCGTGTGGGATTCGGTGCTGTACCCCGTTCTGAAGGTCCTCTGGGAAGTGTGGACGGTCATCCAGACCGCCGCGACCGTCGCGCTCGGCATCCTGCTGAACGTCGTGAACGGCGTGTTCCAGGGGGTCATCGCCGCCATCGGGTCGCTGCTGTCCGCGTTCGGCGTCGGGCAGGGCGGCATCACCCTCAGCCTGCAGGGCATCGCGGACGCCGCCACGCGCGGCGCCGGCATTGCCCGCCTGGCGCTGGTCGCCCTCGGGCGGTTCGTGGCCAGCCTCCCGGACGTGTTCAAGCTCGCCGGGACCGGCATTGGCACGATCCTCGCCGGGGTCGTGAAGCTCATCCAGGCGTTCGGGCAGGGCGCACGCGCCGTGTTCGTCGCCGCCGGCGGGTACGTCGGTGCGTTCGCCGCGAGCGTCGGCCGGAACGTGCAGGGCGTCGGCCTGATCATCAAAGGGCTGGCCGGGGTGTTCGGGGCGCTGCTGCTGGCCGTCCGGAACGCGTTCGTCACGCAGGCCGGGCAGGTCCTCGCGGCCGGCATCCGCCTGTACGGGCAGTTCAGTGACGGCGTGAGCCGGGTGCTGTCGCAGGCGGCCGGGGCGTTCTTCCGGTACGTCGTGCAGCCCGTCCAGGCGGGCGCGGACTTCCTGATGCAGGCGTACAACCGCGTGAGCAGCATCGTCGCCGGGGCTGCGAACAGCATCAGCCGCATCCTCGCGCCCATCGGGAACGTCCTGAAGGCCCTGGGCCTGAGCGTCGGGGACGCCCTGGCCGGAGTGGCCAGCGCCGCCGTGAGCACCGCGACCGGGATCATCGACCGCTTCGCCGGTTCCTCCCAGGCGGCGTACGACCGTGCTCAGGCGGCGGCCGCCGCGTCCGCCAGGGACAGCGCCACGAGCACCGCCGACGGGGTCGCCAGCAGTCTGGCCGGCGCGACCAGCGCCCTGAAGGACTTCGCGGCCGACAACGGAGCCGGGAGCGCCCTGAACAGCGCCCTCGGGAACGTGCAGGCCGGCCTGAACGGCGTCAGTTCGTCCGGCGCGCAACTCCAGCAGGACGTCGCCGGGGTGGCCAGCACCCTCAAGACCGACCTGGGCGGCGCCGCGCAGACCGCGCAGGCCGGACTGGGCGACATCCGCACCGGTGCCCAGCTGACCGGCGCGGCCCTCGACGCCGTCCGCGCCCGCGCGCAGGACGCCGCGCAGGGCTTCACGCAGGACATCAAGACCCTCGGGCAGACCGCCAAGGTCACCGCCGCCGCCGTCCAGGCCATCAAACCCCCACCGTCATGCCCAGCGGCACGAAAACCCTGAAGGACCTCGGGCTCAATGACGACGGGACCGCCATCACCAGCAAGGGCGGCGCGAAGACCACCGCCGCCGACCTCGTCAAACAGGCCGAGCTGAAGAAGAGCCTGAAGGAACTCACCCCGCTAGAACTCGCCCAGGCCAAGGCCGAAGCGGAGCGGACCAACAACAAGAAGGCCATGACGGCCATCCTTGCCGAGGAGGCCCGCCGGGAACGGGAACGCACGTCCGCCGTGAAGGCCGGCACCACCGCCGACAGGGCGGCCGCCGCGACCCGCGAGACGCTCGTCCGGGAGATCCGGCAGAGCATCGCGGCGTTCAAGCTCCAGTCCGACCAGGGCAAGGTCACGGCCGCCAGCCTGCTGGCCTTCAACCAGCGGATGGAGGACTTCCAGGCGCGCGTGCAGAAACTCCCCTGGCCCTCCAGGCGGGCACGCAGGCGCTGTTCAACCAGGCGGCCGCCCTGGCGTCCAGCACGAAGGTGCAGGCCGCTGCCGCCCGGACGGTCGCCCTGAGTGGCGTGGCCCTCACCGAGTACAAGGAAGCCCTGCGCGGCAAGACGAAGCAGCAGCTTGACGACATGGAGAAGCAGGCCCGGGCGAACCGGCTCGGCACGCAACTGAACGCCATCCTGGCGGAACGTGCGCGCCGTGCGGGCGTGCAGGCCGCAGCCGACAAGAAAGCCCAGGCAGCAGCCGAGGCGGCCAGCAAGGCCCAGCAGACCCTGATCCGCGAGACCGGTCAGCTCAACGACCGGTTCAAGCTCCAGGTGCAGCAGGGCAAGGTCACTGCCGAGAGCCTCCAGCGCTACCAGCAGGCCCTCGCCGATACCAGGGCGAAGGTCGACCAGCTTCCGCCCGCGCTGCGCGCCAGCGTCACCGCCCTGATCACCCAGGGGCAGACGCTCGCCACTCAGGGACAGGGGGTCATCAACCGCCGCACGGAAATTGAGAAGCTCCGTGCCGAAGTTGACAAGTGGACCCTCTCCGAACTGGAGAACGCCCGCGCCCGCGTCCTCGCCAACGGCGGGGACAAGGACAAACTGGCCCTGCTCGACGCGGAGATCGGGAAGCGCAAGCAACTCACGGACGCGCAGGTGCAGCAGGCCCTCACCGAGAGCCGACTCGCGCAGGCCGGAGCCGACCAGGGCACCGCCGAAGGCGAGTACGAGAATCGCAAGGCGGCGGCCAAGGGCAACCTGACCGAACTGCTCCGCCTGGAACTCCAGTTCGGGCAGCGGGTTCAGGACGCCCGTGACGCCGCCGCCCGCGCGACCGCCGCCGACGAGGACCGCCAGACCCGCGAGAAGTACGCCAAGCTCCTCGCGCTGGAGGGCATCACCGACGCCCGCCGCCGGGAACTCGAGGAGGCCCGGGACCGCGAACTCGCCGCGAACACCGCCCGCCTGAACAACACCCTCGCGAAGAACCTCAGCGACCGCACCACCGCAGAGGAGGACGCCCGCCGCGCCCTGAACGCGGCCCTGGAAACCCTGGACCGGGACACCGCCGCCCGGATCCGCGCCAGCCTCCTGGCTGACCTCGAACAGCGCACCCGCGACGTCGAGAACCAGCAGGCGGACGAACTGGACGCCGAGAACCTCACTGAAGCCCAGAAGCTGGAGATCCGCAAACGCTACCAGCCCCAGCTGCTCGCCGCCAAGCGCGCCGAGGTCGATCAGTCCCGCGCGATCGAGGAAGCCGCCGAACGCGACCGCTACCAGGCGGCCGTGGACGAGGCGCAGCAGCAGGGCCTGCTGGACCAGCAGCGCCTCCAGGCGGACGGCACGACCCTCACCGTCCGGCAACTGCTGGAACGGGACCACCAGCTTGCCCTCGGCCGGATCCGCACCGACGCCGAGAACGCCTACCGCGACTACCAGCTGGCCGTGAAACGCGACACCGGTAAGCAGCTCACCGCCAGCGAGAAGGAGACCAGCGAGGGCCTGAAGACCGAGATCAACGGCCGCATCCAGGACCTGCAGGACAACCTCGACACCCAGGACGCCGCGCAGCGCGCCACCGCCCGCAGCGTGCTTCAGACCTGGCGCACCACCTACGCCGCCATGGGCAAGAGCGGGGAGGCGGCCGTCGCGCAGATCGACGCGGCGCTGCGGTCCCTCGATCAGGTGAGCGGGAAGGTCCGGCAGAAGGCCGCCGGGCTGGTCGGAGATCCGGACGCCCTGCTGACCCAGGGGGAGAAGGACGTGGCCGCCGTCGGCAAACCCGACGACGCAGGCAGCGCGAGTGCGAAGGCCGCCGCGCAGTTCGACACGCTGCGGGACACGTACACCACCAAGCTCGCGGACCTCCGCGCGGCCCTCGCGGCGTTCGCGGAGAAACGCGACGAGGACCTCACGCCCGACGAACTCCAGGTCCGTGACGGTCTGCTCGCCACGCAGCAGGCCTACCAGACGCTGCTGGACAACGTCACCCTGGCCGCTGCGAAAGCCGGCGAGGACGCCGCCACGGCGTTCAACCAGGCCCAGAAAGACCAGGCGGCCGAGAGCGCCCTGGCCCTCGCCGAGGCGCAGAAGGCCCTCGCGGACGCCGAGGGACGCGACGGCAGCCCCGCGTACCTCGCCGGACTGAACGCCGCTCTGGCCTACTGGCGCGCCCGTCTCACCGGACTGGTCGCCGGGACGCCCGAGTACATCGACGCCCTCAAACGCATCACCGATCTCGAAGGGAAGGTCGCCAGTGAAGGAAACCCCGCCGCCGACCGCCTGACTATGCTCGCCGGGATCGTCGGCAAGGGCGGGAAGCTCCAGGGCACCATCAGCGCTGGACTCGATGGGCTCGCCGCGTACCTGAAGAAGGGCGGCGGGCAGGGCGGCCTGATCGCCGGGGCGCAGGCCCTGATCGGCGGACTGGCCGGGGTGTTCAAGACCGGCGACGAGGATATCGACGGCGTGATCGACACCTTCGTGAGCGGCGTGCAGGCCACCCTGGGCGCCCTCGCCAAGGGCGACTGGATCGGCGCGCTGATCGCCGGCGTCACCACGGTCGTCACCACCCTCATCGACATCTTCCAGGGCGGCGCGAACAGCGCGAAGAAAGCCGCCGAGCAGGTCTCCCAGGCGACCAAGGACGTGAAGTTCTTCGACCTGAGCAAATACGCCAGGGTTGAGAGCCGCGGCGGATTCTGGGGCTGGCTGGGCTTCAAGAAAAGCAGCATCGACCAGGAGAGCGTCGACATCGCCAAGGGCCTCGGGGACGCCCTGTACAGCGCCATCAGCACCGGCATGCTCGACGGCATCAAGCAGGGCAAACGGTCCTTCGCGGAACTCGGCCTGGACGTCCGCAAGGGCCTCGGGCAGCAGATCCTCCAGGGCCTGATCGACGGGTTCGTGAAGAGCGCCGTCATGCAGGGCATCCTGCAGCCCTTCCTCGACACGTACATCACCGCCATGAAATCCGGGAACGCCCAGGCACTCGCCGAGGCCGCGAACGGACTCCAGGGGGCCATCGCGCAGGGGAACAGCGCCCTGACCACCTTCTAGGGCTTAACCTAGCGAAGGACAAAAATTTGTCCAACTCGCCTGTACCCGCTAGACCCTGAGTGGCAGCCGCTCATGCATATTCAGCGTGAAGGTGCCGTAGGGATTGATGTGCTGCCACTTCAGTGGGGTCAAGGCCCGCAGGTCCGCCCCGGTCAACTGCCCCTGCCACTCCGGCTCTGACAGCACCTGCTGCATCATCAGCGTATTGACGTAGACCAGGCTGACCTGGAGCAGGTGCAGGCCCAGCATCTGGATTTCCTGCTCCTCGATGCGGTTGCTGGTGAACTCGCCACCCTTGCCGTACAGGATGAAGTCGTTGGCGCTGTTCCACGACTCGATCACCTGCAAGCCCTCGTGGATCTCGCGGCGCAGGCTCTCTTGGCGCAGATAGTCGCACAGGAAAGCGGTTTTCACCGCTTTCCCCAACTCAGCCAGCGCCCGGTACGTCGGGTGCTGCACGTTCTGGCGGGTAAAGCGCCGCAGGATGCTCTCGGCGTCCGCCGTCCCCAGCCGCAGGGCGGTGGCGAGCTTGATCATCTCATCGTATTGCTGCTCGATCAGCTCCCACTGGATCGGGCGGGTCAGGATCGCTTGCAGGTGGACGTATTTTTCTGGCTCGCCCTTATTGGGGCGGTACAGCTTCTGGTGCTTGATGTTCTTCAGACGCGGCAGAAGCTGAAAGCCGAGTAGCTGACAGAATGCGAAGCCCACCTCGCTCTGGCCGTGGGTGTCTACGTAATTCTTGTCCACCGCCATCTCGGTGTCGTGCCGAAGCACGCCCTCGATCATGGCGGCCACCTCGCTGCTGGAACAGCTTTTGAGCTGGCTGTAAATGCACACCGAATGCTGCTCGACGTGCCAGTACACCATCACGCCGGGACCGCCGTAGCGGGCGTGCCACTCGGTCATCAGGTTCTGGTCCCAGGCCCCGAACTTCTTGCTGTCCGAGGCGCAGGCGGTGGTGGCCTCGCCCCACAGCGTGGCGTCCCTAGCCTGAAAGATGGCGTTGCACACGCGGCTGATCGCTGCCCGGAGGTGTTCCTTGTGGACGTAGCGACGACGGATGTACTGGAGGTCAGCGAAGCTGTCCTCCCCGCCCCCACTGCACATCCGCTTCAGGCCCGCGTTGGTGCCGATGCCGTGCAGACACAGCAGCAATCGGCGCTGCACCACCTCACGGCTCAGCACCTCACGGGCTGCCACCGAATGGAAGGCGGTGGTGAACCCGGTCCGCAGTTCCGTTTCTTTCAGGACATCCAGCAGGTTGGTCATCGGCCAGCGCTGTACCAGCGCCGCGGCCAGCCGGGTGATGTTCTGCGGTTCGGGGAGGGCGGCCAGCGGCGAGATTGACAGCCGCCCCTTCCCCTTCTTCGACGTGACCAGCTTGACTCTGGCGTTGGTGGGAAGATCGGTGTTCAGTGCGTCCAGCGCGGTTTCCATGTGGGTGCGAAGCTGACGGGTAAACGTCTGAGCTTCACCCGGTTGGGCCAGGGCCGAGTAGTACTCGGCCCGTTTCTGCTCGAAGTCGCCGGGAAGGTCCTCATCGGGATTGCGGAAACGCCCGGCTCCCTCGACCCAGACCTCCTTGCAGCGGATCTTGTCACGCAGCGTGGTCAGGACGCACATCTCGTAGGTGACGCGGTTGACCTTGCGCCCCTCGACGTCATCGAGGACCAGGGCCTGCCAGTCGTCCTTGACGACACCACCCAGCGGCACGTCCTCGTTCAGGGGAAAGGTCAAGGTCCGGCGGTCCCGGTATTTCGCCAGCAGCTCCAGCGCCCGCATGATGGGCCGGTGGCGGTCGTTATTGCAGCGGAAGGTCAGGGCGTCCAGCAGCAACGAGATGGCCCGGCGATAATGGTGGCCGTAGGAATTGCGCGTAACCAGGCGCACCTGGCGGTCATAGTTGCCCTCGGCCTCCATCTCGCGGATCAGGTCATCGAGAACCGGCTCCGGCACCACCGGATAGATCACTTCCCGTACTGCTCCTTCCGGCTGAGCGCGGGCGGCCTTCGCCAGCTTGAACAGCAGCGCACTCTTGCCCCTGACCCGCCGGAGTTGCCGCAGCAACTCCGCCTCCACCTTGCTCTCGGCGTGGGTGCCGATGTGGTGGGCCACCCGGATGAGCAGTTCCACCAGGTCATCGGTGACTTCGGTCTGGCGTTGCCAGCACAGCGCGGCCAGCAGGACATGGCGCAAGGGGGCGGGATGGCGTCGCAATTCGCGGGGCGGTTCGCTGGCCGCCCGGCGACGGTACTGCCCGACGACTCTGGGCGGAACGCCAGTGAAAACCTCGGAAGTCAGCCCCAGGGCGCGCAATTCGTCGAGCTTGGCGAGTTCTTCGAGGACGGTGTCCACCTTGACCCGCCCGGCGGTGTCCTTGAGCGCGGCCAGCGTGGAGCGGATGACCAGAAGGGGTTGCAGGTCATCTGCCGCCGCGTCAGTGCTGATCAAAGCGTCCAAGGACTGACAGGACTGGGGCTTGAGGCGAGCCTGAATGCCTTGCAACCAGCGGGCTTCCTGCCTGTTCACGGCAGCGCGCAGGCAACGTCCCAGGCGTTCCGCCGTGGGCGGAACGAGGCGCTCTCCCCGCAAAAACTCTCGTCCCTGCTGTTTCAAGGTTTCCGAGTCTGAATTGAGATCGGCGATCAGAGGCATGAGATGGGCGATCAACGCGGTTTCATCCAGCCCCCGAAAGGCCCGGAAGCCACAGAAGTGTGCCACCTCATCGCGGTAACGCCGAGCGGTTCGGGTGGACCAGTCCACCTCCGCCCAGCATGCCGGGGAGACCGCAAGCTGCTGGGCCAGGAAATCGACGACCACACCGGGCACCCCTTGGGGATGGTCCAGAAACTCGCCCTGGAGCTGAAAGGTCTTGAGCAGCGCAGCCAGACTTAGCGAGGCCGCCTCGCCCTTGAAGCCCAGGAACGCCCGTTCTGGATGGGTCAGGGTGAACTGCCCAGCCAGCTCTTCGGGGGACCAGTCGTGTTTCACGCGCCAGCTAACGCCGGAGCAGTCGGGTGATGGTGCTGGGATGGACCCCGAATAGGCGGGCACACTGCGCCGCTGTCCGCCGCCCGGACCCCACCGACTCGCGGATGTCCTGTTCCTGATGGGGCAAGAGCTTGCGTTTGCGGCCTCCAACACGCCCTTCCAGCCGGGCCTGTTCCAGGCCCGCGCGGGTTCGTTCCCGGATCATGGCCCGCTCGAACTCCGCGAAGGCCCCCACCATCTGCATCATCATTCGGCCCGCCGGGGTGGTGGTGTCGATGGCCTCCGTCAAGCTGCGAAAGCCTACGCCCCGATCTCCCAGCAGCTCCATCAGGTGAAGCAGGTCCTTGAGGCTGCGGCTGAGTCGGTCCAGCTTCCAGACGATGACCACATCCCCTTCTCTGAGCTGGTCGAGCATCTTGTGGAGTTCGGGCCGGTCCCAGCGGCCCCCCGAAGCGTGTTCGGTGAACACGCGCTCAGCCCCACCGTCCTTCAGCGCCCGCAGTTGCGCGGCGGTGTCCTGTTCGTGTTGCTTGCTGACGCGGGCATAGCCAATCTGCATGGGGCCTCCAGGGTTGCGAAAACAGGTTGCCAATTCAGCTCATTGTGCAACATAGTTTCGCAATGTGGGAAGTAGCCTGCCATCAGATGGTCCAAGACATTGCACAGACGGTCGTTTCCGCAAGCTTGGCGCACAGTCGCGGTCCAGTCATATCGTGGCTTTCGCTTGACGCCTCACCTATTGACCCCATGTAGGGCTAGCCTTCTGAGCTGAAGCTGTGAAATCTCAGAATATTTTTTCAGGGCTGGCGGTCATATCTGCGTGCCGTACCAGGCAAGCCCCCGTACGATGCCAACGAGCATCCCCAAATCTCACTGGTTGCTCAAAGGAGCCGTATGCTACACAAACAAATGCTGTGCTGGGCAGTCATCGCTGCCGCCCTGACCGCCTGTGGACAGTCCCAGGATGTGGTCGAAGCGCCCACTGCTGAATTCACGCAGCAGCAGCTTGACGCCACCTACGACCAAATTGTTACCCAGCGGCCCGAAGTACAGTCAGCGCTTCGCAAACTCGGGCTGAACTCGATTCAGGATATGAAGAAGGATGTACTCTATACGATCCTGCCGACAGGCGAGGTGCAGGAAACCTCCGTTGTGGATCTCCCCAAGCTCGGTGCTCAGCAACTTGGGGTGGGAGTGCCACGAATTGCCGAGGAAGTAAACGGCATCGTTGCGGGTCGTCTGGACGCCTGGTCACGAGCCAGTATTAGCTGCGTCGATGCCAGCCCATTTGACGGCATTGATGCTCGAGCAACCGTCACCCACAGCATCTCCGTCGTTGGCCCAAACAACCGTACCTTCGGTCCGTACACTTCTACGACTGGCACCGGGTATGGCTTCGCTCAGACAGCACGCAAGTTTATGGGCGGAAACACCACAGCGACCGGACGCTACGCATTCGCGTACTTTCTCGAGGCGTCCTGTGATGGCGCACAAACTTTCGGTCGAGGCGAGAGTATCTGGAGCGTAGCCGCCAACCGCGCTAGCGTCGTGCAGCCCCTCGTGCTTCAACCTTATTGAGATGCTTGTAGGAACAGAGGTGCCTCATGGCACCTCTGTTATGGTTTTGCCTATGGGGATTGATGTGAAGGCGTTGATGGATCTACTTGCTGTTGCTAGTGGACTTGGAGGTGATCTGTGCGTCGCATCCGCCGCGTCCGATTTCAACTGCCCCGCACCACTTCCCCAAGCCGCACTTGCGCATTTTCAGGGAGCTTACTCGACCCAAACAGTCAACGAGTCATACCAAGCAATCGTGTTATTGGGGACGAATGATCCGAGTGTCATAGCCGACCCAGGGGCATTTGCAACCTGTGGATGGCAACCGTTGTCTCAGCTCAAGCAAGCACCAGCAAGTCCGGTTTTGGCGTACTGTCATCCGGCATATCAGTTGGTCTTACGCATCAATGTAGGCATCCCGGGTGAAGACCCCTCCTGGTGGCGCATCGATGGTGCCCTCACCTATGTCCGCTTGGTGACGTGGCGCTCAAGGTGAAGTTCGCAGCTAAAACCTAATCTCAGGGGCAGCGATGCCGTCGATTGGAGGACTCCCGGGCTCCACTCTGGAGACTTCAACGACTTGGCCAAAATATTGGCTTTCGCTAGGTTAAGCCCTTCTACGAGACCGTCCTCGTCCCCGCCGCCGAGAAGATGGGCCAGTTCGGCACGGACGTGCAGGAGCAGGTCGGTCAGACCGGGAACTCCGCCGTGGATCTCGGCCTCGCTGCTGCACCCACGGCCGTCAGCGCCGCCCCCAGCTACATGACGGACTTCAGCGCGTCCGCCACCGAGGTGGCCGCCGCCTTCCGGAAGGTCACGCCCGTCCTGGAACGCCTCGCGGACGACGGCCTGCGCGTCCAGGCGGAAAGCCACGTGGAACTCAAGTCGTTCAGCGACCTGCGCTCCTATGCCCTGCACCTCGCGGGCCGCACCTGATACGGACTGCCGTTTGTTTCGCCAACAATCCGGAACTTCACCGGATTGCCGGCTCCACGTCCGGCAGCCCGCTGTTGCTCCCACTCGCTTCGCTCGGATTGAACGGGCTTTGCAGCCCATTCAATCGGAGTCCGTATGAAAGGAGGTGATTCACCCTGCCCTGGCAAGTCGACCTGATCGCGCCGGACGGCGTCACCGTCAAGGCCACCCGCACCAAGGACCAGCCCACCGGCATCGTCGGCGGGTTTACCTGGAGCACCACCCGCCTGCTCGACGGCATCACCGCCGAGCTGCGCGCCCGCGCCCCCGACCTGGGCGTCCGGAACCGGGACCTGATCCGCCTGAGCATCGGCGGCCAGCCCATCTTCTACGGGCCGGTCGTCGAGTGCCCCCACCCGAGGGACCCGAACTTCGGGGACGTGAAACTCGTCGGCGCGAGCGACCTGCTCAGCCGCCGGATCATCGGGAACGAGATCTTCGAGAACGTGGACGTGGCCGTGATCGTCCGAGCGCTCGTCCAGAAGTACCGGCACCCCGCCGTCGCCTACGACGAGACACTCATCCCGCTGACCGGACGCACGCTGACGAAGTTCAGCATGCCGTTCCGGAAGCTCGGGCAGGCGCTCGACACCCTTGGCAAGACCCTCGACACCCAGCGGGGCGTGCCGTTCGGCGTGCTCCCGGACGGACGGTTCTTCTTCGCCACTCCCGAGCCGCCCACCCTGACGCTCGGCGTGAACGACGTGCAGAGCCTCGCCCTGCTCACTGTCAGCGGGGACGACGCCATCACCGAGATGACCCTGATCGCCCTCAGCCGCGCCAGCGGAACCGCCCCGAACGTGGTGTCCGTCTACCCGGCCGGATACGGCGCCGGGACCATCACCCCCGGCGGGATCGTCACTCGCGGCGGATTCACTGCGCGCGGCGTTCCGTACCAGCCCGCCACCTATACCCTCAAGACCGTCGCGGCAGGCTTCGAGACCTACGGCCTTCAGGACGCAGCCATCGTCCCGGACGGCTCGGACGTCCTGACCCGCACCCTGCCGCTCAGCGACGTGCTGAACGACGGGTTCACCGACATCGCCAACGCCATGGACGGCAGCGGCACCACGTACGCCCAGAACGACGGCGTGAGCCGCTCCCCCTACCTCCAGTTCCGCGTGCCGGCCGGCGCGAACGCCGACCCGGTCGTCGGGATGCGCGCCCTGTACTCCCTGGACATGAACGGCCTGAACGCCAGCAGTTTCCCGGGAGAGATCACCCTTCAGTACTCCTTCCCCGACCCGACCGGCGCGACCGCGTACTTCGCCACGGCCGCCTTCGACTTCCACCTGACCGACACGGGCGGCGCACCCCGTGAGGTCACCAGCCTGCGCCCGCTGCCGGAAGAGTTCCTGGCGTCCCTGCGAAGCGCCCCCTGGGCGGTGGACACCCCCGCCCCGTACACGGCCACCGTGAACTTCAGCTTCGAGACACTCAGTGGCCAGTCCACCGTGCCCGCCGGGCGCCTGAAGCTCTACGCGCTGGAGTTCATCGGGCTGGACCGCGTGAAGGTGGACACCATCGCGCAGTCCAGCCTGCGGCCGCCCGCGCAGGAGCCCACCGAGTTCAGGGTCACGGCCCTGCCCAGCGCGCTGAGTAGCGTCACCCTGACCGGCCACCCAGGCGGGAACCTCGTGGGCGACGTGGCGGAGATCGCCGGGGAGCACACGGCCGCCGGGCTGACGCGCCTGACCATCAAACTCCAGCAGCCCGGCGCGAGCGAGGTGTCCCGCCTCGTGCGCCTGATCACGCAGGAAGCGGCGGCGGGTGCACAGACGGACCTGCGCGGCTACATCGAGAGGAACCCATGACCCAGCCCAGTTACCCCATGACCATCCACCTGGCCGTCGGGGCACCCCTTGTCCTGACCCGCGTGGAACCCGTCGCCAGCGACCGCGAGTACGCCGACACCGTCGAACGGGCCGTGGAGAGCAGCGAACAGCAGGTCGGCGGGGACGGGGAGCGCGAACCGCACTGGAAGAAGTTCAACACCTGGCTCCCCGCCAGCAGTCGCCCCAGCGAACGCGCCGCCACGCTCGCCGCCTTCGAGGACGCCCTGCGGTACGCCACGTACGCCGAGATCGACGGCCTGCGGTACCCCATCGACCGCATCCGCGTGAAGGGCACCAGCTTCTACGCCCACGGGTACCTGCTGGCCATGGAGATGATCGGCCCGTACCCCGAATTCCAGTTCGTAGACGCCGGTGGCAACCCCGCTGGCCCCGCCCCCCTCTGGTGAAAGGAGCCCTCATGGCCCCAAGAAAACAGACCGCCCGGCCCGCCACGTCCGACGAGATCCTCGCCGGCCTGAACGACCGCATGACCCGCCTGGAAGCCAGAGTGGACGCCGCCCTCACCCGCCTCGAAGCGTTCCTGTTCGACCCGCCCGCCGGGCCACCCGGACCGCCCGGAGAACCCGGCCCGCAGGGGGAGGCGGGCGCCACCCCCGACCTGACCGCCCTCACGGATGACCTGCAGGCCCGCCTCGACCGCCTGGAGGACCTCGAACGGCAGATGCGGACCCGCGTGCACCAGGTCGCCGACGAGAGCGAAGCCAGGGTGCAGCGGGCCATCACGCAGGTGAACCTCCTCACCCGCAAAGGAAGTGACCAGTGAAAGCGAAAGTGACCGGCGTGACCGCCTGGCAGGGAACGCCCACCGGCGGGACGCTCAGCATCCGCGCGCCCCGCTACGTGGACAGCAGCGGCAACGCCAGCCCCGAGGAGTACAGCGCCGTCCTGGACGTCAGCCACACCCCGCCCCGCTGGATGGACGCCCTGGACCCCACCCGCGAGCTGTACGTGATCGTGCAGGGCCCCGACGACCTGCCCGGCGTCCGCGCCCGCTTCTACGAGGTGCTGGACTACGGCCCCGACAAGGCCGTCCGCACCGAATTCACCCGCAAGCTGATTTCCTCCGACCTGAACGGCCTGATTTTCGACTACGCCATGCCGGAACCCACCGACATCCCGGTCGGATTCGGGGACGCCCCGCTGACCATGCGGGCGGCGCAGCAGGTGATCGAGGAGGGGGGCGCGGTGGTGTCGGAGTGGACCGATATCAAGGTCGATATCGCGCAGAGTGCTGCCCTCGCCACCGCCGCCGCTGGCATCACGCCCCGCGATAACATCGCCGCCATCACCGGCCCGGACGGGTACTACCGGGCAATGGACACCGGGTACGTGTACCAGCGGGAAACGGTGGACAACCTCACCACCAACACCCGCCGTCGCGATCTGGAGGCCGCGACCGGCACCCTCGCCCGCAACGGCGCATTCCCCCTGGCTGATTACCTGCCCGATCCTGGCGGCAGTACAGACCACACCGCCGCCGTGACCGCGTGGCTGCAACTGTCCGGCTCGCAGGCATTCGCGGGTCGGACGTTTACCGGGAGTGGCCTGTTGCGCGTCCGGCCCGGCGAACTGATCATCAACAACCCGTATGCAGCCGGGATCATCGGGCCGCTCACCATCATCCCCAGCGCACCCGGCGCGGGCGCAATCCTCACCCTCGGCAACGGCACATTCGAGCCGAGCGACCTCGTGATCCGCGATCTGAAAATTGACCTGAACGGGCAGGACGGCCCGGCGTTCCACTTCCGGCGCACGAACATCTTCCACCTCTCGGACGTGCAGGCCCGCAACATCGGCGCGGGCGGCACGGGCTTCACGAACGAGCCGGGTCAGATGTTCCAGGAGATGTATTTCACCCGCCTTCAGGTGTGGAATAACAGCGTGAAATGCGCCTACGGCGTGGATTTCACGCTGACGGGCAACGCAGAGTTCCATTCTGCGAACATCGAGCAGGCGCAGACGGGGATGAGGCTGCGTGGCGCGGGCCTCTGCGCCGTGAAACTGTTCGGCGGCCATTTTGAACGCATGGGCGCGTGGGCGATCGACGCAGAGGACGTGCAGCTCCGGGCCTACGGGCCGGAGTTGTACAGCGGCGGCCTGCGCCTCGGGCACGGGTGCGTGGGCGGGGATATTGACCTGGGCTACCTGCCGAGTATTGAGATCAACGCCGGGATCGTTGACCTGGGGATCGGCAACCGCATCCGCCGACTGGCGGCGCAACCCGCGACGGGCGCGGCCCGCACGCCCAGCCTCGACTTCGACGGGGGCGAGTGGTATCGCGCGGTGAGCAACGCCGTCACCGACCCGACCTTCACGGACGGGGCGACGGGCTGGACGGCCACGAACGCCACCCTGGGCGCGCGGGAACACGTCGCACCCGGCGCGAAAACCGGCAAGGCCCTGACGGTCACCGGGACCGCCAGCGGCGGCTACGCTGAGCGCACCGTGACGGTGGACGCGAACAGTGATTACCTGCTGAGCGCCGTGCTGCTGATGCACACCGACAACCTGAGCAACGCCCGCGTGGCCGTGCTGGACGCGGCGGGGACCACCACCATCTACGACAGCGGCACGCTGGACTACAGCCTGCCCGCCCTGTACGGCGGCACGAAAATGAGGTGGCGCGTACACCGCAAACGCATCCCGACCGGGAGCAACACCACGCTCCGCATCCGCATCTACAGCAACGCGGCGGGCGTGGCGACCGTCCTACCCGCACTGCTGCTCACCAAATCCCTGTACCAGATGGCGGACGGCACCACGGGCGGGACCGGGGCAGGCAGCGGCACCGACTACACCCTGAGCAAATCCGCCGCCGGGGCCATGAGCATGACGGCCTACCGGAACGGCAGTAGTAAAAACCTCGCCGCCTACGCCTATTTCCGCGTCACGGCCCTGACCGGAGAGGTGCTCTGGGGTGCCGGTGGGGACAGCAACAATACCAGTGCCGGAGAGCAGTTCACGATCCGCGAAACGGGCGAATATTGCCTGCCGTTGGGCAGCCTGCCGGTCAACGGCGTCACGCGGTTCTACACCTATAGCGGGCCTGCCTCAATCACGATCAGCGACCTGTGCCTCATCCCCATCCAGCAGATTCCGGGCGAGAGCGGCCCCCCTGCCGGGCAGAGCTACGTGACCACGACCACGCCGGGCGAGGTGCGCCTCCCGACCATCAATCAGGGCGCGGCAGGCACCACCACGGTCACGTACCTCGGCTACCAGCAGATCACCGGGGTTAACGGCAGCAGCAGCACGCACGAGATATACGTCGGCGCGAACGCCGACCCGAACGGCAAACGCAAGTTCGCGGGGCTGAAGGTCGTGGCGCAGGGCGCGTTCCTGAACGACGTGCAGGCCCGCCTTCAGGCCAGCTACGGGGGTGGCGCGGACGCGAAGGACGTGGCGGTGGCGCAGCTCGATCCGTTCGGCGTGCCAGAGTTCCAGGTGTACGCCTCCGGGTGGAACACAGGGCGGTTCCGGTTCGGTACAGCCTATGACTGGATCAGCGCGGCGGGCCTGCGCCGCAGCAAACAGGGCGCGCCATCCAGCGACACGGACGGCGCGCCCACCCAGTACAGGAAATTGCAGGGCACCACGCACGGCACCATCGGGACGACCACCATCATTGGGCACGGCCTGGGGTACGCGCCCACGCACATCATCGTGGTGCCACGCGGTGCGGGCGCGGTGTACTACACGGCAGTGGACGCCACGGACGTCACGGTGGCCGCGACGGCGGCAAACGTGCCCTACGACGTATACGTGGGTTGATCCGACCGGCTGATGCTCACCAGCGTCAGCACCAGCGTTCCTGCATAAGCTGTCATCCATGACGTTTCCATCAGGCCATGCAGGATGAGGGCAATCACCACGTAGGCCGCAAACGGTGACCGATGGGTGCGGCGGAACAGGCCGCCCAGGTAGGTCAGTGCGGCGAGTAACCCGGGCACGCCCAGCACCATCAGCGCGTTGAGGTAGGCATTGTGGGGGTGGGTGAAAATCCCGCCGGAGAACCCGGTGAGCATCGGGCGGGACGCGGCCCACCCGCCTCCAATGAACAGGCGGATGCCCTCCAATTGCGACAGGGCGTACGGCCACAGCTCCGTCCGTCCTGTCAGGTTGGTGATGTCGCTGCCGTCGCCCTTGCTGATGCTCTCAATGCTCAGGCCGCCCGACGCAAACAGCAGGGCAGCGCCCGCTCCGCCCAGGAGATAAAACCACACGCTGCGCCGCAGATACACCCAGGACACAGCAATGAGCATTACGGCGAGACTCGTGCGGCTCAGCGTCAGGTAGAGCGCTGCCGCCTGCATGACCACAGCCAGGCTCAGAAGGCGGCGGTGGGTTGTGGTGCGCCACTGGGAGAGCAGTGCCCCAATCCCGATCAGGGAGATGATCGCGAGGCCATTGGGATGCGTGGCGAGGCCCACCATCCGCGCGACCTGCGTTGTCCCGTCGTAACTCAGCACCTCGACGAACCGTCCGAGGGGGGTGAAGAAATACGCTATGAACGACGCGGCCACATACACGCTTGTGCTGAGAGCGAATGCGCGTCCCACCTGCATTGGGTTCAGGGTGGATACCACCCCAGCCCCCAGCAGAAGGGTGCAAATCCAGGTGTAGAGGCTGACAAGACTGTATGTGGAGTTCAGGCTCCAGACGACGCTGACCCCGCCCAGGAGAAGCAGCACCATGAGTGGCATTAGGGTGCGGCTGCGCAGGGCGTGAAAACCGCTCCGGCGCATTAGATGCACGCCTATCAGCGCGGCCAGGGCGTACCCGGTAAGGCGCATGACGACCTGCCAGTCCGCAGTTAACGTCTCGGCGCCCACAAAGGTCCGAGTACGGTAAGAAGCGTCAATGAGAAGAGGGAAGAGCGTCACTACGAGGGTCGCTAGCGTCTGCGGATGCGCCAGCCTGTTGCCCGCGAGGCGCATTAGCAGCACCAGGCTGAAGAACACACCCGACAGGGCAGTGAGGGCGGGGAGGGTGGCGTCCATGCACACAGTATGCCGCGCCGCACAAAGGCTCAGGGCATGTGGGACCCAGACTCTAGGGGTTGCCGGGGTCGGCCAATTGCACGGCTCAGAGAGATGCTGGGCACCTCAGTTACCCGCCACGCTATCCAAGCCACGCACAGAGTCAAGATTAAGACAACCGGAGGAACGAGGGGCAGTGGAAGAAGCTCGCCGAAGCTGTGCAGCACTGTAAGCAATACAATGGGATGCCAGAGATACAAGCTGTAACTGATCGATCCGAGCCACAGAAAGGCTGGGCGTCGCATAGTGTCTGCCGCTTTCTTCGAAACCATAAGAATGCCTACGACTAGGGCGGCGCCAAGCACGAGAGGCCAGTCGGCAACAATTTGCCACGTTGAAATCGGTGTGTGATTCATGATTCGGAAAGCGTAGGACAGAATGAAAAATCCGATAATTACGGCTGCGGTGCTTCTGTGCCTGCCATCCTGAATCCATTTGCTTAGTGAATTCTGTTCGCGCACGAGTGCTATGCCTACACCGAAAGGGAGAAGATAGCCGAGCGTGGCAGTCCAGTCCTTCACTATCAAATCGGTCGTAACAAGCTGGAGGATCTGCGCGATGGCGGATAGAGCTAATAAAATAGTTAGAGAGCGTACGGTCCCGGCATGCTTAAAAAGTAGTAGAAGAAGGGGAAATATGAGGCTGATTCTCATTTCGTGAACGAGAGACCAGACGGCAAAATCGAGAGAGTCTGTGTCAAATGTTCCTATCATGAAGATATGTTGTATCAGATTGCTAAAATCTGGTTTTGATGTCCAAAATTGGTTAATCCAATCGTTGAAGGTTGGTAGATTTCCGTAAAGACTAGCTTTTAAAGCCGCAGATATTAAAACAGCAATCAGATAGGGAAAGTATAGCCTAACAATTCGCCTTAACGCAAAGGACGTGTATGGCATCTGGCGTTGCAGCATAATAGTAAGTGCAACGCCAGAGAGTACAAAAAATACGATAACCGCTTCATGTCCGGCCCAAAAAATATTAATAGGAGTATACCCTAATGTGTTGAAAGTGTTTTCTAGAGGACTCCCTTTTAGGAGTAGAGGGAAAATATGATAAATAGCAACACTGAGAGCCGCGATTCCTCTGAGTGCATCTAACTGGTCAAAACGGGGGGGGGAGGGATTACTGGGCACGACTCACAATACTAATTTTCCCTATGTGAGAGCCCACACAGCGGCGCTGACGCCACGCATTGGGGGGTATATGCAGGGCGGGGCGGCACAACAGAGAGATGAGTTCACGACGTGCCCACGCAGCACTGGGCAGGTTTCCAGTGGTACGAGCCTGACACGATTGCGCGTACAGGCGGGTGGGCCGTCAACTAGGATGGCTCCATGAGGCTCCCCGCATTGACCGGTATCCGCGCTCTCGCTGCGCTTTGGGTCGTCATGTACCATTTTCGCGATGACGTGGTGGCACTGTTCCCGGCCCTGGCAGTCCTCGACCCTCTTGTGAGGGCAGGCTACCTAGGGGTGGATCTCTTCTTCGTTCTCAGCGGGTTCATCCTGTGCCATACCTACTTCGATCAGTTCCACAACGGGGTGTCCCTTCCTGCCTATCGCCGCTTCTTGCAGGCACGTATCGCACGCGTATACCCGGTGCATTTCGTTACTCTCCACATTGTGCTTCTTGGTCTGCTTGCGGCTGGCACCTTGGGTTTTGAGATCTACAGTATTAACGGCAGCCCAGCGGCTTACGTGGCGCAGTTGTTTATGGCGCATCTGTGGCTTGGGATGGGATCGACGTTCAACTATCCGTCCTGGTCAATCAGTGCCGAGTGGTTCGCGTACCTGCTCTGCCCACTGCTACTTATTGGGATGGGACGTCTGCGCACTCCAGCTCAATTCGGAGCGGTCGCAGCGGTGGCTTTCCTGGGCAGCGCCGCACTTCTCGCGCAGCGGACGGATCTGGCAGAGACCTGGCTCCCCAGAATCATCGGTGGGTTCGTGGGTGGCGCGGCAGTCAACATGATCTACCGTGCCACACCGGCTTTTCGTCATGGACCAGTGCTGATCTGGGGGGCCCTGGCGCTATTTTCGGTCGGTATCATGGTCCATGGGGGGTATTGGTTTAACGTCTGTGATTAGCGGTCGGTCGAAAGCGCAAGCGCCCAGTCAGCGCATGAGTCCAGTCAGGACCGCGACGGGGTCCTGACCGCGCAACCGCGCGGTCTCCACGGTGGACTTGATCCGCATGTACGTCTGCGCACCCACCGCATTTTTGCTGCACTGCGAGACCTTCCTCGCCATCACCACTGTCCGCAGACTCCGTTCCGCTGCGTTGTTCGTCGGTGGAATGTCCGGGTCCTTCAGGAACCGCCACAACCGGTCCAGCACGCTCTGCTTCAGGATGCCCAGTCGGAGTCGCTCGTTCGCTTTCGACTTCAGTGGTGCCCGATTCAGCAGGATGTTCAGGCGCAGGGTGAGTGCCTCACCCTGCTGCGCATACTCCTCTCGCGTGCATACCCCGGTCGTCACTTCCCGGTGCAGTCGGATGCCGTCCCGGAACACCTGCGCGACCCGTTGCCCGTACAGCTCTCCCCGCCCAGGTTGCCGCTGGAGAACAGCGGCGACTTCATCCGCGTTGCGGATCAGGTGCGCCAGGCACTTCTGCTGCCGGACGTCCTGCAGGTAGCGGCTGTCGTACGAGGAGAAGCGGTCGCTGATCAGCACGCCGGCGAAGTTGTGCCCCAGGCCTTCCCGAACTTCCACGTTGGTATGCCGCAGGTTCGCGCGGAACAGCACGGTATCCGCGCTACGGAACGTACCCACCCAGGCGTTCTGGGCGCCGATCCGCCAGCCGGTGTCGTCGTGATGCACGAACGAAGCCTGTTGGATCTGTGTCTGCAGCGCGTCGACGTGGGCAGCCAGGGCGCTGCCGTCGGCCGCAAGCCGCTGTGCGGCTTGCGTGATCGCACCCTGCGTGATCTGGAGGCCGCCGAGGAGGTCCATGACCCGACCGATGCGGCGGACCGGGAGGCCCAGCTCGTGATGCAGGGTCTGCAGGGTCGCGTGCAGGACGGGGCCGAGTCGATGGGCAGTGGCACCGACCTGATTGGCTTTCAGGTCAGGATGGTCACCACGCACCGCGTGGTGACACTGCGGGCACTCCATGACGGGCACGTGGTACTCGGTGACCTGCATGGCGTTCTGGGGGACGAGTTCCGTGACCCAGGCCTTGTCCTGACGGGTGAAGATCAGCGGCCCCGTGAATCCACAGCGAGGACAGGTATTGGGCGTGTCGACTTCCACGGTGGCCGTGATCTGCTCTGGCGTGGGTGGAGACTTGTGCGTGAAGGTGCCTTCACCAGGACGCCGTCCTGGTGACTTGGGATCGGCGGTGCGTTTCTCCCGACTGAAGGGGGCGGCGTACTTGCGTTCCCGCCGTTCGAGTTCCTCGATGCGCTTCTTCAGGCGGGCGATTTCCGCTTTGAGGGCCTTGTTCTCGGCGATCAGTTGGTCGATCTGCTCGGACTGATGACGGATGATCTCGAAGAGATCCTTCTCAGTCGCCCCAGTGCCCATGGACAGCATGGTAACGGCCCGGGTGCCCGGCTGGAAGCCGGGCACCCGGACGAGCGCTAATCACAGACGGTTTAACTTCGCATTCGGTCTGCTGATCTTCGGTCTGGCGTATCAGAAGGGCGCGGTATCACGGTGGCTGTCGAAACCGAGCGCCAGTTACTGGGGGGAGGTTAGTTACGCGTTGTACATGACTCACGCCATTGTGCTTTCGGTGATCTCCAAGGTGCTTCCTGGCGAGGCGTTTGCTGATCGGGCGTGGTGGATTCGAGTTGGAGTGGTGCTGATTTACGCTGCTCTGATCGCTGGGGCAGCCGTTGCGACGTATCACGTGGTCGAGCGTCCGGCACGGGAGCGTTTGAAGCCAAGACCCGTGACCATGCAAGTCGAGCCAGTCGTGACCTGAGCTGACTCCGCAGATTCTTACACACAGAATCAGGTCCGGTATCAGGCCCTGAACACGAAGGAAAGGGGGAGCCGCGCGGCTCCCCCTGGTCGTCAGTCGCCCTTGCGTTTCAGGGTCAGCTCGACGCCCAGCTCCTCAAGGATGTCCGGCCAGATGCCGGCGGGCTTCCCTCGGTCGAGCAGGGTGCGGCTGAGGCTCTTCTCGTTGACGCCGAGTTTCTCGGCAAGGGCGCGCTGGGAGAGGCCTTTCTCCTTCATCAGGCGCTTGATCTCGGCTCGGATCTCGTCGGTCATCTCTCTCAAGGGTAGTCCTCCAGTGGGCGTTCTCCCGAAGTGGTGGATGTGCGTGAAGACTGGAACGCTTGACATAAGTTCAACCGAAATGGTGGAATCGTGGCAAGCCACCCGGCCCACAGTTCACGCTGGGGCCGCCTTCCCGTCCCGCCCGCAGGCCTTGCGGCGGGCCTTTCCTCTGGAGGTTCACCCATGCTCAACCGCATCCTGTCCGCACTTGCCCTCGCCCTGGGCCTCGCTGGTTGCAGCGTGACCGCCCCGCCCCGCGACAATGCTCAGTGGACCAGCGACGTGCACGGCGTGAGCATCACCTGGCGCTGGACGGCTCCCGGCGCGCTGGGGGAGCCGGTCGCGGACGGTGTGGGTGGGTTCCGGACGGTCGGCGGGCACGCGGAGGTCCGGCCCGGCGCGGCCAGCTGCGTGGTCGACCTGGACCCCACCGTGATCCGGCAGCAGCTCACGCGGGTCGCGGCGCACGAGGCGGGTCACTGCCTGCAGGCGCGCTACCTGAAAGTCTTCGCGGACCCGCAGAACCCGGACCCGTACACGCACCAGCTGTTCGAACGCTGGGCTGAAGCCTACGCGCAGGCGTACCTGCGGGCCTGCGGGCAGAGCCTCCGCGCCCTGGGTTGGCGGGACCCCATCGCCCCGAACTGCGCCGCCCCGCCCCACCCGAACGACATCCCCTTCAGCCTCTGACCACACAAACCGCCTGAGTAGTCCGGTACCCCCGCCACCGCGCGGGGGTTCTTCATTCCCGCGCGCTGCCCCTGCCGGCGCGCGGGTCACGCACAGCAGGGGCAGCGGACAGGGCTCCAAAAGCAGCGGACAGGGGATAGCGCCCCCTGTCCTGCTCCGAATCATGCGCTCCGCGCGGCGAAAAATCTGCCAGGAGAGACCAGATGTTGTGTAGACAGCACGTTGGAGGTGTTGGATGGCCACCGAACTGATCGGCCTGCAGGCCGCCACCACCATCGGCTGCGGCCTCAGCGCCGCATTCCTCCACTGGGCCGGTGTCGTCACCCGCGCCCGCCGCGTCCCCGCCCGACAGCTCTTCGCGGAGATGGTCGCCACGTTCGTCGTCGGGGCCGGCATCGAACGCGGCCTGGACTGGGTATCGCGCGGCACGCTCGACGTGATGAGCAAAGCCATCGGCGCGTGCGTCGTCGGCTTCGCGTACGGCCCCACCGCGCTCCTGCTGGCCGCGCGGTACGGCGTCCAGAAGTACATCCCCGACGCCCCCGCCCCGCCCCCCCTGGAGCCGCCCGCGCCGACCACCCCACCCGGAGGTGACGACCGTGCTTGACCTCCTGATCGCCCTGCACATCGCCGTGAACGACCTGAACCGCTGGATCGTCGGGCCGCCCATCATCCTCGCGAGCGTCACGACCGTCATGACCGCCGTGAGCGTCCTGACCGCCCGGCGCCTGCGCCGCCACCCGGATCCCGGCATTCGCTGGAGCTCTCTGGCGTTCGCGGCGGTGCTGCTCCTGCAACTCCCCACCCGGACCGCCGACCCGAGCGCGTTCGGGCGGGTCCTCGGCGCGGCCGCCATGACGTGGCTGCTGCTGGCCCTCGCCATCCGCTGGCGGAAAAAAGGAGACCCCCATGACTGACAGCCCCTGGCATGCCGCCCTCGTCGACACCACCCGCGCCGCGAACGCGCTCATGAACACCCCGTTGATCACCGACCCGGAATGGTCGTACCTGGCGGTGAGTATCTACCGCGTGCTGATCATCGCGCTGCTGGGCATGCTGGCCCGGCGGATCGTGGCCGTCGTCCTGGAAGCCCGGCGCACGCACCCGCCACTGACCATCCTGGCGCTGCTGGAGTACGGCGGCCTGGAACGCTGGCGGCCAGCCGTGATCAGCGCCGTGGTGGGGGTCGCGCTGCTGATCGTGTGTCTCGGCGGGCAGATCCTGGCGGGGCAGGTGGCGGGCAGCTCCCTGGGGCACCTGACCCTGTACCTGCTGGTCGTGTACGCGGGCCTCGCCGCCCTGTGCCTGGGCATCGGCCGGGGGTGCAGCCTCCTGCAGGAAGTCATCCGGGTGCAGTCCAGAACGCAGCAGGGAGCGACGTGATCGGCCGGACCGTCATGGCCAGCGCGGCCCTCCTGGTCAGCGGTGGCCTGATCGCCCAGCGGATCCCGGTCGCCGCGACGTACTGCGCGGCGACCGTGGAGCGGACCGCCACGCTGGGGATCGTCGAGCGGCTCGCCATCCGCCCGTCCGTGGACTGCCCGGCGCGCGGCGTGGTCCGCGCCCGGAAGCGCAGCGCTCTGAACGCGGAAGGCCCGTACCAGCCGATCTACCCCTGACAGGTGCGTGGGAGATCCCGAGCGGCGGCGTCCGCAACGAGTGGGTGGGCCTGTCGTGGTCCGTCGAGTACTGGAACGGGCGGGCCTGGGTGCCCGCCAGGAGGTTCAAGTGAGTGCATTTGATTTCGCCGCCGCCATCAAGGCCCGTCCGAGTGGCGCGCAGCAGGCCCACCTCATCGCCGCGTTCGGCAATCCGGAAGGGCCGGGGGCCGGTCCGAGCACGCAGGGGGGCGCGTGGTTCGAACCCAGTCCGCAGTGGCGGGCTGCGAACCTGGTGCGTGTGCCGGTCACGGACCTGCCCGGCTGGCCCGCCTACCCCGGCTCGACGATCAAGGCCGTCACGGTCCACCGCCTGGTCGCGCCGGTCCTGGTGGCCACTTGGGCGGAGGTCCGGAAGCGTGGGCTGAACGGTCGCCTGCGAACGTACAACGGCGCGTTCGCGGCGCGGCACATGGGCCACGACCGCAGCCGCCCGCTGAGCGTCCACGCCTTCGGGGCCGCCATCGACTTCGACGCGGCGTGGAACGGGTACGGCGTGCCGCTGGACCGCATGCAGATCGACCGCGACGTGATCCGGTGCTTCGAGGAGTGCGGGTGGACCTGGGGCGGGCACTGGACGGGCCAGTACGCCGACGGGATGCATCTGCAGTGGACCGATCCCCTGCCGGGCGTGACGGTCCCGGCGTGGCAGGACGCCATGGCGCACAAGGCCAGCGTCCCGACCGCCCCAGCCCCTGCCGTCCCGTCCGGGCGTGGCGTGGTCCTGAGCCAGTTCGGACGCCCGTTCGAGGACATCGATGGGAGCCGCGTGACCATCACGGGCGCGGCCACCATCGTCATCAACGCCACCGACCCCGGCAAGGTGCAGATCCGGGTCGAGAAGGAGAAAGCGTGAAGCTGATCATCCTGCTGCTGTGCCTGTCCGGTCTCGCGTCCGCGCAGGTGCCGGACCTGTCGAGTGTCAACGTCGCGTTCCTGCTGAACCTCGCCAGTGACCCTGTGGGCCTGGGTCTGCTGGTGTTCGGGCTGATGGCCACCCTGAAACGCAACCTCGCGCGGCGTGAACCGCCGCTCACCTGGGCGCCGTGGCGATGGTGGGGCCTGACCGTGCTGGTCAGTACCGTGTGTGCCGGCGCGCTGCACCTGCTGATGGGCTTCCCGGACGTCCGGGGCTTCGTGCTGTTCGTGCTGGTGACGGCCGTGGTGGCCATCGCGGGCCGCGACGGGCTGAAGACGGCGCTGGGCTGGCTGGGCGGCCTGAAGCCTGCGTCGCCGGTGACGGTCGAGCAGGCCGGGACGGTCGAGGTGAATGCCGCCCCGGCTGCCCCAGCTGCTGCACCAGGAGAGCCGGTGATCACGGTCGAGCGGCCCGGCACGCCGATTCCGGAGGAGATCCCGCGCTGATCCAGTTGGGCAGCCACTCCGCCCGGGCTTCTGCGAGGACGTTGTCGAAGCCTGAGCGGAAACGCTGTCCTGCACGCACAGAAGGCCGAGTCGCCCGCGAGGCGGTTTACAGTTGATCATGATCGTGAAGGGTTTCTGAAGAAAAACGAGCGAAAAGAGCCCCGAAGGAGCGAAACGGAGGGAAAGGCGCTGGGAGAGGAAAAACACGAGGTCTGGAGGATGGGTTGATAGTAGTACGCTCAAAAAAGATGCGTTAAGGGAATCTTCACCAAGTTCCCAAATCTGCATAGCGGTCATTTTCTATACAGCAAATCGCGTTTTTCCCGTCCTGGAGGGGCTTTTGCAAAAGGTAAATGTATGATGAATCACTTTCCGTCAAAACATTGTGCAGGACGGCGAAAGCGTGATACGCTGAAAGCGCGAAGGACATCATTCACCCTATGCAATGAATAATTCATCCTGAGCGAATTATGAGTGCCTCAAAGCACGTGCTGCACGACAACGAAAAAGAGGCTCTCCCAATGGCCTTCCCTGCTAAGGGACTGAAACGGGATGCTCGGGACGGAACCCGAACACCTCCTCGCTCCCAATGGCCTTCCCTGCTAAGGGACTGAAACCCGTCGGCGCTGGCCACGATGGCCAGAGCCGAGCGCTCCCAATGGCCTTCCCTGCTAAGGGACTGAAACTCTCGGAAAGCCAGCGAGATGTATGCCTCAGCAACCTCCCAATGGCCTTCCCTGCTAAGGGACTGAAACGGCCGGCCTGGTGTTCCCAGCGGGGCTGGGCTTCACCTCCCAATGGCCTTCCCTGCTAAGGGACTGAAACGACTTCGAGCTGCACGTCCGAGGTGATGTGCTGCCTTCGATAGCTATTTTGTGTTCGGCGGGCGCGGGCGTGACCTGCTGGATGTGCGGCACTGCGTGGTGAGTGGTCGTGCCACCCTGAATGGCATGAGTGATGGGCATGCGCGTGCGAACCTGGACCTGATCCGCGTCCTGCTGGAAGAACTGGCCATGGCCCGGGATGAGGCCCCGGCCGCAGGAGCGGAACCTGAACCGGAGCGGCGCGCTGTGACCGCGCTGCCGGAGACCGCGGAGGCGGACGTGAGGGAAGAACCCTGAACGTTCGTGCGGCAAGTGCCGGTACGCTTCGCGTCCCCGCCGGGTAAGCTGACCGGCAGCGCACCAGCTCATCTGGAGGTTTCATGACCGGTTCCGCTCCTCTGCAACGTCGTTCCCAGACCAGTCCAATCGCCCCGGCCGCACAGCCGGCCCCTGCGGCCCGGCCGCCCGCGCCGGGTCCGTCCCTGCTGGCCCGACCGGCCGCGCTGGCCCTCCGGGCCGTTCACACGGCCCCCACCGTGAAGCTCGGCCTTCAGAGCCTGCCGGAAGTGACCCGCGTGCAACTGGGACTGAACGTGAGCATGGACCTCCAGGCGGTCGTGGTGACGCTCGCCATGAAAGTCGGGTATGGCGCGCTGGACGCCCAGTACCGGGTCCTCACGAAGCGGCCGCTGGCGCAGGACTTCCGGGCTCAGGTGACCGCGCTCGACACGGGCCGGGAAGTCATGCGCCTGAGCGGCACCGACCGCGCGGGCGTGATTGACGCCATGCTGGACGTGCACACGGAGTCCCGGTACATGGTGGGGCTGGACGTGGTGGACCGCGCCGCGCGGACGGACAACGTCCTGTCGAACGCCCTGATTGGAACCACCCGGCAACTCGGGCAGAACATCGTGGATGTCCCCCGACCTGTGGCGGGCGTCCTGCAGCAGGTGAGGCGGGCCCTGCCTTTGCCTGCGCTCATTCGAAACGCGGAAGTGGAGCGGTTCCAGGTCATCTCGGACCCGAAGGTGATCGAGGAACTCCGGCAGGAACTCGCGGACGCCCGTGCCAAAGGGCAGACCCAGCAACTGCTCACCACCTACCGCCAGCAGACCGGCCGTTCCCTGTACACGCGACTGGGGGAACTCGTCCGGGACGCCGGGCAACGCAAGATCCTGCTGGATCTGCTGCCCCCGCCGATCAGCGAAGCGCAACTGACGTACGACGCGTTCCTGGAGAACATCGCCATCGGCATGGGGTACGAGAACGTCACCGGCGACGCCCTCGAGGGAAAGGAAGCGTTCGAGGACGAGCGCCGGCACGGGCAGCCGGCGGCGCTGCTCGCGTACTTCGGGTACTCCGCCGGGGACGCCATTCACGGGAAGTGGGGCCTGGACTTCCGGGTGTTCACGCCCATCCCGGGCCGCGCGAAGTACAAGGACGTGATCGTCGCGTGGCGCGGCACGGAAGGCGTGACGATCGACCTGAAGAACAACAAGGCCGGGGTCATCGACACGAAAATCGGGGATTTCGCGCCCGGCAGCATCGGGTACTACCAGATTCAGCAGAACGAGGACCTCATCAGCGCCCAATTAGCCAAGGCCCGCGCGGCCGGACCGATCCTGATGGTCGGGCACTCGCTGGGTGGCGGCCTCGCGCAACTCGCCGCGACCCTCTACCCGCAGTACGCCCGGACCGTCGTGACCTTCCAGGGCGCGAACATCGACGAGAAGGACGTCGCCCGCCTCGAGGTGTACAACAAGGCGAACCCGCAACTGGCCATCACGTCCCGCCACTACCGCGCGGACGGGGACGTGGTCCCCACCTCCGGGGACCGGGGCCTGCCCGGCCAGATCCACTACTTCGACCCGCAGTGGAAACCGCACGGCACGGACGCCCCCTTCGCGGGCGACATAACGAAACTGGCGACCAGCGGGCACAACATCCCACTGCTGAACACGTACCTGCAGGGCCTGAAAACCAGCAACCCCGCGCTCAGCATCCTGAAGACAGCCGGCATTCAGGACGAGCACCAGTTCGCGCCCGGACAGGCCCGCCAGGACGCCCGCGTGGTGTACGGCGGGTCGTACAGCAGCGCGCAGGACCCCCGCCTGGTCACCGAGGGCGGCCGCGACAACCTGCTGGGCCTGCAGCGGTACCTGACGTACGTGAGCCAGAAACACCCGAACCTGAAAGACCTCAAGGTGATCGGCGGCTTCGCGGACATGGTCGTGACGGGCGGGTCGTACACGGACGTGATCATGGACGGCCTGCCCGTAAACACCCTGCTCGACCACCTGACCACCCTGGCGTTGAAGAGCGAATCGTACGCCGCCTTCGTGAAAAGTGCCCTGAAGCTGATGGGCCTGACGGACGGAACGTACGGGCCGGTCACGCTGAACGTCACGCAGAACGACCTCGACATGGCAAAAGAACTGAACCTGAAATTGCCGGACAAGGTGACTGTAAGCTCTGAGCTACTGCAGGATGTTGTTGCCCCGCAAGATCTCCTCGAAAAAATTTATCCTGATTTAAAAAACATCTACAGGTCAGTGAAATGAAACGCTGGACCCTGCTGCTTACGCTGTTTTTCCTCTCGTCCTGCCAGGAGCGTGCCGTGAACCGAACATACCCCAGCCTCGATGCGTCCATCGCGCGGATGACTGACGTGTCGCCTGACACCCGTTGCGCTGAGGCGTACCAGGAGATGAACCTGCTGGGCGGGTGCTACCCGGCCACGAGTGACCCGGATGTGACGGCCAGGGTCGTTGTATCCGCACTGGAAGAGGACGGATGGAAACGAGAGAGCCTGCTCCGGAAGGACTTCGGAACCTGGCGTACCGTGCTGGTCCGTCCTGATGAGAAGCTGGCTGTGTCAGTGAGATGGCTGACGTCCCAGTCAGAGGGTCTCAACCAGCGGTTGTTTAAAGAGGGTTACCAGTCGCTGGTGAATCTGACCCTGAACCGTGCTGTCAAGCAGACGGAGGTGTCAACGTCGCCATAACGGGAGTCCTGCATCTCGTCACGCTCATGGGCTCCATGGGCGGATGAATCAAGTCACATGGTGGTCCCTGCTACTTACGCTGTTTTTCCTCTCGTCCTGTCAGGAGCGTCCCATGAACCGAACCCAGCCGAGCCTCGACGCCTCCATTGCACGCATGAGTAACGTCTCTCCGGATACCCGCTGCGCTGAGGCGTACCAGGAGATGAAACTTCTGGGCGGGTGCTACCCGGCCACGAGTGACCCGGACGTGACGGCCAGGGTCGTGGTGTCCGCGCTGGAAGAGGACGGATGGAAACGCAGGGGGACGCTTCGGAAGGACTTCGGCATCTGGAGCGCCACCCTGGTGCGTGAAGGAGAAGGGCTGGCTTTTTCAGTAGACGTGCTGACAAGCCGGTCAAAAGGCCTCAGTCAGGAACTCTTCCGGGAGGGCTGCCAGTCCCTTGTGAACCTGACTCTGAACCGCGAGGAAAATCCGGCGAAGTGAGGAGCATGGCGGTGCTGGGAAACCTGCCGGAACCCCCTGTTGGCCTGCGCTCACGACAGCAGAACTGGCCGTGTGACGTACGGGTTTCTGCGTCTTTGATCGGTGAGTTGGCTGTCGTCAGTCAGATGACGGAGGCCTACAGGAGACCGCATGAACTCTGGATGGCATTCCGGTGACCCGTCTCCTTCCGCTCTTCGTGCTGCTCGTGGGGTGTCAAGTGAAACATTCGGTAGAGCAGGGGCCGTTCGTCGGCAGTGATCTCACCCGACTCGTTCAGAGCATTGAGCACCTTGACTCAGTAAACAGATGCGCTGACGTGTACGAGAAGCGAGCTGAGCTGGGCGGGTGCTTCGTCTCCGTGGGGGAGCAGGATGAGGTTGCCAGAGCGGTCTCACAGGCCCTATTGAACTCTGGTTTTGAACCCGATCATTCCCTGCGCAAGGATTTTGGAACGTGGTCTCAATCGTTGTCGCGAGGTGATCAGTCCGCCGTCATCGTGATCGACACACTGGAAGATGCAGACACGGAGGATGACTGGGCGCTGCGTGACCAGGGGTTCAAGTCCTTCCTGGAAATCGCGGTGGTGACGAATGACGTCTCCGGACAGGTGGGCGCATCTGTGAGCGGATTGGTCAGGTGACGCACTGGCCCCTGCTGCTGCTGACACTTCTTCTCTTCTCCTGTCAGGAGCGCGCCGTGAACCGGGCTCACCTGAGCTTGGATGCGTCCATCGCGCGGATGACCGACGTGTCGCCTGACACCCGTTGCGCCGAGGCGTACCAGGAGATGAAGCTGCTCGGCGGGTGCTATCCGGCCACGAGTGATCCGGATGTGACCGCCAGGGTTGTGGTGTCTGCGCTGGAGGAGAGCGGGTGGGTGCGCAGGAATCTGCTCCGGAAAGATTTCGGTACCTGGACGGTTGTCATGATCCGCGGGAATGCGTCACTGGCATGCGCAGTGGAAGAGCTGTCCTCGGCCTCTGAGGGACAGGACCAGCAACTCTTCCGTGAGGGCTACAGGTCGCTGGTGAACCTGACCCTGAACCGTGAGGAGAACCCGGTGAGGTGAGGCCCCTGCTGGCGCACTGACGTCAGTCCGGGAGGTTCATGGCCCTGCGGACACTGTCGGGCATGCGGTTGAGCCACGCCTGCAGGTCTTTCTGGGCGCGGTCGTCGAGGGTGCCGAGCCATTTGACGCTGCCGATGCGTTTGCCGACCTGCGTGACCCGCGCGGGGTCCACCCGCAGGGGCGTGGGGCGCGCTTCGAGTTCGGCGCGGCGGGCCTTGACTTCGCGGTACCCGGCGCCGCCGAGGGCGAGGGCGAGCAGTTCGGCCTGGTTCGCTTCGGGGGCGCTGGCGATGACGGCCGCGATGCTGTAATGGAGGCCGCCGCGCATGGCCTGCACGATGGCGTCCGGGTACTTGAGGATGCGGAGTTTGTTCGTCGTGAACGATTGCCAGCTGCCGAGACTCGCGGCGGCGAACAGGTCCTCAAGGGCTTCGCGGTCCTCGGTGTTCGTGCCGCGCGCCGCGGCGTACATGCGGGCGCGGGCAGTGTCCTCGTCCACGCCGAGGGTCAGGGCGACGAGGCGCAGGGTGGCGGCGGCTTCCTCGTACTGGTTGAGGTCCTCGCGGTGCAGGTTCTCCAGCAGGGCGGCGCGGGTGGCCTGCTCGTCGGTGAGGTCGCGGACGTACACGGGCACGTGGGTGAGGCCGGCCTGCTGCGCGGCCCGCCAGCGGCGCTCGCCGGCGATGATCTCGAACTCCGCGCCGCTGGGCCGCACGAGCAGGGGTTGCAGGACGCCCTGCTTGCGGATGCTGTCCGCGAGTTCCGTCAGGGTGTCCGGGTCGAAGTGCTGACGCGGCTGGAACGCAGCGGGCCGGAGTTGCGCGGTGGGGAGCGTGACGGTCGGGACGTCCGCGAGGGCGGACGCGCCCTGGAGCAGACCGTCCAGTCCGGCGGGGCGGTTGGGGCGCCGGCGGGTCATGCGGTCACCGTGATATTCAGGCCCAGGACGCGTGCCACCTCGGCCGTGAGGCGCAGCACGTCCCCGTGCACGGGACTGCCGGGGGCGTACACGCCGACCGGGCTGCCGTCCATGGTGCTGTCGAGCCACACGGCCGGGCGTTCCGGCATGGGCGTGGAGAGGGGGGACAGGCCGCCGCGCAGCATGTCGAGGACCTCGCGGTCGTGGCTGCGGCGGTCGTTGTAGAGGGTGGGCACGTACAGGGCGACGGTCAGTTCCGGGCGCATCCGGCGGTACAGCGCCGTTGCCTTCTGCAGGCCCGGCAGGGCGTCGAGGCCCTTCTGCCGGGTGGGGACCGGGACGATCAGGCGGTCGGCGGCAACCGCGCCCAGAATCGCGAGTTGCCCGACGCTGGGTGGACTGTCGATCAGGACCACGTCGTACCGGTCCCGCACCTGCTCGAGCGCCTGCCGCAGGAACAACTGCGAGCCCGGCACGCCCAGCATGCCCGTCTCGGCCAGCGCCAGGTCCACCTGACTGGGAATGACGTGCAGCCCGTGCGCCTCCACCGGTTCCGGCAGGGGCGCGCCGGTCGTGGCCAGGTCGTACACCGTCGCGTCGATGCTGACGTTCCGCACGCCCAGCCAGCTGCTCAGGTTCGCCTGCGGGTCCAGGTCCACCAGCAGCACCCGCAGGCCCGCCTGCGCGAACTGGTACCCCACATCGCGGGTAATGGACGTTTTCCCCGCACCGCCCGCGTGATTGAAGATCGTCGCCGTGATCATGTGCCGCCCACAATACCGCGCGACACCATCCCAACCGACCGGCCCATCCCCACCTGGGTTTCGAGCGTGCCTTCGGAGAAGCCCTGTGCGAACCACTCGGCGGCCTGCGTGGTGCTCAACGGTTCCCGCAGGCCGCGGTGCAGCAGGGCGAGCGTCAGGCGCCGGAGGGCCACGGTGACCAGCGGGGAAGGGTCGTCGATGCGGCTGTAGGTGCGGGCGTGCAGGATCAGGTCGCGCAGGCTGACCTCGCGCACGGGACTGCCACCGCCGGGCGGACGGGAATCCAGGGTTCGTGCAGCAGGTTGAAGGTGGGGAGACTATTCACGCAGTGATCCTCTTGTGTTCCTCCGGCGGGTCAGGCGGTGTTGCGGGCGTGTGGGGTGTCGTAACGGGTGAGGGTTTCGCGCAGTTCGGCGAGCCACGCTTCGCGGACGTGTGGGGGGGAGAGGACTTCGGCGCGGGGGCCCCAGCCGAGCAGGAACGGCATGAGTTCGCGGGGGAGGCCGGTCCGGTCGGTGCCGGCGCGGAATTCGACTTCCACGCAGCCGTCGCGGCGGATGAGAGTGGCGTTCGGGAATCCACCTTCGAGGACGCGGTACGCGGCTTCCGGGGCGAAGCGGACGGTGACGGTGAGGGGGTTCTCGCTGCCGATGACGCCCCACGCGTCACTGAGGAAGGCTTTCGGATCGAAGTCGGGATCTGGTTCGTAGGTGTCCTGGTGCAGGCTCAGGTGAGTCATCCGGGAGAGCTTGAAGGTGCGAACTTGACCGCGGCGGCGTTCGAGGCCGATCACGTACGGGGCGAGGTTGTCGCGGCTGATCTCGATGAAGTACACGCACAGTTCGTTCCCGGTTTCGAGTTCGCCGTTGGGGCGGCGGTAATCGAAGTTCAGGACCCGGCCGTCCATCCAGGCAGCGGCGACCTGTTCCATCTGCCGCTCGGCGAAGGGGGTGGCGCCGGTGTTTTTGACGCTGGCGTTGAGGGTGTGGCGGATACGTTCCGGGAGTGCCATGGAGATGCTGTGCAGCGCGTGGCGGTAGTGGCTGTTCAGGGCGGGGGAGTGGTGGTGCGCGAGGCGGATGGCGGCGTACGCGGCGAGGGCCTCGGCGGGGCGCAGAAGGGTGACGTTTCTGGGGATGGAGTAGGCCTGCCCGGCGTGTTCTACGACGTCGTGTCCCATGCGTCTGAGGGCGTCGATGTCGCGCTGGATGCTGCGCTGGCCGACGTCGAAGCGGCGGGCAAGGTCGGCGGTAGTGCAGCGGCGGGCCTGCAATTCGCTCAGGAGGGCGCTGAGGCGTTTGGCTTTATCCCAGGTTTTGGCCTGTCGGGGGTTTGGAGTGCGGGGTTCGAGGTTGGTGGTTGGTGCGGAGTCACTCATGGGGCGCACCGTACGCGGAGGCTGTCTCAGGTCTGTCGCACTACCCTCTGCTCCTAAGTAAAAGTCAGATGATCTGAGTGCTGAGCGATCAGGTATTGCTCCTGTTCGGTGACCCATGCGAGCGGAACGCCGGACAGGAAAGCGGTGACGGGTTGACCGTTTGCCAGGGCGGCCTGCACGTCGCTGCTCCAGTCGCCTGCGGTATCCAGCTGGTACGCACCGCCGAGGGACAGGACGCTGCCCTCCCAGCCGAGCGAGTCCCGCAGTTGGCGGACGACGCGGGACACGCGCTGCGCAGCCGCTCGCATCTCACGGGGTTTCCCGTCCCGGATCACTTCGATCAGCTCGTCGGTAGTGAGGTCCCCACCGGCCAGCATCAGGGCGGCCAGCGTGGTCACCTCCAGGTGACCGGGGCGGATGCGCCGCCCGTTGACCTGCACGACCGGCACGCCTATCGCCCGCAGGTGTACGCGGGTCTGCTGTGGTCGGGGCAGGGGCTCAGGTCGCTGCCCGGCGGGGAGCAGCGTGAACAGTGGCCCGAAGGCGTGCGCTTCCTCACGGGTCCACAGCGCGCCGCGGCTGATGGTACCCAGGAGCGCGGCGGCCTGTTCAGGGTGACCGGTCCGGCGCGCCAGTTCCGCCCGGACGATCACAGCCCGCTGCGCGTCCTCGGCGTCCAGCGGCCCGGTCCGCGCGAGGTGATCCTCCACGGACCGCGCGTCCAGGACGTCCAGGCTGGCGAGGGTGGCGGCGACGTCCACGTTCACCCACGACTGCCCGCCCTCACGGTCGCTCCGGGCGGTGGTCGCGGCGCCGCGCAGCGTTTCGAGCGCCTGCATATGCCGCCCTGCAAGCCGCTGGGTGTACCCCAGGCCGCGCAGGGCCTGCCGCCGGTCGTCCTCATCCTGGCTGGCCCCGGCGGCCTGCTGGTACAGCGACTCGGCCCGCGCCCACTCGCCCAGGGCGCGCCGCGCGGCGGCCTGACCGGACAGCGCCCGGCTGCGGTACGTGGATTTCAGGGCCGCGACCTGCATGAAGTACTCCTCGGCTTCCTCGAAGCGTCCCAGGCGCAGGCAGACGACGCCCATGTTGTTCAGTACCATCGCCTGGTGCCCGGTGGACACCACCAGATTCCGGGCGTCCGTGTAGGCCAGCATCGCGCCCGGTTCGTTTCCCGCGCGGCTGCGCAGGCCACCCAGGTCCAGCAGGATCAGCCCGCGTGTCCAGCCTTCACTGACGTCCAGCGCCTCCCGGAACGTCCCTTCCCAGTCGCTGCCAGGGTCGAGTCGGTTCTGCGCGAACCCTTTCATCCGCAGGGCCAGTCCCAGGTCGCGGTTCGTGAGGTTCTCCCGGTCCTGAAGGGCCGTGTCGGCGGCCTGGAGGGCGCCTGGGAAGTCCTCCTGCTGCGTCAGGGCCCAGGCCAGATCCGCGAACAGGAACCCGTCCCTGAGCCGGGCGGCCTGCGCCTCGCGCACCAGGGCGGCCACATCGCTGGGTGTCCGCGCGTTCCCGAGCAGGCGGAGCTTGAGCCGCAGTCCGTGCAGGCTCAGGCAGCCGCCCACGCCACGCGGCAGCACGGCCGGAGCGCACTCCTCCACATGCTCAAGGAGTTCCAGCAGCGCGGCGGCGTTCTGACCCTCGTTCAGGGCCCGTTCGACGGTCAGGACCGCGTCGTCGAACCGGCCTGCGTCCACGAAGGCCAGAACGGACGCCTGCCACGCCTCCCAGGGAACGGCAGGTGGGGAAGTCCGGCGAGGGGAGGGCATGGACGCCAGCCTAGCGCCCACAACGCGGCACTGAAAGGGCGTGGACTTGCCTGGGCGCAGGGTCAGCTGGAACCATTACGCTCTCTCCGTTCAGAGCCCTGATCAGCGCCAGAGCCAGAGCGTGCGCGGGGGTGTCGGTTTTTATATTATCCAAGTAAGACTCATCTAAATTTCGGTCCACTCCTTCAATTCCCGAGGCTTCCTATGACCCCACCCAACGTCCATCAGCCTACCCCCAGCCGTCCTGAAGGCGCTCCAGCAGTGACCAGCGTTTATGCAGCCCCCACCCTCACGTTCCTCGGCACATGGACGGCTGTCACCCTGAGCATCTCCATTCCTGTCGGACTGAACAAGGTCCATAACGCCTCTCCATTCAGTACGGAGTTCTGACTATGCGCCGACGGATCATGTCTCTTCTTCTCCCTCCCCTCCTCCTCGCCGCTTGTGGACAGACTCCTATTGCTCTGCCGGGCGGAACGACGCCAGGGGCCAGCACGCCAGCAACACCTGTGCAGCAGGCCCTTCCTGGGGTTTTCCAGATTGACTTCAATGCCATCGGGACGGCCACCCCGACCAGCCGCCTGTCGCTTCAGGCAGGCGGCCTGAGCGCGCAGGGGCTGGTCAGTGCACCGGACCAGTTCAGCTTTTCCCCAGTCGCCGTCCAGACGTTTGCCGTGACGGCCACAAGCACCCGGCACGTGCGCGCGACCTACAAAGTTACGAATAACTCCTCTGAAACGTTGCGGAACCCTAAATTCGTGGCCGTGGTTCCTCAGGGCAGTACGACCGACAGCGTATTCACGAAGATCCGGTACTTCGATGGGTCGGACGCAACGACATCCACCAATCAACCCTCCCTGAGTCAGGGGCAGATTTTCGATGCCTCCACAGGCGCGGCAATAATCGATCCGAAGGCCAACACCTTCCTCACGGGATTGGACGTGAGTGGCGTTGACACGACTGGGAAAGGCATCAAGACGCTGACTCAGGCTGGATGGTGGCTGACAACTCCGCCTGCGCCTGGGGAAACCACCCTGATGGCCCCAGGTGACAGTTCACTGATCACCTTCGGGGTGAATGTACCGATGACTCCTCAGGATAGCGGGGGCGCAACCAGGGACCCCTTTAGCTTCTCGCTGAATGTCACTGCAGTACAGGATGCTCTCCCAGCAGTCAGGCTGAGTTCTGTAGTTAAGCAATGGAATGAGACAAGTGGCACTTTCCAAAACTATGCAATCTTCCCCACTCGGACATTTAGCGATGATTCTCTGGTCCAACCGGTAACTCGGAGCCTGCCTGCCTATTACGACATTGATACGCTGGACGGCTCGACGACGTCGAAGATCCTCTGCGGCGGCGACAAGCAGATGAGCGTCACGAATATCAGTACGCCCGGCTTTCCAAATCGTTGGCGGGTACAACTTTACGCTGTGGGAGAGCACACGCTCAATGTGTATGCAGGGAGCAACTGTCGAGGAGTTCCTCTGCTCAGTCAGACGGTGACCAGCACCGAAACGAGCGGAACCATTCTTGCCGGAGGAAACATCCATGGTTTGGCTTTGGAGGCTAACGGGACTGTCGCTCTCTGGGGGAACACCTCTACTAGAGGCTACTCCTTATCGCCGGGCAGTACCTCCCTTGATTTTTACCGTGACGGCTTCGTCAGCGTCGCCGCAGGTGGCAAATTTGACGGCTCATTCAAGAACTATGGTATCGCCTTGAGGGCAGATGGGACCGTCTTTGGAGGAGGCAACATAGATACAGGTGCCCCTGCCAGCGACCCTCTCGCTTCTTATTTTATTGGAAGCCAATTCATTAAGCGATCCGATATTGTAAGCATTGCTGCGGGAGCTAGCGTCAATCTGTCATTGAAGGCGGATGGGACCGTTCTAATGGGAGATAATATTGTGAGCGGTCTCGGCGGAGTGACGAGCATCGCTACGGGCGATACATATAATCTGGCCTTAAAGGCGGATGGGACTGTTTGGAGTTGGGGTGCAGGTAGCCAGCTGGCCATGGTGAGTGGACTGAGCGAAGTGAAGAGCATCTCTTCAGGAGGCAGCCACAATCTGGCCCTGAAGGCGGATGGGACCGTCTGGAGTTGGGGTGCCAATGACAGCGGGCAATTGGGGGATGGCACCGGCACTTTCCGGACGAAACCCGTCATGGTGAGTGGCTTGAGCGGTGTGACGAGCATCGCTGCAGGCGGCGCCCATAGTCTGGCCTTGAAGACGGACGGGACCGTCTGGAGCTGGGGTGCCGGTGACAAGGGGCAACTGGGGGATGGCAACAGCACATTCAACCGGAGACCTGTCAAGGTCATGGGGTTGAGTAGAGTCACCAGTATCGCCGCAGGCCCGGAGTACAGTCTCGCTGGGAGGGCAGATGGGACAGTCCGAGGCTGGGGTCTGAACCGTGAAGGGCAACTGATATACTCGTTTACCGCCAATCAGCCTGTACCCATCAAAACAGAAATGGCCAATATCGCGCAGCCGACGCCGACCCCTTAAGACGCTGTGGAATGGGAAGTGCGATCCTCAGCCCCCGTGCTCCACTTGGGATTGCCCCACAGATTCACTGAATTTTTCCTGCTGCCTGGGTCTTGCCCAGGTCAGCAGGCCCGGTCGGCGGTGCTCGAGCGTCGTCAGGCGGCTCCCGATCAGGCCGGGCTGGATCAGTTCGCACAGGTCCAGGCAGCGGATGATCACGTCCCCGAGTTCGCGGGCGCGTTTGGCCCGGTCGCGTTCGTGGTGCGCTTCGGTGATCTCGCTGTGGATCAGCGCGAGGAACTGCGGGATCTGCGCGAGCGTGAAGTCGCTGCCCCAGTCGTTGCTGGCGTTGATCTGGCGGGTGCGGGTGGCGAGTGCGTGGATGGTGGGGACGAGGTTCATGCGACCTGCTCCTGATGGACGGGGACTTGGGGGCGTGGCGGAACAGGACGGATGCGCCGACGGGCCGCAGGGCCAGCAGGGCGTGCGCTTCCAGCAGGGAGAGGGCCTTCTCGACGCGCGGCCAGGGCCAGCGGGTCTGTTCCATCAACGCCTGCCGGGAGAGGCTGCTGTCCCGTTCCGTGACGGCGCTCAGGAGGCCTTGGACGGCCTCCGCGTCGGGCGTGAGGGGACGGGCGGGCACGCGGGGCAGGCCGCTGCGAACCGCTGCGTACGTGGTGGTGCGGGCGCGGCGGCTGGTGGGCGTGATGAGCATGGCGTCCTGCGTTTCGTGCACGAGGTATGAGAGCGCCTCGCGGGCGGCGGTGACGCTGAGGGTGGGAACGGCGCTGAGGATCTCCAGTTCCGGGAGAGGGTTCGGGGAGGTGCGAAGGACGGCGAGGATCTGCGCGGCGGCCGTGACGGTCACGCGCCGGCGGGCGGTGGTGTCGCGCTGCCGGGCGTGCCGGGCGGCCGCGCTGGCGTCCGTGCCCGCTTCGAGTTCCGGCGTTTCGCGGGCGGTGCGGGTGGGGGGCCACGTCAGGAAGCGGTACTCGAAACGCGGGCGATCAGGGCGGTGACCGGCGGCGTGCTGTCGGTCGAGGCGTCCGGCGCGGTGCTGGTGCGAGGCCTGCTTGGCGTAGTTCCTGGTGCCCGCCATGCCGAGCAGATCGCGCAGCTGGGTGACGGTAATCCACCGTCCGGGGTTGGCGTGCGCGACCCGCACGATCATGTGCCCGCGTCCGGCCGTTTCCGGGGCAGCCGGGTTGAGCGGGGCGGGAGTGGTCACAACGTGACGCCCTGCGCGGCCAGCTGGCGGCGCACGCGTTCCTGCACGGTGTCGTCCGGGAAGAAGAAGCCAAGTGCGCCCCGGCAGGGGATGGGGTCGGTCAGGCGGACAGGACCGGCGAGGTGCAGGTGAACGGCGTCACGGGCTGCCCAGCGACTGGTGGGGACGCCGTCGGTCGTGACGGCCTGCAGGGTGACGACCCCCAGGACCGCGCCGAGGGTGCAGTCAGCTTTCATGAGGCGCTGCCCGGTCAGAGCGCGGATCACGGGCACGCCGCTGTCGTCGAAGGTCTTCCCGGCGTGCAGCAGGATGCGCTGCCCGACGAGGCGGTGGGCCTGGGCGAGCAGGCCGGGACTGCGGTGCCAGTCGCGGTTCTCGACTTCCTTCCCGAAGTCCAGGATGGCGGTACTCCAGGGTTCCTGAACGCTCAGCGCCAGGAGGCCGGGTAGGGTGGTCACGCGGCCACCTCGGCGGTGCTGGCGGTCGCGAGCGTGAAGTGCAGGAGCATGCCGGTGCGGCTCCAGCGCAGGCGTCCCTGGGCGTGCAGGACCGCGAGGGCCTCCTCGACGTCCGCGCGGGGTAGGCCGAGTTTCAGGGACATGTTCGACACGGTGTCCCGCTCGCTGCGGTCCGTGACCTGTGTGAGGTGCGCCTCGACCATGCGGCCCTCGGCGGTCAGGTGGGCACGCTGCGGGGCGGGCAGTTCCAGTTCGTCCAGAGCGTACGCGGCGCGGCTGGCGGGCGTGGGACCGGGCACGCGGCGCACGGTGCCGGCTTCCTCGAGGTGACCGAGGGCAGCGCGCAGGTGGCTGAGGTTCATGTCGGGGAGCCTGGCGCGCAAGTCCAGTTCCGTCATGGGTTTCTTGCCGAGGACCGCGCGGACCTGCCCGGCGTTCTCCCGGACGCGGGCCTTGAGTTCCTCCTGCGTGATGGGGCTGACACCACTGACCGGGTCCGGCTCGGCGGCAGGCGGCGCTTCGACGGCTTTCCTCGCGGTGGGGGCGGCGTGCGTGACGGGGCGGGTATCGCCGGGAATCTGAATGACCCTGGGGGTGGTGTCGGTCTGCGTGACGTACCCGTGCTTCACGAGGTTGGCGATGGTGGCGCCGGCGGGACCGGGGGGCATGCCGAGGTGCGCGGCGATCACGGGCGCGGTGGCGGGGCCGTGATCACGCAGGAAGTGCAGGGCGCGTTCCTGGGCGCTGCCCGGTGCAGGCTGACCGGGTTTGATGGGCGCCGCCTCGCGGACCGGTTCCGGGGCGGAAGTGGCGGCGTCGACTACCGGAACTTCAGGCATCGACTGCTCCGGCTCATCACCGCTGGACTTGGCAGCGTTGTCACCTTCAGCCGACTGGGCGGCGTAGGCGTGCAACTGGCGCAGGTAACTCAGTCCGCTGGCCGTGAGGCGGTGCTGGCCTGGCGTGCCGACACGGGAGAGCCGCAGGGAACTGACGCCCTTGGTGAGGATTCCGCTGACGGAGCCGCGCGACAGGCCCGTGCGGACCATGATGTCCGTGAGGGTCACGCCGGGGTGAGCGTGGATGTCCAGGTACACCACGGCCTGCTTGCTGAGTTCGAACCCGGTGGGGAACACGAGATCCAGGGTGTCCGTGACGGCCGTGGGTGTCAGGTCGGGATGGGCTTCGGGTTCGGACATCTCGGCCACCTGGGCGGGTGCGGGGGCCGGTGTGGGCTGAGCTACCGGCTCAGGTTCCCGGGCGGACTTGACCGTGGCGGGTTCGAGTGGGTTGGTCAGGTCGCTCAGGCCGTCCAGTGTGGGGTTGGTGGGGGCGGCGCGGTCAGCCAGCCCGAGCAGGGGCGCGATGGAGTACTCGATGTCGCGCAGCAGGTCCGCGGAGTGCAGGGCGACACTCAGGCGGCGCGTGGCGACGTCCCGGAGGCGCTGCGTGTCGAGGAGGTGCGCGTCGTACTCGCTGACGGCGGCGCGCAGGCCTTCAATCAGACCGGCGCGGCTTTCCAGGACGGCCATGCGGGCGCTGAGGGTGACGCCGTTAGGCAGGTCGGCGTCGAGGACGGCGTAGGTGTTCTGGCGGGGGTCGATCATACGGGACTCCAGTTGCCGGGCAGCGTCGGCATGCGCGTGAGGCGGGTCTTGGTAGGGGCGCACTGACGTCAGTGCGGAACCTGTCGGATGTGCATCAACTGGCAGGGGCCGACGGCCGGGTGGGGGAATCGCACTGATCGTTCTGGTGGACCTGCTGCTCCTGGGTTGGTTCACGGTTGACCTGTGGCGCCGGGGAACGCGGGGACCGGCGTTCCTGATGGGCCTGACGTGCCTGGGGTGGGTGTGGCTCCTGTCGGATCAGCTGGCGTTGATCCTCGGCTGGTGATGAAGGGGGTTTCTCTGGAGAGGCTGAAGGTGACCTGAACTGCGTCTGGCGGGCGCCGGGTAGGGTGACGGGCATGGTCTGGTCCCGCGTGGCGTTGTCGTTCTGGTTCGTGTTGCTGCTGGCTGCGATTGTCATCAACGGGTTGGTGCCGGACGCTCGCCTGCTGGGCGCGGTGTTGATGGCACTCCTGACGTGCCTGTTGATGGGCGGCGTGACGGTGGCGCTGTGGCGCTGGGATCAGCGGGTGGCGGCGTACGGTGCGGCGGGCCTGACGGTCCTGCAGGGGGCGGTACTGGTCAGGCAGTTCGCGCAGGCCCTGAACGGGTGAACTCCTGAACGGGGTTGCACGGGGCACGCCAGGGAATGACCCCTGGCGTGCCCTTTCACGCTGCTCCGGGTAGGGCGCAGGGTGCGCGGTAGGCGCGGTTGAGCGTCAGGGCGCCGCCGTCGCGGAACGTGCCGTCCACCAGTTCGGACAGGGCAATCAGGTGCGCGCGCGGGCGCAGTAGCGTGGGCCGGCGGTACAGCAGCAGCGCGGCGATCGGGGCGGGAATCAGGGCGTGCAAGGCGCGGCCCCTGCTGCGGTGTGCCTGCAGGTTCGGGGCGGGCACACGCCGGACGAGGCGGTCACGGAACAGGGTGCTGGCCAGGGTGGCGGTGTGCGCCGCGCTGAACGGGAACGCGCGGCCCAGCGTGGCAGTCGTCAGGGGAGCGCTGGTCAGCAGGACGCGCAGCAGGCGGCGTTCCTGCGGACTGGGCACGCGGTTGGCAGGGCGGCTCACTGGGCAGGTCGACATAGTGACGGAAGCCGCCGGGCGCAGCGGCCAGGGCGCGGGCGAACACCAGGACCGCGCTGATCAGTGCAGCGGCTGCCACCAGCCGCATGGGCCCTTCGACCAGGACGACGCTGATGGCCAGGGCCATGACGCTGCCGAAAGCGACGCCAGCGACCAGGAACGGCAGTTCACGGCGGCGGAACACGCGCCAGCGGCGCACCAGTCGGCTGGGACGGGCAGGACGGTGAGGCAGGCGTTCATGGGCGGCGTACACGGGTACGGTGGATTGGGTGATCATGCGGCGCTCCTCTGGGAAATGGGAGTGGGCTGGGCGGCGCTGTACTCGCGGCGGTGGGTCTGCATTTCAGTCAGGACGTTCCGGCGGGCCTGGAGCCAGATGGCGCGGTTGGGGTGGTCGGGTCCGGCGGTGGCGATCGCGTCGCGCAGGTCGCGTTCGAGTTCGTACAGGTCGGCGAGGCGGTCGGGCATCAGCGCTTCCGGCTCAGGGTGGCGAGCCCCCAGGCGGCCAGCAGCGCCATGGCCACCACCCAGGCGCCGAGGAACAGGGCAGCGGTCGCTTCGGTCATGCGCTCACGACCCAGAACGCGTAGTCCTGTGCCTGCGTGTGGTCATGGCTTTCCTGGCACCGTTCGCACAGACCGGTCTCGACGCGTCCGGGAGCGCCGCACACCCCGCAGGGTTCCGTCTGGACGGCGTGGGTAGCCTCTTCGCGGTAGGCCTGCGCGACGCGGTTGGCGCGGGCGGCCCGTTCGGGCGTGCAGGGGTCGGCGGCGAGTTCGCTGTCCAGGGCGAGACGATG
>NZ_MUFV01000007.1 GCF_002017875.1 Deinococcus sp. LM3 | reverse complement strand
GCTTGGATACCAACACGGGCGTCTGACCACAGGGGCCCAGGTGCGGGTCACGGTGGGCTTCAAGCTGAAGCCCACCTCATCGATGAAGACGAGTGTTTCTCCGGCCTCAACTTTTTTTTTCCAACTCGGGCACCGTGGTGTCCACCCAGCTGACGAGGGCCTCCTGATCCTGTTCTCGTGCCCGCCTCATCGGTTTCTGTGGTGTGAATCCCCACTGCCGTAAGAGCCGACTGAGGTGATCGACGTCGTACCACACGTCGTAGGTCTGGCCGATCAGCTCGCGCACCTGTGGGCACGTCCAGCGGGCATTCGGGGCCTGCGCGGGGCCCGGCCCCGCGCTGAGGATCGTCATGATCTGGGCGCTCTGAGCGTCCGTCAGTCGTGGTGTGCGGCCTGGAGCAATGGTGGCTTCAAGAGAGCCCTGCGTGCGCAGACGTTGTCGCCATCGTCGAACGGCACTGCTGCTGACGCCGCACCGTTCGGCGATCTGGGTGGAGCTCAGCTCCCCTGCGCGGAGATACGGTTCAGCGAACAGTCGCCGTTCTTCCATCTGTTCGCGGGTCCACCGGGTGGGTTGCCAGGCTGGCAGCATGCCCTCATCCTACCCCTCTCGTTACGCTCCAACGCAGGAATCAATAATGTGTTGAATCTTGGCACTGGGTGACACGCGTTTAGGAAGTCCCCGCTCCCCCGCTGGTATTGCTTGCCCCTCTTTCGGAACTCAACGCATTATTGCGATAATCAGCTATGGATTGGGCTTTTCTCACGCAGCTTACCGCTGTCCCCACCAGCTCCTCTCCTGCGACGTGTCCTATAGCCAGGTGCAGGAGCAGCCAGAATTGTCCCCAGCCCCACGCCAGACACAGTTGTCTTGGTATCGCAATCACAGCTTCCATCTGAGTATTTCCCCGAAAACGATCCTCAGGGTGTTGCGGCAGTTGTTGATATCAAAGATGGTGTGTACACCGCTCAAAAGGGGCAAGAATTCACACGATTGGAAGTGGCGGAGCTTGAGAGACGTCAGGGACTCATCGGAATGCATATTCCGCCCGCTTACCTTCAGCCAACCCTGTCCAATTTTAGATTTCAGAATCAAGTTATATGCAGAACCAAAGAGCTAATTACACAATGTTATCTGATCAGCGTAGAGAACTGCGTATTCTTAGAACGGCAAGCCTTTGAAGTACAAGCACAACCTGTACCGCCCCTTCTGCGCGGTTCGACGTCAGATGATTTACTGGAAAATTCCTGAGTTGTCAGTATATTATTGATCGAGATTCCGGATTAACACTTTTCCGACGCGTCGAGAGTACTGGCAGGCGAGTTGATGTTATGATTGTAAATGCATTTAAGTGTACATTTATTTAAACGGGCTTAGCAAGGATTTGCTAAGCCCTTATCCTCTAAGCGTTCAGTAGATGCAGTCCTCGTAGATAGTGCCAGTATAGAGATCAGGTGAATAGCTGACGATACCGCCACTGAAATTAGTGTATTTTACATTGATACTGCCGTAGTAGTATCCAGGCACACAGGGTCCAGCAGCAACATTAGAACTCCACGGAGACTTGGTCAGATTATACGGCTTAAATTAAGAATCTGTGTAGAGCTTTTACGATAGAGTGCCCCACTAGAGTGCTGGATGACCACAGGCTTGGCTTGATTTAAGCTGAGGGATGGGACGACAGAAACAGTTTGTGGTGGCGTTATCGCCACACGAGCGGCAGGAACTGACGGACATGACCCGCAAAGGCGTCCACAGTGCGCGGGTCATGACCCGCGCCCGCCTGTTACTGCTCAGTGACCAGGGACTGAAGGATCGGAACGTCCGAGCGGTGGGCGTCAGCACCGTGACCGTCGCCTCCATCCGGCGCAAGTTCGTACAGGGCGGCCTGAAGGCCGCCCTGTACGAAAGAGCCCGGCCGAAACAGCCGCCCAAACTTGATGCTCACGGGACGGCCATCCTCATTGCCGAAGTGTGCTCTGCGCCCGTCGGGCGCGAAACCTGGACGATGCAGTTGCTGGCTGATCGTCTGGTGACACTGGGGGTCGTAGACAGCATCAGTGATGAAACTGTCCGGCGCACGCTGAAAAAAACGTCCTCAAGCCGTGGCAGGTCGAGAGTGGTGTGTCGCTCAGGTAGGCGCAGACTTCGTGTGGCGGATGGAAGCCGTACTGGATACGTACGCCCTGCCCTACGATGCCCGTCGGCCGGTGATCTGCTTCGATGAGAAGTCCTACCAGATGCTCGATCACGTGCGCGATCCGCTGCCACCCGTGCCGGATACCCGGCACGGGTCGATCATGAATACAAGCGCTGGCACAGTGAATTTCTTCGTGGCTTTTGAACCGCTGATGGGTCAGCGCACCGTGACGGTCACGGAACGGCGAGGCAACGCCGAGTTCGCGGCACAGCTCCAGGCGCTGGACATGCGGTACGCGGCAGCGGACAGGATCGTGCTGGTGCTGGATCAGTTGTCGACGCACAGTCCGGCCGCGCTGTATCAACATCTCCCGGCGGAGGAGGCGCGTCGGCTGAGCCGACGCTTCGAGTGGTGTACACGCCCAAACATGCGTCGTGGCTCAACATGGCGGAACTGGAGTGGTCAGTCCTGCAACGACAGTGTCTGGGGCAGCGCTTGGCCAGTGTGGATGCCGTCGAAGCGGAGTTGCTGGCGTGGGAAACCGACCGCAATGCGCGGTCGGTGCGGGCGAATTGGCAGTTTTCGATATCGGCGGCACGGGACAAGCTCAAACGTCACTACCACTGCGATGAATAACCATCGTCATGCCTGTGGTCATCCACTAGAGTGCCACATGTAAACGGTAATGTACGCACGTAAATCCTGATTAGTAGGCCCACAGGTTAACTGCCCCTTGGTGATGATCTCGGCGTTATTGTGGCCCGATTGGTGAGGGTTTGAAACCTCCTTCGTGCAACCAGTGACGTCCTGTGCTGTGAGATCGCCGCCAGACTTTAGTGTGTCCTGTGCAGCAAAAGTCGGCCCTTCTGGGCGAGAATCGGTGACGGCGCTCGATGAGTCGCTCTCTCGCACAGTCGGGCAAGATCTGTCTGACCACATCCAGCAAGCAGCAGCGTGATGACCAAAAGGCTAACTCTTTTCATACACCCTCCTGAGTTGACAAGTCGAGGGAGGCGAAATGTGGCAAGGCCTCCTCCCGGTCCCAGGATAGAAAAAATATCCTCCCCAGAGTTGCAGATTTGCGGCATCCTTCAGCGGGTCGCCATGTAGCCTAAGCTTGCACAAACGAGCGTCTGTGCAATGTCGGACCATCTGATGCAGGCTACTTCCCACATTGCGAAACTATTGCAAATGAGCGAATGGCAACCTGTTTCGCAACCCGGAGGCCCCATGCAGATTGGCTATGCCCGCGTCAGCAAGCAACACGAACAGGACACCGCCGCGCAACTGCGGGCGCTGAAGGACGGTGGGGCTGAGCGCGTGTTCACCGAACACGCTTCGGGGGCCGCTGGGACCGGCCCGAACTCCACAAGATGCTCGACCAGCTCAGAGAAGGGGATGTGGTCATCGTCTGGAAGCTGGACCGACTCAGCCGCAGCCTCAAGGATCTGCTTCACCTGATGGAGCTGCTGGGAGATCGGGGCGTAGGCTTTCGCAGCTTGACGGAGCCATCGACACCACCACCCCGGCGGGCCGAATGATGATGCAGATGGTGGGGCCTTCGCGGAGTTCGAGCGGGCCATGATCCGGGAACGAACCCGCGCGGGCCTGGAACAGGCCCGGCTGGAAGGGCGTGTTGGAGGCCGCAAACGCAAGCTCTTGCCCATCAGGAACAGGACATCCGCGAGTCGGTGGGTCCGGGCGGCGGACAGCGGCGCAGTGTGCCCGCCTATTCGGGGTCCATCCCAGCACCATCACCCGACTGCTCCGGCGTTAGCTGGCGCGTGAAACACGACTGGTCCCCCGAAGAGCTGGCTGGGCAGTTCACCCTGACCCATCCAGAACGGGCGTTCCTGGGCTTCAAGGGCGAGGCGGCCTCGCTAAGTCTGGCTGCGCTGCTCAAGACCTTTCAGCCCAGGGCGAGTTTCTGGACCATCCCCAAGGGTGCCCGGGTGGTCGTCGATTTCCTGGCCCAGCAGCTTGCGGTCTCCCCGGCATGCTGGGCGGAGGTGGACTGGTCCACCCGAACCGCTCGGCGTTACCGCGATGAGGTGGCACACTTCTGTGGCTTCCGGGCCTTTCGGGGCTGGATGAAACCGCGTTGATCGCCCATCTCATGCCTCTGATCGCCGATCTCAATTCAGACTCGGAAACCTTGAAACAGCAGGGACGAGAGTTTTTGCGGGAGAGCGCCTCGTTCCGCCCACGGCGGAACGCCTGGGACGTTGCCTGCGCGCTGCCGTGAACAGGCAGGAAGCCCGCTGGTTGCAAGGCATTCAGGCTCGCCTCAAGCCCCAGTCCTGTCAGTCCTTGGACGCTTTGATCAGCACTGACGCGGCGGCAGATGACCTGCAACCCCTTCTGGTCATCCGCTCCACGCTGGCCGCGCTCAAGGACACCGCCGGGCGGGTCAAGGTGGACACCGTCCTCGAAGAACTCGCCAAGCTCGACGAATTGCGCGCCCTGGGGCTGACTTCCGAGGTTTTCACTGGCGTTCCGCCCAGAGTCGTCGGGCAGTACCGTCGCCGGGCGGCCAGCGAACCGCCCCGCGAATTGCGACGCCATCCCGCCCCCTTGCGCCATGTCCTGCTGGCCGCGCTGTGCTGGCAACGCCAGACCGAAGTCACCGATGACCTGGTGGAACTGCTCATCCGGGTGGCCCACCACATCGGCACCCACGCCGAGAGCAAGGTGGAGGCGGAGTTGCTGCGGCAACTCCGGCGGGTCAGGGGCAAGAGTGCGCTGCTGTTCAAGCTGGCGAAGGCCGCCCGCGCTCAGCCGGAAGGAGCAGTACGGGAAGTGATCTATCCGGTGGTGCCGGAGCCGGTTCTCGATGACCTGATCCGCGAGATGGAGGCCGAGGGCAACTATGACCGCCAGGTGCGCCTGGTTACGCGCAATTCCTACGGCCACCATTATCGCGGGCCATCTCGTTGCTGCTGGACGCCCTGACCTTCCGCTGCAATAACGACCGCCACCGGCCCATCATGCGGGCGCTGGAGCTGCTGGCGAAATACCGGGACCGCCGGACCTTGACCTTTCCCCTGAACGAGGACGTGCCGCTGGGTGGTGTCGTCAAGGACGACTGGCAGGCCCTGGTCCTCGATGACGTCGAGGGGCGCAAGGTCAACCGCGTCACCTACGAGATGTGCGTCCTGACCACGCTGCGTGACAAGATCCGCTGCAAGGAGGTCTGGGTCGAGGGAGCCGGGCGTTTCCGCAATCCCGATGAGGACCTTCCCGGCGACTTCGAGCAGAAACGGGCCGAGTACTACTCGGCCCTGGCCCAACCGGGTGAAGCTCAGACGTTTACCCGTCAGCTTCGCACCCACATGGAAACCGCGCTGGACGCACTGAACACCGATCTTCCCACCAACGCCAGAGTCAAGCTGGTCACGTCGAAGAAGGGGAAGGGGCGGCTGTCAATCTCGCCGCTGGCCGCCCTCCCCGAACCGCAGAACATCACCCGGCTGGCCGCGGCGCTGGTACAGCGCTGGCCGATGACCAACCTGCTGGATGTCCTGAAAGAAACGGAACTGCGGACCGGGTTCACCACCGCCTTCCATTCGGTGGCAGCCCGTGAGGTGCTGAGCCGTGAGGTGGTGCAGCGCCGATTGCTGCTGTGTCTGCACGGCATCGGCACCAACGCGGGCCTGAAGCGGATGTGCAGTGGGGGCGGGAGGACAGCTTCGCTGACCTCCAGTACATCCGTCGTCGCTACGTCCACAAGGAACACCTCCGGGCAGCGATCAGCCGCGTGTGCAACGCCATCTTTCAGGCTAGGGACGCCACGCTGTGGGGCGAGGCCACCACCGCCTGCGCCTCGGACAGCAAGAAGTTCGGGGCCTGGGACCAGAACCTGATGACCGAGTGGCACGCCCGCTACGGCGGTCCCGGCGTGATGGTGTACTGGCACGTCGAGCAGCATTCGGTGTGCATTTACAGCCAGCTCAAAAGCTGTTCCAGCAGCGAGGTGGCCGCCATGATCGAGGGCGTGCTTCGGCACGACACCGAGATGGCGGTGGACAAGAATTACGTAGACACCCACGGCCAGAGCGAGGTGGGCTTCGCATTCTGTCAGCTACTCGGCTTTCAGCTTCTGCCGCGTCTGAAGAACATCAAGCACCAGAAGCTGTACCGCCCCAATAAGGGCGAGCCAGAAAAATACGTCCACCTGCAAGCGATCCTGACCCGCCCGATCCAGTGGGAGCTGATCGAGCAGCAATACGATGAGATGATCAAGCTCGCCACCGCCCTGCGGCTGGGACGGCGGACGCCGAGAGCATCCTGCGGCGCTTTACCCGCCAGAACGTGCAGCACCCGACGTACCGGGCGCTGGCTGAGTTGGGGAAAGCGGTGAAAACCGCTTTCCTGTGCGACTATCTGCGCCAAGAGAGCCTGCGCCGCGAGATCCACGAGGGCTTGCAGGTGATCGAGTCGTGGAACAGCGCCAACGACTTCATCCTGTACGGCAAGGGTGGCGAGTTCACCAGCAACCGCATCGAGGAGCAGGAAATCCAGATGCTGGGCCTGCACCTGCTCCAGGTCAGCCTGGTCTACGTCAATACGCTGATGATGCAGCAGGTGCTGTCAGAGCCGGAGTGGCAGGGGCAGTTGACCGGGGCGGACCTGCGGGCCTTGACCCCACTGAAGTGGCAGCACATCAATCCCTACGGCACCTTCACGCTGAATATGCATGAGCGGCTGCCACTCAGGGTCTAGCGGGTACAGGCGAGTTGGACAAATTTTTGTCCTTCGCTAGGTTAAGCCCTAGAAGGTGGTCAGGGCGCTGTTCCCCTGCGCGATGGCCCCCTGGAGTCCGTTCGCGGCCTCGGCGAGTGCCTGGGCGTTCCCGGATTTCATGGCGGTGATGTACGTGTCGAGGAAGGGCTGCAGGATGCCCTGCATGACGGCGCTCTTCACGAACCCGTCGATCAGGCCCTGGAGGATCTGCTGCCCGAGGCCCTTGCGGACGTCCAGGCCGAGTTCCGCGAAGGACCGTTTGCCCTGCTTGATGCCGTCGAGCATGCCGGTGCTGATGGCGCTGTACAGGGCGTCCCCGAGGCCCTTGGCGATGTCGACGCTCTCCTGGTCGATGCTGCTTTTCTTGAAGCCCAGCCAGCCCCAGAATCCGCCGCGGCTCTCAACCCTGGCGTATTTGCTCAGGTCGAAGAACTTCACGTCCTTGGTCGCCTGGGAGACCTGCTCGGCGGCTTTCTTCGCGCTGTTCGCGCCGCCCTGGAAGATGTCGATGAGGGTGGTGACGACCGTGGTGACGCCGGCGATCAGCGCGCCGATCCAGTCGCCCTTGGCGAGGGCGCCCAGGGTGGCCTGCACGCCGCTCACGAAGGTGTCGATCACGCCGTCGATATCCTCGTCGCCGGTCTTGAACACCCCGGCCAGTCGCCGATCAGGGCCTGCGCCCCGGCGATCAGGCCGCCCTGCCCGCCGCCCTTCTTCAGGTACGCGGCGAGCCCATCGAGTCCAGCGCTGATGGTGCCCTGGAGCTTCCGCCCTTGCCGACGATCCCGGCGAGCATAGTCAGGCGGTCGGCGGCGGGGTTTCCTTCACTGGCGACCTTCCCTTCGAGATCGGTGATGCGTTTGAGGGCGTCGATGTACTCGGGCGTCCCGGCGACCAGTCCGGTGAGACGGGCGCGCCAGTAGGCCAGAGCGGCGTTCAGTCCGGCGAGGTACGCGGGGCTGCCGTCGCGTCCCTCGGCGTCCGCGAGGGCTTCTGCGCCTCGGCGAGGGCCAGGGCGCTCTCGGCCGCCTGGTCTTTCTGGGCCTGGTTGAACGCCGTGGCGGCGTCCTCGCCGGCTTTCGCAGCGGCCAGGGTGACGTTGTCCAGCAGCGTCTGTAGGCCTGCTGCGTGGCGAGCAGACCGTCACGGACCTGGAGTTCGTCGGGCGTGAGGTCCTCGTCGCGTTTCTCCGCGAACGCCGCGAGGCCGCGCGGAGGTCCGCGAGCTTGGTGGTGTACGTGTCCCGCAGCGTGTCGAACTGCGCGGCGGCCTTCGCACTCGCGCTGCCTGCGTCGTCGGGTTTGCCGACGGCGGCCACGTCCTTCTCCCCCTGGGTCAGCAGGGCGTCCGGATCTCCGACCAGCCCGGCGGCTTCTGCCGGACCTTCCCGCTCACCTGATCGAGGGACCGCAGCGCCGCGTCGATCTGCGCGACGGCCGCCTCCCCGCTCTTGCCCATGGCGGCGTAGGTGGTGCGCCAGGTCTGAAGCACGCTGCGGGCGGTGGCGCGCTGCGCGGCGTCCTGGGTGTCGAGGTTGTCCTGCAGGTCCTGGATGCGGCCGTTGATCTCGGTCTTCAGGCCTCGCTGGTCTCCTTCTCGCTGGCGGTGAGCTGCTTACCGTGTCGCGTTTCACGGCCAGCTGGTAGTCGCGGTAGGCGTTCTCGGCGTCGGTGCGGATCCGGCCGAGGGCAAGCTGGTGTCCCGTTCCAGCAGTTGCCGGACGGTGAGGGTCGTGCCGTCCGCCTGGAGGCGCTGCTGGTCCAGCAGGCCCTGCTGCTGCGCCTCGTCCACGGCCGCCTGGTAGCGGTCGCGTTCGGCGGCTTCCTCGATCGCGCGGGACTGATCGACCTCGGCGCGCTTGGCGGCGAGCAGCTGGGCTGGTAGCGTTTGCGGATCTCCAGCTTCTGGCTTCAGTGAGGTTCTCGGCGTCCAGTTCGTCCGCCTGCTGGTTCTCGACGTCGCGGGTGCGCTGTTCGAGGTCAGCCAGGAGGCTGGCGCGGATCCGGCGGCGGTGTCCCGGTCCAGGGTTTCCAGGGCCGCGTTCAGGGCGCGGCGGGCGTCCTCCTCTGCGGTGGTGCGGTCGCTGAGGTTCTTCGCGAGGGTGTTGTTCAGGCGGCGGTGTTCGCGGCGAGTTCGCGGTCCCGGGCCTCCTCGAGTTCCCGGCGCGGGCGTCGGTGATGCCTCCAGCGCGAGGAGCTTGGCGTACTTCTCGCGGGTCTGGCGGTCCTCGTCGCGGCGGTCGCGCGGGCGGCGGCGTCACGGGCGTCCTGAACCCGCTGCCCGAACTGGAGTTCCAGGCGGAGCAGTTCGGTCAGGTTGCCCTTGGCCGCCGCCTTGCGATTCTCGTACTCGCCTTCGGCGGTGCCCTGGTCGGCTCCGGCCTGCGCGAGTCGGCTCTCGGTGAGGGCCTGCTGCACCTGCGCGTCCGTGAGTTGCTTGCGCTTCCCGATCTCCGCGTCGAGCAGGGCCAGTTTGTCCTTGTCCCCGCCGTTGCGAGGACGCGGGCGCGGGCGTTCTCCAGTTCGGAGAGGGTCCACTTGTCAACTTCGGCACGGAGCTTCTCAATTTCCGTGCGGCGGTTGATGACCCCCTGTCCCTGAGTGGCGAGCGTCTGCCCTGGGTGATCAGGGCGGTGACGCTGGCGCGCAGCGCGGGCGGAAGCTGGTCGACCTTCGCCCTGGTATCGGCGAGGGCCTGCTGGTAGCGCTGGAGGCTCTCGGCAGTGACCTTGCCCTGCTGCACCTGGAGCTTGAACCGGTCGTTGAGCTGACCGGTCTCGCGGATCAGGGTCTGCTGGCCTTGCTGGCCGCCTCGGCTGCTGCCTGGCTTTCTTGTCGGCTGCGGCCTGCACGCCCGCACGGCGCGCACGTTCCGCCAGGATGGCGTTCAGTTGCGTGCCGAGCCGGTTCGCCCGGGCCTGCTTCTCCATGTCGTCAAGCTGCTGCTTCGTCTTGCCGCGCAGGGCTTCCTTGTACTCGGTGAGGGCCACGCCACTCAGGGCGACCGTCCGGGCGGCAGCGGCCTGCACCTTCGTGCTGGACGCCAGGGCGGCCGCCTGGTTGAACAGCGCCTGCGTGCCCGCCTGGAGGGCCAGGGGGAGTTTCTGCACGCGCGCCTGGAAGTCCTCCATCCGCTGGTTGAAGGCCAGCAGGCTGGCGGCCGTGACCTTGCCCTGGTCGGACTGGAGCTTGAACGCCGCGATGCTCTGCCGGATCTCCCGGACGAGCGTCTCGCGGGTCGCGGCGGCCGCCCTGTCGGCGGTGGTGCCGGCCTTCACGGCGGACGTGCGTTCCCGTTCCCGGCGGGCCTCCTCGGCAAGGATGGCCGTCATGGCCTTCTTGTTGTTGGTCCGCTCCGCTTCGGCCTTGGCCTGGGCGAGTTCTAGCGGGGTGAGTTCCTTCAGGCTCTTCTTCAGCTCGGCCTGTTTGACGAGGTCGGCGGCGGTGGTCTTCGCGCCGCCCTTGCTGGTGATGGCGGTCCCGTCGTCATTGAGCCCGAGGTCCTTCAGGGTTTTCGTGCCGCTGGGCATGACGGTGGGGGGTTTGATGGCCTGGACGGCGGCGGCGGTGACCTTGGCGGTCTGCCCGAGGGTCTTGATGTCCTGCGTGAAGCCCTGCGCGGCGTCCTGCGCGCGGGCGCGGACGGCGTCGAGGGCCGCGCCGGTCAGCTGGGCACCGGTGCGGATGTCGCCCAGTCCGGCCTGCGCGGTCTGCGCGGCGCCGCCCAGGTCGGTCTTGAGGGTGCTGGCCACCCCGGCGACGTCCTGCTGGAGTTGCGCGCCGGACGAACTGACGCCGTTCAGGCCGGCCTGCACGTTCCCGAGGGCGCTGTTCAGGGCGCTCCCGGCTCCGTTGTCGGCCGCGAAGTCCTTCAGGGCGCTGGTCGCGCCGGCCAGACTGCTGGCGACCCCGTCGGCGGTGCTCGTGGCGCTGTCCCTGGCGGACGCGGCGGCCGCCGCCTGAGCACGGTCGTACGCCGCCTGGGAGGAACCGGCGAAGCGGTCGATGATCCCGGTCGCGGTGCTCACGGCGGCGCTGGCCACTCCGGCCAGGGCGTCCCCGACGCTCAGGCCAGGGCCTTCAGGACGTTCCCGATGGGCGCGAGGATGCGGCTGATGCTGTTCGCAGCCCCGGCGACGATGCTGCTCACGCGGTTGTACGCCTGCATCAGGAAGTCCGCGCCCGCCTGGACGGGCTGCACGACGTACCGGAAGAACGCCCCGGCCGCCTGCGACAGCACCCGGCTCACGCCGTCACTGAACTGCCCGTACAGGCGGATGCCGGCCGCGAGGACCTGCCCGGCCTGCGTGACGAACGCGTTCCGGACGGCCAGCAGCAGCGCCCCGAACACCCCGGCCAGCCCTTTGATGATCAGGCCGACGCCCTGCACGTTCCGGCCGACGCTCGCGGCGAACGCACCGACGTACCCGCCGGCGGCGACGAACACGGCGCGTGCGCCCTGCCCGAACGCCTGGATGAGCTTCACGACCCCGGCGAGGATCGTGCCAATGCCGGTCCGGCGAGCTTGAACACGTCCGGGAGGCTGGCCACGAACCGCCCGAGGGCGACCAGCGCCAGGCGGGCAATGCCGGCGCCGCGCGTGGCGGCGTCCGCGATGCCCTGCAGGCTGAGGGTGATGCCGCCCTGCCCGACGCCGAACGCGGACAGCAGCGACCCGATGGCGGCGATGACCCCCTGGAACACGCCGTTCACGACGTTCAGCAGGATGCCGAGCGCGACGGTCGCGGCGGTCTGGATGACCGTCCACACTTCCCAGAGGACCTTCAGAACGGGGTACAGCACCGAATCCCACACGACACGGATGCCGGCGAAGACGGTCGTGACGATGCTGCCCAGGCCGGTCATGGCGGTGCGGGCCGAGTCGGCCAGCTGCCCGAACGCACCCTTCCCTTCCTGTGAGAGGGTGATCATGCCGCTGAACGCCTCGACGGCCTGGGTGGCGCCGCGCACGATGGCGGCGAGCGCCGCGAGGAACGGCGTGCCGATCTGGATCTTGACCTGCTCGAACGCCGCGCCGAACTGCTTCCCGGCGCCCTGGAGGGACTCGAGACGTTCGCGGGCGACGCGGGCGGCTTCGCCCTGTTTCTTCATCGCCTCGGTGTTCGCCTCGATGGCTTTCGGGCCTTCGCGCAGGAGGATCTGCGCGGCGCGCAGGGCGTCCTGACCGAAGATCTGCCGGAGCAGCTGCTTCTGCGCCTGCGGCGTCAGGTCCACCAGTTTGGCCTTGAGGTCTTTCAGGACGTCGTTCAGGGCCGCATCTGCCCGGCCCCGTCGAAGGCGCTGACGTTCAGGGCCGCGAGGGCCTTGGCGCCCGTCTCGACCGGCGCGGTCAGGGACAGCAGCATGGTCTTGAGCGACGTGCCGGCGTCCGACATGTTCTTGAATCCGCCCTGCGCGAGGGTGGCCATGGTGCCCGTGAACTGCTCGAGGCTCAGGCCCGCGTCGCGCGCGACCGGACCGACCGCCGCGATCGCGAGGCTCAGGTCCTGCGCGCCGAGGAAGGTCTTGTTGCTGAAGTTCGCGAACACGTCCGCGACGGTGGACAGCTGCGGCGCCTGCAGCCCGAAGGCCGTCATGGCGCTCACGGCGAGCTTCCCGCCCTCGGCGGCAGTGATCCCGGCCGCCCCGGCGAGTTCCAGGGCGCCCTTGAGGCCCCCGCCGATCACGTCGGTGGCGCTCAGGCCCGCGCGGTTCAGTTCCAGGACCGCGCCGGCCGCGTCGCGCGCCCCGACCCCGAGGGGTTTGCCGATGTCGAACGTGGCGGCCGTCAGCTGGCGCAGCTGCTCGGCGGTGGGTTGCGTCAGGGTGCGGATGTCCGCGAGGACCTGCTCGAACTGCGCGGCCGTCTTGACGCTCGCGGCGATCGCGACGCCCAGCGCGACCACGGCGGCCGTGACGGCGGCGATGGCAATGGCGACGGGTCCGCCCACCGCGCCGACGCCGCTGAGGCTGCTGCCGAGCGTTCCGGCCTGCGCGGCGGCCGCGCCGAGGCTGCCCCCGGCGATCTGCGCGAACTGCGGCAGCTGGCGCAGGGCAGCCATGATGCCTCCGGCGAACCCGGCGCCGCTGGGGTTGTTGTTCAGGCTGTTCAGGTTCGAGCGGATCTGGCCACTCATGCGGCTCAGTTCGCCATCTGCGCGGTCGTGGTGGTCGTGCGGCGGCCCACGGCGGCGATCTGCCCTTCCAGGCGCTTCATCTCGGCTTCGAAGGCCTGCACGGCGGCACGCTTGTCGGCGAAGCGTCCGGCGGCGGCCGTGGCGCGTTCGAACTCGGCGCGGGCGGCGGCCATGTCGGCGCGGATCTTGGTGATGCTCTGCGCGTTGATGTTCCGGGTGGCCTGCGTCAGGCCCTTCATGGTCCGTTCGAGGTTCGCGGCCTCGCGGCTGCCGGCCGTCAGGGTGGCGGCCATGGCGCGGCCGTCCCGTTCGATGCCCTGGATGCCGCGCAGGTACGTGCGGAGGCTGACCTCGCCCCGGTCGTACTGACCCTTGAGGCTCTGGAGGTCACGGCCGAGTTTCGCGACGGCCTCCGACTGGGCGCGCTCGGCACCACGGGCCGCTTCACGGGCGGCGCGGGCCTGGGCGTCCGCCAGTCCCTTCAGAGCGGTGGCGGCCTGGCCACTGCTATTCCGCAGGGCGTCCAGGCGGGCCTGCTGACTCTGCGTGAGGGGACCGAGGCCCCGCAGGCTGGCGATCTCCGCGTCGATGGTGGCCTTCAGGTTGCGGGTCGCCTGATCGAACTGAGCTGTGTTCAGGACGCTGTTCTTCAGGTCGGCCTGCAGGGCGCGGAGTTGCGAGGCGTAGGCGTTGCTGACGCCCGGGCCGCCGCCACCGGCCCCGTTGCCGCCGCCCCCGCCAGGGCCGCCGCCGAGGCTGCGGATCCGGCCTTCCAGGGCGGTCAGGTCCGTGATCTGCTTACCGATCCGGCTGATGACGCCTTTCAGGGCGCTGACGTCCACCCGCAGGAGGCTTTTCAGGTCGGTGTTCAGGTTCCGGAACGCGGCTTTCACGCCGTCCACCTGGCCGCGCAGTTGGGCCGGGTCGGCCTTCACGTTGATGCGGACGGGTTTGGAGATCGCCTGCAGTTCGGCGCGGGCAGCGTTCGCGAACGCGGTCAGACTGGCTTTCGCGGCCGTGGTGATCAGCGTGAGGTCGATGCGGGCAGATCCGACGTTGGTCATGCGGTGGAACCTCCAGAGAGCAGGAAGGGGCAATCAGACGATTAGCAGCATGAGAAAACGGCAATGGCAGCACGATGAGACGGCGTGGAGTCGCCTCAAACAACATGTGAGACGGATTTTGACTATTTACGCTGCAGCGTATTGCCTTGCCAAGCATTCGCACCGCAAGCGCGATTAAGGTCGTCTGGGACGATTTTCGGCCTGTCTTCGTGGCCGGTATCAGCAGATCGAAAACAAGAGTCAATCGGTGCATGGTTTGAGACATCACGCCTATTGGTAGTCCGTTGACTCCTCCGATCATTGCGTCCCACACGGAATGAAGGCTGATATCGACATCTCTCGCAAAACGCGTGCTGGACGTCAACCCCATCCAGAGTCAACGGACTACCAATAGCCTCTTAGCACTCCAGGCTGTCCTGTGGTCCCATCACGGCAATTGAGGAAACGCAATTTTGCGAAGCGTGCAAAAATCAAGGGGTGAAATACACAAAAACCACTCTGGCAGTTTGCCTTGCTTTGTCACTTTCAGCATGCGGAGGAGGATCGAGCCCCGAACCCACACCTCCCGCCCCTCCACAAGCCGATATTCAATTTAACTTCCCTACCTCAATCGAAATAGCAAGAGGGGGTGACGCGAGTTTTGCCGTCTCCCTGATGCAAAATAATAACAATGCACCAAGTCTTTTCGAATTAGAAATCGTTATGGAAAATGGCTCCGGAATCGAGGTAGTAAATATTGCGCCTAAAGATTCCTCAGGACGGCGCCTAGTTACCCTAAGAGCGACAGATAAAGCCAATCTAGGAATCGTCAGAGGAACAATATCAGCTAGAATTGGCGATTTAGTTAAGAATTTGCCAATCATGGTCTCAATTAAACCAGCCGTATCAGGCTTATACAATTCGTCATTCGGCAGCAATGGTCTGGCTGCATTGCCTATTCCCTCAGGAGCAATCAGCAATGCTGCTTCGGATATTACTTTTGATACTAGGGGACGAGTATTGGCTCTCGGGTACACCCAACTGTCACGCGGAACCGATATTGCATTCACCATTTCAAGATTTAGTGAATCTGGGATAATTGACAAAACGTTTGGCTCAGACGGCCATGTCGTAGTTAATCCCAGCGATAACGATGAAAGAGGAGTGGAGATATATGAAGCCGCAGACGGAAAGCTGCTAGTATTTGGATATTATGGTGAGTACTTTGGTGTTATTAGACTTTTAAGCAACGGATCTATAGACACTTCATATGAATCAAACGGAATTTTAAAGTTGTCAAAAGCATTTTTTCCAGTGCTATCCACTGATATGGATTCAAAGGGAAGGGTATTAGTCTCTATACACAACACTCAGTATGATACAACCAGCATATTTAGACTTAATCCAGATGGTACGTATGATAATACTTTTAGTTCCGTTACACTAAACATAGCATCTCATCTGCGTCATTATAATAAGATTCGAGCACTTTCAGGAGGGGAAATAGTATTCTCATATGTCAGCGGTGAGGTAGATCAAAATATATCGATCATAAAAATTCTAGAAAACGGCACACTGGATGGCAAATTCGGCAAACAAGGGAAGCTGGATATCGATTTAGGGTCAAGTGAGGATATTTTGATTGACACCGAAATAGATTCACGAGATCAAATAGTAATTTTCGGAAGGACGAAAAATCTAAATCGAGCTATCATTAAACTAAACAAAAATGGCGAAGCGGTTACTTCCTTCGGGGAAAGCGGCCGACTGAATCTTGATAGTGATAAGGATGTACTTTTTGATGAACTAGAGCTAAAGAATCAGAATATCGTGCTATACGATTCATACACCCGCGGCGAATCAACAGCAGTTGAGATAGATGAATCGGGTAAGAGCAAGAGATTTAATTTCTCTAGACCATCTAACTATGAGAACGGTCGAACTACTCTTTCAAAAGTAGTCTGGAACAGCAGGCTTAGTCGCTATATTGGTTATGGAGATCTAGAAATTTCCAGCAGCTCTTTCAGTGACAGGGGTGTGATATATTCATTTTTTGAGTAGTACTAATTTTATTTATCATTATTTTTAAATACAAATCATGCCGCTTAATATTATTGAGCAGATCAGCAAGAGGTGCCTTTTAAGGCAGCAGAGCGTTGGCTTTGATCTCGTCGAACGGCATGATCTTGTTCACGAGCGCCTGGAACACCCAGTTCCCACCGGGCTTCAGGTGCGGCAGGGCGGCCAGGATGGCCTGCGCTTCGCCGGGCGTGAACCGGAAGGGGCGCAGGTCGTCGGGGATCAGGTGGGGCGGCATGAGTTCCTCGGGCGAGAAGAGGCGCGAGCGCGGGACCTTCTTCGCCTGGGGGTCCTTGCCGCCGTGCCCGTTGAGGTACGTGGCGAGCAGCTGGTACAGCGGGCGGTGCTCGATGTACCGCAGGTAGTGGCCTTCCTCGACGAGCGCTTCGAGTTGCGCGATGGGCCGGTCGAGGAGGGTGGCGGGGTCGGTGCCGTAGCGTTCGCCGTAAGCGGCGAGGACGCTCAGGATGTGCTGGACGCGTCCGCCTCGCTGGGCGGGCTGCCCTCCTCGGGGCGGTCGGCGTTTGGGTCGAGGGCCTCCGGGCCGTTCTGGAGGAGGCTGAGGATCTGCCCGAGTTCGTTGGCGGTGACGTTCGCGGTGAGCCACGCGGCGGTGACGGGCTCGCCAGCCTCGTGGGTGCGGGCGTCGAGGTACTCGGCGATCAGGGCGGCGCTACCCTGCGCGACTTCGCGGCTGGTGCCGTCCTCGGGGAGACTGCCGAGGCGGATGTGTTCCGCGAAGTTCAGGGGCCGGGCGGTGAAGGCGCGGTCCTGGATGCTGAACGGCTCGTCGAGCCAGGACGTGAGTTCCAGCGGCTGTTCGGGGCGCTTGCCGGTGCGCAGCAGATCCAGGATGGGCGTCTGCGTGCTGAGGCCGACGTTCGTCAGGACCCACTCGGCGGGGATGAGGGCATTGCCCTGCACGCGGGTCTGGAGGATCTGGGCGAGCATGCCGGCCATCTCAGTCATGAACGGGGCGAGGACCGCGCCGCTCAGGGCGTCGAGGTCGTAGCGGTCGGCGATGTCCGCGAGGGTGAGGTCCTCGTCGGCGGTCAGGGGGTGCGCGAAGAACGTCTCGCCGGCGACGGTGAACGGCAGGGCGCGGCGGGTGTTGGTACCAAAGGCAAATTTCTGGCTTCTCATGTTGTGACCTCCACGGTCAGGGTGACGCGGGTGTTGAGACTGAAGGGCTCCACGTCACGGGGCAGCTGGACGCACAGGGCGCGGCCGTGCTCGTTGGTGACGTGGGCGGTGGCGGGGAGAGTGTCCAGGCGCAGGCCGAGGAGAACGGCGTCCAGCTGCCCGTCCTCCTCGGCGTGTTCCGTGATGACGACGACCCCGGGCGTGCCGTCCCAGGTGTCGCGCCAGATCATCAGACCAGGGTGCCTTTCTCGGGCTTGCCGGGCGCGCCGAGGGTGGGGCTTTCGACGGTGACGGTGCCGTCGCTGGCGCTCTTCACCTTCCAGCTCTTGACGTCCATGATCCCGCGGTACACGGTCTTGCCGGTGCCGGCCCCGGCGGGCAGGTACTCGAACGCGATGGGGGTCAGGTCACGCGCGGCGGTCTCCATGATCACGAGCGCCTCGTCGTCCTCGATCCACTGCATTTCGCTCAGGTCGACGCTGCCGGTGCTGCCGACGGGGATTTCGATCTCGTCGCCGCCGGTGCAGAAGTTCTGGAAGCTGATGGTGCGGTTCTCGAAGCCGACGGTGACTTCGCTGGCGAGGCAGAGTTCCTTGTACGCGGCGGCGGCGGGCATGGCGCCGTTCACTCCGAGGGGGGCGACGCGGAAGATGCTGTCGCGGCCGAGGGTGATCTTTTCTTTCAGTTCTGCGGCGGTGTAACCCATGGTGGTTCCCTCCTGAAGGGGATGAGCGCGCGGCTCAGGGAGTGACGGTGACGAGGATCTGGTCGGGGTAGCGGTCAGTGGCCTGCAGGACCTGCGGGGCGGCGACGCTGCGGAAGGCGCTGGCCAGAGCGGTGAAGAACGGCGTGAGGCTCTGCCCGTCGTGCGCGACCGCGCGGATCGGGTACCGGTCGATGGTGATCGCGCCGGCGAAGGTGCTGATCACGTCGCTGTCGGGCGTGGCGGGAATCAGGACTTCCAGGCCGGTGACGGTCACCCCTTCGGGCGGGTCTCCGGTGTACAGAGCCGGCGTCTGCGCGCCGTTCGGCCAGGTGTACGTCCCGGGCGTGACGTCCCCGTCCCGCAGGGCCGCCTCGACCGCCTCGCGCAGCTGGAGGGGGGTGGGTTGCTTCACGGGTCCTGCCGGTACGCGCGGGCGAATTCCTGCGCGAGGTTCACGTTGCGCAGCGCCTGGGCGGGCGCGTTGCGGGCGGGGAGGCTGTAGCGGCGTTTGCGGAACACCGCGCCGAGGAACATCGCGGCGGCGTACTCGGCCGTCCAGGTGATCTGGGCGTTCAGCGGCCCGGTGAGGCGCGGGGCCTGCTGACTGCGGGCGAGGGTGCCGGTGTCGACGATGTTGCGCCTGGGGCCGGCCACCTCGCCGTTCACGCGGTTGGTGGTGCCGGGCCACGCCCAGGTGCGGGCGCGGATGAGCAGCGCGGCGCGCTTCCCGACCGCGTCGGCCGTGGCGAGCAGGGCGCGGCGGCCCCGGTCCTCGATGGGGCGGATGTCGGTGGTGACGCGCACGGCCATGGTCAGTCCTCGCTGGCCGGGGCGGGCGCGTCCGGCGCTTCGAACGGCAGCAGCCCGTGCAGCAGCGGTTCGAGGTCCATCAGGGCGTCCGACTCGGCCTGCTCGTACACGAGGCCCTCGTCGAAGCGGCCGTACCGGCGGGCGACGTCGTTGTTGTACGCCGCGTACCCGCTCAGGACGAGCTTCAGGACGCCGCGCAGCCGGTACCCGTGCCGGGCCTCGTCGTTCACGAGGTCCGGGTTCACGCGGACGAGGACGGTGCGGGTGACGCGGTCCACAGCGAAGGTCGCGGCGTCCTCCTGGTCGGGGGCGTCCTCGACGGTGACGCGGGCGAGCAGGCGGTCCAGGGTGGATTCCGGCGCGTCGGCTTTCGGGGATGCTTTCTTTCGTGGGGTCATGGGGTCCTCCAGAGGGCTAGGAACCGCTGCCCGAACTGGGCTTCGGTGGCGGTGTCCTCGTCCGGGTAGGCGAGTTGCACGGTGAGCGTCCCGGCCTGCCCGTCGATGACGAGCGGGGACCGGCTGCCCCAGCGCACGCCGTCCGGACGGCTGGTAGGCGCGGTGAGGCTGCCCCAGCGACCGATCAGCACCAGGTCCGCGTTGTCCGCTCCGACCGTGTCCCGGAGTTTCGGGTCGGTGGTGGCGCTCAGGCGGGCCTGCATGGCCAGCGTGGCGCCGGGAGCGGGGACGAGGTTGCCCAGCGAGTCCCGGACCATGCCCTGCCTCGGCACGCCGAATGCCAGGTCGTGGACGCGGGTGCGTTCGACGAGCGGCGCGACCCGCGCGACCAGGAACAGGTTCCGCCCGGCGGGATTCAGGACTGGCGCGACCGGCACGTGGATCCGGCCACCCGCGTCCGTGAGTGTCCAGCCGGGCGTGAGGGCCGCCTCGTGGTACGGCAGCAGGGCCGTGAAACTGCGGCTGCTGATGCCGGGCTCGTGCACTTCCGGCGCGTCGGTGCTGCGGTCCTCCTCCTGGCCGATCAGGGCGCGCAGAGGCTCGGGCGGCTGCCCGAAGCGCTGGAACGTGACGGGCTGCGCGAGATCGCTGGCCAGAACGTCCGCGATGATCGGGCCGACCTGATCCAGCTGCGCGGACGCGGCGTTCAGCAACCCCAAGATCACCGGGCTACCCCCGCGAACGCGAGGAATCCGGCGGGTGCCGGGTTGATCAGCCTGAGCAGCTCGCCCGCGAGGTCATCCCAGGTCTGCCCGGCCACGCCGTACTGCGCCGCGCCGTCCATGCTGACCTTGCTGAGCTTCACTTCCAGTCCGGGGATCTTGATGCTGTCGATGCCGCCGGCGCTGGTGGCGGCCGTGGTGAGCGCCGTCACGCCGCCCGTCAGGGCCGCCTGGTATGCCAGGGCCTTCGCGGCGATGGCGGTGCGGGCGGTGGTCAGGGCGGGCTCCTGCAGGGCGTCCGGCGCGAGATTCAGGCGCGTCAGTTCCCCCTGCACCCACTGCGCGCCCAGATTCAGGAACGGCTGAGCGACCGACGGGAGGCCCGGGATGGGCAGCAGCGCCGGCACGTCAGTGGACGCGAGGGTGATCACGGGTCAGTCCTCGTCGTCGAGAACCTGACCGCTGGTGATCAGGTCCCGCACGAACCGGGTAGCGGTGACGTCCACCCAGTCCTTGCCGATCGTCTCGCGGGTTTCGGGATCCGTGAACTCGCCGTTGCGGGCGGCGATGGCGTCACTGGTGCGGACGCGCCGGGTTTTCGCGCCGGGTTTCGGGGCGGGCGTCTCGTCGCCGGGGGCGGCGCTGGGGGCCTTGTCGCCAGGGGTGGTGGGTTTCCCGTCAGTACTCAGGCCGTACTCGGCGAGTTTCGCGTCGAAGGCTTCGCGGCCCTCCTCGCCCTGCTCGGCGAGTTCCGCGAGTTCTTCGAGTTTCTCGGCGGTGAGCTTGTCAGGGTTGAGGTCGGTGCCGGTCGCGGCCTTGATGCTGGCGGCCAGTTCTTTCTTCGTTGCCATGGGGTCCTCCTGCCCCCGCTCAGGCCTGAGCGGGGGTCACGGGTACTGCGGGGGTGCGCTCAGCGCGGGTGGTTACTGGCGCGCCTTGGTGCGGAAGGCGTCCGCGTCAGGTTTGGCCCACCCAACCACTTCACTGATCACGATGTTCTCGAACTGGCTGGTGATGACCTTCTCGCTCTCGACGAGTTCGCTGCCGTTCTCGTAGAACTCCTCCAGGCCGTTGCGCTGGTCGAACGCGAGGAGTTTCTTGCTGCCTTCCAGGGCGCTGTCGGCCATGGCGAGTTTGGGCATCATGCCGAGCACGCGGGGCCAGTTGCCGTTGTCGCGGAAGTCCGCGCCGCTGGTGCTGGCGTTCGCGGCGGTGAAGATGTCCAGCGCGAGGACCTGCGCCATGGTGGCGGCGTCCCCGACCAGGCCGGTGAACTGCACGCCGTCGCGCAGGCCGTCCATCTGCAGGGCGATGATGTCCGCCAGGGTGAGCGTGGCGGTCGCGGCGGCCGCACTCGCGGGGGCGGGGTTGCCGTTTCCGTCGCCGTTCAGGGCGGTATTGAGGGCCTGCTTGGCCTTCCGGCGGCCCTGCGCGCGGGCGACCTTGGCGATGTAGCGACCCAGGATGGGCAGGCGGGCGCGGCGGATGCTTTCGTAGCTCATGCGCAGCACGCCGCCGTACTTCTGGGCGTTGACGGCCTTGTCCGCCAGGAGGATCTGGTACACGGCCATCTCGCCCAGCTGCGCGACGCGGCCGAACTCGAGGTCCTTCTCCTGACCTTCGGCGATGACGCCGGTGCGGTAGGCGTTCCCGTCGATGCCGACGCGGGTGCTGACGATGTCGCTCGCCTGGAGGACGTTCACGGCGTCGCGTTCCGCGTCGCGGTACTCGCGGACGACGTACTCGGGGAACAGCACGCGGTTGCTGGGGTCGTCCAGGAACGCGCCGCCGGTGTTCGCGAATTCGCCCTTGGTGCGGATGCCGGCGGCAGCGACGAGCTGCTGGAACGCGTCGACGCGTTCGCCGGCGCTGTTGCGGGCGTCGGGGCGGTACAGGTCCTCGCTGATGTCGCCTTTGCGGGCGAGGTCGTTCAGGTGCTGGCTGAGGGTCATGTTGTGGCTCTTGGCGTCCTGGTACAGGCCGAGTTCGAGCTGCTTGAGGGTCTTGATTTTCGTCATGGCGTGCTTCTCCTGGTGGGGGAATGGGAGAGCCGCTCCCTGGGGTGGGAGCGGCTGGCGGGGCGACTGTCGGTTGGTTTGGGCCTAGCCAAGGTCGATGGCGGCGTAGCCGTCCGCGACGCCGATCACGTCGCAGTTGCGGCCGGTGGCGCTGACCTTGGCCTTGCCGGCGCCGTCCACGCCGATCTTCTGCAGGCCGAACACGGCCGCGCCGGTCCAGGGGACGACGATCACGCCGCGTTTGATGACGGTGCCGAGGCCGTCGCTGTCGCGGGTTTCGAGCTTCCCGAGCAGGGCGGCGTCGGCCGCGCCGCGCCCGGCGGTGGCGGCGGCCGTCTGGGTGACGGCGTCACCGCGAACGGCGCCGACGTCGAGGGCGTAGGTGAGTCCGGTGTTGTGCTGGCCGGCGTATTCGATTCCGTTGAATTTCATGCTGGTTCTCCTGTGCTCTCAGGCGCGGGGTGGGGAGGGCGGGTGAACGGCCGGTTCAGGCGTGGTCGTAGTCGAGGGGGACTTTCGGGGCGGGCGTGGCGGGTTCGTCGGGCGTGTCGCTGAGCTGGCTGTTGGGGATGAGGGCGTCCCGCTGGGCGCGGAGGCGGGCGACTTCTTCGCGGACGTCGGTGATGCTCAGGGCGCCGTAGGCGCGGCGGGCGCGCTGGCCGTGCGCTTCGGCGTTCTGCCCTTCGCCGCTGAGGGTGACGGTGAGGGCCTGGAGTTCGTTGAGGAGGTCCTCGCGGTACGCGCGGCCGTCGGTGGCTTCACTGGCGAGCGTTTCGAGGGCTCTGGGGTCTTCGAGTTTGGCGGGTTCGACGTTCAGGCTGGCGGCGATGCGTTCGCGTTCGGCCTGCTGTCCGGTGGCCTGCCCGGTGGTGAGGGCGAGGGTGATCTGGTCGGTGAGGAGCGTCTGCGCTTCGGCGGGGGTGACGGTGCGGGCGGAACCGTCCGCCAGCTTGAGGGTGAGTTTCTCCATGGGGTCCTCCTGGTGGGGCGTGGGGGCCGCCGGTGCGGGCGGGGTGGGGGTGGGGTTCCCCGCGTTCTGCTGATCGCGGGGCTTCTTGAACGCGTCCGCCATGTCCTGGCTGGCCGCGAGTTGGAAGCGGGTGGTGGGAGTGGGTCCGGCGGGCGCGGCGGGACTGAACTGCGCGGCGGTGTTGGTATCGGTGGCGCCGCCGACGCGGGTGCCGGGGTACGCGCCGCGGTAGACGAGGCTGCCCTCGGCGAATTCGACGTTGCCGGTCGTCCAGAGGAAGCACAGGCGGGTGCTGGTGGTGCCCGCGTCGGGGTCGGTGATCTGGTAGGTCTCGCCTGCCCAGTACGGGCTGTTCCAGTAGCTGCTGCCGGTGATGCTGCAGATCAGCTCCCCGTACCAGTAGCCGATGCTGGCCTCGTTGATGATCCCGGCGTCGATCTGCCGGACGAGTCCCTGGCCGGTGTCGTCGTTCAGCCAGTACGCCCAGGTGTCCAGGTACAGCACCTGGCTGGGCTGCCCGGGCTCCGGGCTGGGGTTGAGTTCGCCGGGCGTGATCTCCGCGAAGTAGTACGTGCCGATGGGGGTGGTGTCGGTCACGTGGGCGCTGAGCATGGGTCCGCCGCTGGTGTTGATCTGATCGGCGAGCGCGCGCAGGTCGGCGTCGGGCACGCGGGTGTAGTAGCTGGTGAGCTGGTTCCCGAACAGTCGGATGGGCCGGGCGATCAGGTCCGTTTCCTTCAGGGCCGGCTTGCCGCGCGCTGCCTGCAGGGCGTTGATGCGGTCGAGGTGCCCGTCCGGCAGGGTGCCGGGGGTGGGCTGGGCGGGCGTGACGAGCGAGAACGCGGCGCGGTGTCGGTTCATGGTGCTTCTCCTGGATCGGGGACGGGGGCGGGTGTGCCGCTGGTGGGGTTCCACCAGTCGGGGGCGCGGGCGGCGTCTCCGTCGACCACGTCGAACTCCCTCATGGCGGCCTGTGCCCAGGCGGGGCCGAAGAGCGCGGCGAGTTTCGTGTGCGCTTCGGCGCGGCGGAGCAGGGCGGTCGCTTCGTCCAGCTGGTAGGGGCTGCGGGGCGGCGCGAACTTCAGTTCGGCCGTGGCGGGAATGCCCTGCAGGCGGAGGTTGAGGTTCGCGCCGTACGCGATGACGGCCGCGTGGACGCTCTGGCCGTGGATGGCGTGGGCGTGCACGAGGGGAATGACGACCTGCGCGAGCGCCTGGGTGGTGCTGTCCATCTTCCCGCGCAGGAACGGCAGGGTGCGCAGGGCGTTCCAGACGCGCAGCTGGTTGCTGTTCGTGATGTCGGAGAGCCCGGCGACGCTCTGCGTGATGGGCGTGGCCTCGATCTCGATGGGTTGGTCTCCGAAGCGCGGGGCGAGGTACAGGCCGTTGGCGGATCCGGCGGTGATCAGGTCCGCGATGCGGCTGAAGTGGGCACTGACGGCCGCCGGGTAGTTCGGGTCGTTCTCGTCGCGGCACCCGACCTGCTGGGGTGTGGGGACGGGGGCGCTGGCGGTGATCAGGGCGCTGCGGGCCATCAGGTTGATGACGCGCTGCTCACTGTCGGACAGTTGCCGTTTGCGGTCGAGGGCGAACAGCGCCGCGAGGAACAGCGGCAGTCCGTACGGGCTGCGGCCCCGGGCGCTGGCGGCCACGTACCGGTACGTGAGGGGGTTGAGGGTGATCTGTTCGCCCCGGCCGACCTGGGTGTACACGAGTTCGCGGGTGCCCGGGTCGCGCCGGATGCGGATTTCCTCGCCGGGGACCACCTCGACCCGTTCGACGCTGCGGCGGTCGCGGGCAGGGACCCATTCGAGGCTGCTGGCGCCGGCCACGCAGAGTTCGGCGGACTGGTTGTTGATCAGGCCGCTGAGGCCGCCGCCTTCGGGGTAGAGGCGCTGCTCGAAGTCCGCGGTGGCGGCCTGGGCGTTCCGGATGGCACGCGCGCCGCCCTGGAAGTCCCAGGTGTAGCCGCCGTTGACGAGGCTGATGTACTCCCCGAGGGTGCTGCTGACGTCGTCGTCACTTTCAGACAGGCCGCGCAGGACGCGAATGAGGCGGGCGCGGGTGTCGTTCGGGTACCCGGCGAACTCGTCCTCGTACCAGGAGAGGATGCTGGCGAGCGACTGCGGGTCCTGGCTCTGCTGCGCGTTCGGCAGGCGGGCCAGGGCGGCGCGCAGGCCGCCGTGCGCGGCGGCAGACAGGTCCCCGCCGGGCGGTCCGGAGGTGGGCGGGGCCTGGGCGGGGGCGCTGGCCTGCCGGGCGGGGGCGCGCCAGGGCCAGAGGGTGTCGAGCAGTCCGATGGTGGTTCACCTCCTGGGGGTGGTCATGGCGCCGAGCGCGGAGAGGACGACGTTCGGGGCGGGGGGCGCGGCGTTCCGGGCTTTGAAGACGTACTCGGGCGCGACGGCGAGCACGAACGCGTCCCCGTCGTCGGGGCTGCAGCCGTCGTGGCGTTTCTTGAAGTCGTCTTTCTCTTCGATGGCGCGGACTTCCCGGCGGACACCGCCGACGTTCTTGGTGACGAAGCGGTACTTGCGGGCGCTGAGGTCCTCTTCGAGGCGGGCGCCGGTGTGCTTGATGCTGAGCGCGTCGATGACCCTGGCGGCCTCGGCGTACAGTTCCGTGATGACGGTCGCGTAGTGCTCCAGGTCGTGCGGGGCGGTGCTGCCGAAGTGCACCTCGTGAACCGTCACCTTCTCGAACAGGCCGCGCAGGTCCTCGCTGCCCCGGAGGGCGTCCACGACGCCGTTCCCGTACCCGGCGTCCACGCGGACGCTGAGTTCGGTGTACCCGCGTTCCTGCGCGACGGCCGCGGCTTTCATGACCACGCGGACGTAGGCGGGCGTGTCGCTGGTCTGGAGCGTGCCGATCAGGGCGACGTTCCCGTCCGTGTCGAGGTACACCTTGCCGTTGTCCTTCCCGAACCGCGCGACGTCCACGCCGATGCGGGCCAGGGAGGTCGTGCGGGGCCGCGCCGGGCGGCGCGTGGCCGCCTCGTACTGGCCGGCCGTGATGAACGTGTCCCCGTCCCCGCCTTCCGGTGGGATGCCGAGCGCGCCGTACAGGAAGCCGCGCTGCGGGATCCACCACTGCCCGGACGGGTACGTCTCGCCGTTCGGGCCGGTGATCTCCCAGGACGTCTGGAAGGCGTAACGTTTGATGTCCGGTCCGTCCGTGGGGAGTGCCCCGAAGTCCTCCAGGTCGAACAGCCAGTCTTCGAACACCGTGCGGGTCGCGCCGTTCGGGACGATCTGCCGGCCGTGCACGACGTTCGGGAAGTTCAGGAGGCTCAGGCGGTACACCTTCACGCCGCGCTGCTGCTTCATGCGCTGGAAGCGGCTGGTGCGGGTTTTCGGGTTGGCCATCAGCACCCAGAGCCGCACGCGGTTCCCGGTGAACTGACGTTTCACGCCGTTGTAGAAGAAGTCCGGGATGCCTTCGGCCTCGTCGAACAGCACCGCCTGGTACTCGTTGTGCTGCCCCTGACTGCGCTCGGCGCCTTTGCCGCCGCTGTCGCTGGTCGTGCGGCCCACCGCGAAGTGCGTGCCGCTCTTGTTGATGCGCGCCTCGCTCGGCAGGATCCCCCGCCCGACCCGGTACCCGCGCTCGGCGGCCATCTCGATCAGCTTCCGGACATCCTTCCAGAGCAGGTCGTTCACCTGCGTGCTCGTCGGCGCGGTACTCAGCACCAGGTTCGTCTCACCCGACGCGGGCGGGAAGCACTCGTGGAAGTACAGCAGCACCGCCGCTTCCAGCACGAACGTCTTCCCTACCCCGTGGGCGGCCTCGCCCAGGAAGATGTACGGGACGTTCTCCTTCCCGTCGAGCTGGTCGCAGATGCTCCGCTGCATGTCGAGCAGGATCTCCAGCTGCCCGGGCGTGCCGTTCTCCCCGCTCCACGGTTGAATGCCGAACACGTCCTGCAGGAACGGCACGAGCCGCCGCTGGTACGCGCGGAAGTTGTTCTTCCGGTTCCGTTCACGACTGCGGCCCAGCGCGTGGCCCGGTGAGTCGGCTGAGCTGGATGCCTCGCCAGCGTCGTTCCACGGCGTCGAGAAGCGCTTCACGCCTGCTGTCGTCATCAATGTGCTCCTGCGCCACCGTCACCAGGTCGGCGGCCATCGTCTCGTACAGCGCGCCGATGGTCGCCATGCTGAACGTCTTGTCTTCCTTCATCTTGTTGATGCGGTCGACGAGCGCCCCGATCTGCGCCACCAGCGAACTCACGCCGGTGATGTCGATGATCGTCACCGGCCGCTTCGGCACGTACGACAGCGGATCCGGAATGGTTGGTGCGCCCTCGTCATCCGGGAGGCCACCCCCCTCGATGTGCCGGCGGATGTCCCGCAGCCACTTCGAGTAATCCGACGCGAACGCCTTGTCGAAGCTCATCTGCCAGCGCATCAGCCCGGCGTGCATCTCGTCGTACCGCTCAATGAAATCCAGCACCATCGCCCGCAGCAGAATCGCCTCCGGGGCCAGATCCAGCGGGTTCGGGTCCCCCTCGAACTTCGCAAGCAGCTCCGCAATCCGCGGGCGACTCGTGATACCGCTGTAGCGCCCGCCAGAGCGGGTCGGCGTCAGCCCGCCATGCAACCAGCAGCGACCCTCACCCACGTGATCCGTCCGGGCACCCGCCCTCTGCCGGCAGAACACCCCCGGACGCCCCGGCAACTGCGCGCCGCACACCGTCGCACCCTCCGTCGGGTCCCTCCCATCCGGCAGCGGCTTCACGACCGTCCGGCCCCGACCGACCCGCATCTGCTTGCCTTCCCCTTTAGGGGGAGTCTGCCGTCTGGTGGGCGTCGGCGTGAGGTTTGCCGGGGGCGTGGGGCGGTCTTTCGGGGTTCGGGTGGCTGCTTTCTGCGTTGCGGGTTGGGTGGTGTTGCTCTTGTTGGGCTGGGCCGTGCCCGGCTTGTGCGGTGGGGTGTTGGTGGTGGGGGTGGGTTTCTTGGTGTCTTTTTTGGTGGCCTGTGCCTGGGCCTTGGCGGGTTTCTTCTGGGGTGTGGGCATCAGGTCACCTCCTGGGGGTGGTATGGGGTGGGCCGCACTGGCGTCAGTGCGGGTCAGGTGGGGTCTTTGATCCAGGGGTGGTCCTGGCGGTACTGGTACTGCGCTTTGAGGGCGCGGGCGTACTCGGCGGGGAGGCGGTCGAGGTGCGCCTGTCCCTGCTGGAGGCGGGTGAGGGTCCAGGTTTTGAGGTGGGTGGTCCAGGCTTGGGGGCTGTAGAGGGTGGTGACGGTGGCCCAGGGGTCGCGGTGGTCGTTGCGGTGCCGGTGGGCGTGTTCAGCCTGCAGGTACTCGCGGTGCTCCTGGGGGAGGTGGTGGGCGTCGGCTTGCCGGGCGGCGAGCCGGTCGTCTGGCTAGGCGCGGAGCTGGAGGTAGAACGCGTCAGGGGTGAGGCGGCGCGCCTGTTCATGCCAGGGGGGTGGAGGATTCTTCTTGGGCATGGGCGCTCCTGGCATGGAAGAAGCCCCCGCGTTGGAGGGCGGGGGCTGCGTCGGGGTTGGGTTGTGGGTAGACGGCGCCTACGGTACGAGGAATCTAAGGTTTCGTGGTCGTATTGTCAAGCGCTCTGCTTGAGCGCTGTAAGTGTATGGTCGGTGACGTGGCTTCCGGGTGTGGTTGCCGTGTTATTCAGGTCAGGCCGAGGTGCGTCTTGAGTTTGCTGTCCAGCTCAGTTCGTTGTTCGCGGGTGACGCTGCCGACGTAGCGGGTCAGGCGGGTGCGGTTGAGGCCGCGCACGTAGTTCAGTTGCACGCGACTCGTTTCGCTCAGGCCGCAGGTGCCGGCGGGGAGCAACACGTCGAAGGGGTAGACGCGCTGGACGTTGCTGGTGATGGGCGCGACGACGAGGTGGGGGAGGGTCTCGTTGGCGAGGTCGTTGGTGATGAGCACGGCGGGGCGGGTGCGGGCGGGTTCGCCGGGGACGCTGGGGTCGAAGTTGACGAGGTAGATGTCGCCGCGTTTCACTGGGGTTCGTCGCCCATGGGGAGGTTCAGCCACGCTTCGGCTTCGCGTTGCTCGTCGGGGTTCTGGGCGTAGTCGGCGGCGTACTGGGCGTACTGGGCGCGGAGTTCCTGTTCCTTGAGGGCGAGGGCGGCGGCCTCGATGACGGCGCTGAAGCTGGGGAGGTTGTGGGTGCGCTGGTAGGTTTCGAGGAAGGTGAGGGTGTCGTCAGGCATGACGACGTGCTTGCGATGCACATGAGTCATGGTCAAGTATAGGCACACTTAGCGTGGGCAGAATGTGCTGAGCAGTCTGGGCATGTCACGGGGCTGGGCGCAGCGTCACCCGCGGTGCCTCGAACGCGGCGAGGAGGTCGGATTACGCGGTCACGATATGACCTCGCCCTGCTCTGGTTAGGGGGGGGTTACACCCATCTAGACAGGCTGTTGCTAGGTCGAGTTGTATGGCAAAGAGAAGCTCCTAGAATCGGGCGTGACGCTCTCCAGCTATCCCACTGACCATCAACCTGCGGGCTCGCAGTGGATGACGCAGGGTGAGCCCAAACAGGTGGTCCCCTCGAACAGCCCTGGCGAACACTTTCCGTTCCATATCCTGTCGACGTTTGGTGGTCAGAGCGGCGCCGCGCGGCTGGTGCTCGACATCACCAGCCGCGGGATCTGCAGCGTCCATGTGGCGGGGGACTCAGACCCGAAGACCAGTTTCGCCGTTCGTATCAACGATGAACACCTGCAGACCATTCAAGAATGCCTGCAGGGCAACCAGGCAGGATACGCCTTGGACGTCTGAGGCGGGATGGAACAGACGGGCCGCGCGGACAAAATGCTCTACACCCTGGGACGACTCGAACTTGCCGAAACGTCGTTACAACGCCTGCCGCTGCTGGTCCTCACCTGGTTGGTCCTGGAGGGACCCACAGATCGACGCCGAATCCGAGAGCTGTTCTGGCCGGATGCAGATGGAGCAGCGTCCCACATGCGAGTTGCGCTCACCAAACTGAGGGCCGCCCTTCCGGGCATGGCGCTCACGGGGAACGTGCTCAGCGCCACGTTGCCTTGTGACGCTCTGGACCTGCAGCGTGCGCCGCATCCTCACCGGATGTATCCCGGGGCCTTTCTGGCCGACGTGCGCACAGATCACCTCTCGGCCGAGTTCCAGGAGTGGGTCCTGGAGAAGCGGGAGCAACTCGCCGAAGTCGTGCAGTTGGGCCTGGTCGGCGAGGCTGAGCGAAGCGTTTCACCCCTGCAGGCCAGCCTGCTGGCTGAACAGGCCGTCGGCGTGGCCGGCGCGCCGCCCCTCAACCCCGAGCTGATTTCGCGGCTTCAGGCTCTGGCACTGCCCGGAACCCCCCTGGACGCCACGCTGCGCCGGGAGCGGGCCACGCTGGACGGCGCGTTCCCAGCCGTTCCAGTTGCCTCGTCGTTGCTCGGCAGGGAACGTGAACTGGTTCAGTTGCTTGCCTTTGCAGGAGGCGAGGGGTCACAGGCACTCCACGTGGTTGGGCCAGGCGGTGTGGGCAAAACCGCCCTGCTCCTGGCTGCGGTGCGCGAGTGGCAGGCACTCGGGCACCCCGCGGTGTACCTCTCTCTGGAACCGTTCCGCAGCCCCGTAGAAGTCGCCGCGCAGTTGGCCCGCGCGCTGGGCGTAACGCGGCCCGTGGCGAACCACACCTTCGGCGGCCTGGGCCAGGACCTGGCGACACTTTCCCTGCTGGTGGTCCTGGACGGTACGGACCAACGACCGGAATGGCTGCTTGCGTTGAATGAACTGCTGTCCGCTGCACCCGGCGTGCGGGTCCTGACCGCCGGGCGTGCCGCCTGGGCCGAACCCTGGCCTCACCTGCTGCTGACCGGCTTGGCCGTTCCCGCTCCCCAGGATTCGGGAGCTGCTCTCCTGGGGACGCCCGCCGTGCAGGCGCTTCTTCGCGCGGCCGGTCCTTACGCACCTTCCCTGGCGCAGGATCTACCGTCTCTGGGCGTCATTGCGCGCCGGGTACAGGGTCTGCCGCTGGCCCTGCGCCTGGTGGGGCGCTGGCTCCATCAACGGCCCCTGCCCGAGGTGGTACACCTCCTCCAGGGTCAAGCCTCCGAGGCGCACGCCACGTCCCTGCTGCAACCCATTTTGCGCCGCAGCTGGTATGACCGCACCACTGAGGAGCAGCAGGCGCTGCTGCTCCTGGCCCAGGCCCCCGACTGGCATAGGGATGACCTGGCCGCGATTGCCGGTTTATCCCGACAGCAGGTGCAGCCGCTGGTGGAGTACGGTCTGCTCCTCCAGCAGGAGGAGCGCTTTCAGGTGCTCCCCCTGCTCACAGCTTGGCTGCGCACCCGGCAGGTGGACGACCCGGCACTCGCCGAACGCCACGCTGAGCACCACCTAGCCAGACTGCTCAAGGCCAGCCCGACGGACACCCGGTTGGTGGCCGAACAGGCTAACGTCTTGCAGGCACTCAAGTGGCGCGCGGATCAAAACCGGGTCGAGGTGCTGGCGATCGCGCGGTTGGCCCAACACTTTGAGCGTCTGGGCCTGTGTAACGCGGGCGAAGCTGTTCTCACCGAGTTGGACGCACACCTCGCCGACAAAGCGGCGCGGGCCACCCTGCAGGTTCACCGCGCCTGGCTTGCCTTCCGGGCAGGACGGATGCGGGACGCCGAGGGGTTGATTCGGGCGGTCTTGCAGAGCGAAGGCAGTGGGGAAGAGCCAGCGTTCCAGCGAGCAGTCATGCAAGCCCACAATGTACTCGCTGTCCTGGATGGTCACCGCGGAATGCCCGAACGGGCCACCGCTTCCCTCCAGCGGGCCGTTCAACTGGCGCGGGTCCTGAATGACCGTGAGCGTGCCTCGGTCTACCTGAGCAATCTGGCGCTCCAGCAAAAGAATCTAGGGCGATACGCTGAAGCCCTGGTGGCGCTCGCGGAGGCCCGCGCCCATCATGAAAGCCAGGGCAACTGGGAATTGGTGTGGGGGGACGAGTTGCGGGCTCTGCAAGTTCGCCTGGACGATCCCGAGTCAGATCCCAGACAGATGCTCGAAGAGGCTCAGCACCTCGCCGAACGCGTCGAAAAGGCCTCTCCTCAACTGCAGGGACTTGTCCTACTGGCCGCGGCGCAGGCAGCACTTCTCCTGGGGGAGGCTGACTTGGCCCTGCGCTACGCGACGCAGGTCAAATCGCAGGGAGGACGCTCCCCCGACCCCACGCTGCGAGCCGCGGCCGAGCTGGCGGCAGCCAGGGCGCATTACCTGCGCTTCGATACCCCAGCGGCGCGGCAGGCGCTGCTGTCTGCCGCCAGCTTATGCCTTGAGTTGCAGGACGACGCCGGGCTCCTCGACAGCCTGATCGTTCTGGCTGAGGACCTGGTGTACGCATCCCCGCGCTTGGCCCATCAACTCGCCACCGTCGTGGTCGGGCACCGCGCAAGCAACGCGGCGCAGCGCCGACGATCCGCTCAGCTTGTCAACCCGCTCGCAGGCGTGGAAGACGGGGCGTTGCCCCTGGCTTACTGGATTGGAGTGGGATTGGAAGAAATCGGCGCGCGCGGCACACCGAAGAGCCTCACTTACGGGCCTCCGTAATAATCCGGCCAACCTATATCAGGGTCATCCAAGGGCGGAACGTCCACGGCCACCAACTCGAACTGGCCTGCCACCACGCCCTGAGCCGGAACTCCCGGGGAATCCTGGGCGAACAAATAGAGTGGCCACCCCTGGTACAGTGCTTGGTCGATAGGGTTGGGTGCCCCGGGACGTCCTTGAGTTTTAAGACCCCGCTGAAGGGCCGGTGCCTCACTACTGGCCTGGGGAAGGGGCTCGTATTGACGGACCCACGCCTGCACGTAGGGTGGCCACTGATCCACCCAGGGCACGACAGGGGAGGTTGCTCCGGACCGCAGCGCGGCTGCGTACGGCACGAAGCGGTACACGGGCCAGCCTTCGATGGTTTCAAGGTGGCCTGCGCGCACGCGGAGGACGGGGCGAGCCGGTGGAAAAGGAGTGCTCGAATCAGTCACGAGGCCACACTACCCAATTGGATGTCGTGGCAACGCCAGAGTTGCGGGAATGCTCAGCACCAGACCGTTTCTGGGGAATTCGTGTGGGACAGCGTCAAGAAGTCAATCAAGTCACACAGGCGTGCTGACTCCCGGCTGAACGACCGGACCGGTTCTCGCAAGCCCATCTTCACGACGCTCCACGCCCGGCGACCATGCACCTTTTTCGGGCAGTCCAGGGTGATTCCGACGAGCACACCACGTGTAGGTCAGCGTCAACAGGCATAGTAGCCGTTCCACGTGCTCGTGGAGCGTCAGGTGCGTTCCCTCCAGTTGGAAGCCCTTGCTCTCCAGCGCCCGAAAGAGACATTCGATCAAGAATCTCCGGCGATATCGCGTCTGGATCGTTGTCACAGCCTCCAGCACCGAACACCTCGTGTCTAGTTACGTCCGGCAAACGAAGAGACCGTCGCGCATCCCTCAAATGAGGTTTGAGAGAACGTCGTATTTGTCGTGTCGACTCCCGACGCAACCAGCAAGTGCGTAAGAGTAGAAGCTGTGTCCAGCGCGTTTGCAGCCTCAGGCGGAATCGTCGCTCAAATCAAGATTTTTGACGATACGGACGCAGAAAGATGAAGCTGTTCAACATTAAAACTAAGGCAGTTAACACGGAGTTAACACCACGCAAACTAATTTACCTTTGTTCCAAGGCTTCACCGAATAAACCGCCCCACAACCACCGTCCTCATCCACGGCGCCTCCAAGGCGGCCACAGGAGCACCCATGCGTACAGTTCTCAAAAGCACCCTCGCCCTGACGACCCTCACCGTAGCCCTGGCCTCCTGCGGCCAGCGCGCCGATACCCCTATCCCCACCGCAACGGGACCACTGGTGAAAGTCGAACTGACCGCATCGGCTCTCGGCCAGAAAGGACAGGGCCTCGGGGCGTTGGGCCTGACCAATGACGCTCCCAACCGTCATTACGACGTCACCGTCCGCGACAGCAACGGCAAGGTGATCGCGTTCAATGGCACCACCTACGACCCTACCGGCGCCGGCGCGAAGACCCTGACGCTCAACAGCGCCAACAACTTCCAACGTCTCCTGCTGCTGCCCAAGGGTGACTACACCTTCGAAAACAAGGTCAAGGACGACGAGACGAGCGCGACGCTGCTCGCCTACGGTCCCGCCACGGAGAACACCGGCACGATCGATAAGAACAGCAGCGTCATCCGCCTCACATCCCACGCCGTGTACAACGCAGCGTCAAGCACCCTCGCGCCTAGTCTGAGCATGAATGAGCTGTACACCGACACGAAGTTCAACCTCAGCCTCAACCTGAAAACGTCCACCGTGAATAATGGTGCGTCTGCCACCGTCCCCACCAGCGACATCGGCCCTGTCACCTACACCCTGGGCAACGCCACCGACGGCGTACTCAACGGTGCAGGCAGCAAGATCGGTGTCAACGTCACCGCGCGCGGCACCGACACTGACAGCGAACTGAACGTCACCGCCACCTTCCAGGCCTGGGTGCAAGACGCGGGCACGGACACCGCCAGCTTCCAGACGGTCAGCGAAAGCTTCGCCAAGCAGATTCAGACGAATGTTCTGACCACTGATACCGTCATGCCCACATTGACCTTCAATGCGGCCTCTGCCTCGACTGGCGCCGCTCTGAACCTGACTGGTACCGTCGGGGACGATCAGGGCGTGAACAAGGTCCGTGCTTACGTGGACGGCAACCTCGTGGCAAGCAATGACCCGGCCGAGCAGGGGGGAACTGTCGCGGCTCTGACCGGCGACTCTCAGGGAAATTGGACGGCCGCCTGGACACCTACCACGGACGGTGGCTACAGCGTCGTGGTGATCGCTGAAGACACCAGCGGTAACGAAACCCGGGTCGAGCAGACCATCACGGCCACGACTCCGCCCGCACCCACGTACGATTTCGACGCCATGCCATACGACGGGTCAGTCCGCCCCTTCACGCTTGTCAACGGGCAGGTCAGCACCGTCAAGGTCCGCTTTGACGGTATTGGTTGGCTGCACCTGTGGATGAGCCTGCAGAACTGCACAGGCGCCTGTGGGGGCTTCACCGTCACAGTGACCGATCCGAATGGTCAGACCATCAACCCCATTATAGCCGCCGCAACTTACACGGAATTCCCGAATCAGTACGCTCCTGGGATCTACACCGTTACGGTCACGTCTGCCACGGACGGCGTGATGGACTTCGAGGCCCACACTCACTAAGAGCCTGAGTACACAGTAGACCGGGCTGTGTTCCGGACATGGTTGAGCAGCTCGCATCTGATGTTCTGCGTGCGCTTGTTCAACCGATGATGCCTCCAGCACTCCTCCAGCTTCGCGGTATTCGTCCGCATCCCTATGCCCGCCAAAACCTTGGCGGGCATCATCTGTCTGTTCCTCCGGTCGCTTTCCTGGCATCTCCCTCTGACCCGTGCGGGTCCGTCACGGGGCCGGGCGCAGCGTCACCCGCAGTGCCTCGAGCGCGGCGAGCAGGTCCGGGTACGCAGCCGTGAGGTGGGGCCGGAGGGTGAGGCGGGCGTGGTGGGTGCGCCAGATGGGTTCCTGTGGGTTGGGGCGGCGGCCGCTGCCCTCGCCGGCGTGACGGGCGTGTTCGTCGAGGATCCAGCGGGCCAGGGAATGCCAGCCGCGCCGGACGCGGATGCCCGTGCGGGCTTCCAGGCTGGCGGCGCAGTCGGGCGGGACGGTCAGCGCCAGGCCCGCGTCGTTCCAGCGCAACTCGAGTTCGAAGGTGAACGGGACGGTCAGGGCGAGGTCGGGGCGGTCGTGGTCGGGCAGGTGCGCCGTCCATGTATCGCCGCCGCTGTACTGGGCGTCCCGGTGGCCACGGTGCCGGTCGCGGGTGATGGTCGCGTGTGCCGTCCGGTACAGGCCCTCGGCGTCCGTGGCGAGGCCGGCGTGGTGCCGCGCGAGGGTGTCCTGCCCGGCCAGCAGGTACCGGCAGGCGAGCAGGGCGTGGCTGCGGCGGTCCTGGTCCGCGTCGATCAGCGTCTGCGTGTCCGGGTCGGCCGTGGTGCCGAGGCGGCTGTCCCGCCCGGCAGGCGGGGTGAGCAGGGCAGCGGCGATAGCGTTGTGCTCCTGGCGTTGCACGTCGAGAATCTGCACCGGGTCGATGGTGAAGGGGACCCGGGGGTCTGTCCGGTCAGCTGGGCCGGGGGAGTGCGCCATGGTCCGGGGCGGCGCGACCCGGAGTTGTGCGGCGCGCAGCGGACGCCGGAGGGCTTCCTGCCGGGCGGTGTCGAGCAGGAGGGCGGCGAGGTACTCGTGGTGTTCGCGGGCGGCGGCACTGCTGCGGATCATGCGCCGGGCGTGCTGCTGCGCCTGCTGCCGGGTGACTTCCAGTTCAGCGCGGGCCGCCTGGTACCGGGCGTCGTACGCCTTGCGGTCGGCGTCCTCGTCAGGGAGGCCGCTGAGGTCGTGCAGGGTCTCGTGGAGGTCCTGGGCCTGGGCTTCCTGCTGGTGGAGTTCGTGGGCGTACTGCAGGAGGCTGCGGTACCCGGTGCGGCCGCGTTGCTCCCCGACGATCAGGGCGGCCGCTTCCGGGTGGATGGGCGCGGCGGCCGGGGCTGGGGCTGGCGTGGGGGCTGGGGGCGCGGCAGCGGTCATGGGGTGACCCGGATGGGGTGCGGGGCGGGCAACTGGATGGTGGCGGGCGTCCACGTGGCCGTGTCGAGGGCGGTGAGCGTCCCGAAGAACACGGCGCCGGTGTCGATGAACCACGCGACGGTCCGGTCGGTAAGCTGGTGGGCGACGGGGCCGTACCGCATGACGGTGTGCCCGTGGACGCTGTGCGTGACGCCGGGGGGAAGGGGGTGGAAGGGCGTCTCGCCGTCCGGGCGGCCCCAGAGGTGGGCGTCCTGGTCATGTCCGGTGGGGTCCGGGCGCATGGCGTGCGCGTACAGGGTGCTGCCGATGGTGGTGTGGGGGAGGAGGTGTTCGTCCATCCACTGGGCGTCGGCGAGCAGGGCGGCGTAATCGCCGTAGTAGCTGTCAGTGGTGGTGTCGCCGCCGTTCATTTCCCAGAGGGCGTGCCCCTGGCCGTGGAGGGTAGCGTCGATGAGCATCTGGTCATGGTTGCCGCGCAGGGCGGTGGCGCGGTGGGATTCCACCAACTGGCGCACCCGGGCGATCACCTGGGCGCTGTCGGGGCCACGGTCGACGTAATCGCCGAGCAGGACGATGTGCCGGTCTGGGAAGGCGGCGAGGGCGGCGTCGAGGAGGTCCAGGCGGCCGTGGATGTCGCCGATGGCGACGGGGGGAGCGCGGCGGGGTCGGGGTGGAGGTGGGGGGCGGGATCAGCCACGGGTGGTCTCCTGGTAGTGCTTCAGGGCGCGCTGGGCGGTTTCGCGGCTCATGTCGAGGATGAGCATGGCGTCCCTGGGCGTGTGGACGTGTCCGGTGAGGGCGGTCAGGACCTCGTAGGCTTCCAGGCCGGGCAGGGACCGGAGGGCCTGGGCGGTGGCGAGGGCGACGCCGGCGGTGAGTTCGCCGGGCGTGGCGGCGCGCAGGACGGTGCCGGTCGCGGCGCGCAGGTCGCTGCTCATGACGCTCGCCGCGATGGGGGCGGGGAGGGCGTCCAGGCCGGGCCAGGTCGCGCCGGGCAGCAGGGTGAGGTGGTGCCGCCCTTCCACGACGACGAGGCCCGCGAGGACGTGGAAGGGCGTATCGACCGTGACGGGCAGGGTGCCGTCGATCGGCGGGAATTCTGGCAGCCAGACGTTCGTGCGGGCGATCATCATGGGTGGGGGCGTCCTTCCAGGTGAGCGGTGATGGGACTGAGGGCCGCGACAGACAGGAGATGCTGGCCGGGGCGGATGCACAGGAGCGGGCCTTTCCAGGCGGTGGGCGTGCCGGGCTGCAGGCGGGGCAGGAGGGACCGCGCCGCGTGCCACTCGCCTTCCAGCGTCAGGGCGTAGCGGGTGAGGGTGCTGGGGGCCTCCAGGCCGGGGCGAGGGGCGTGAGAGCGGACGGCGCGGCGGTCTTCCAGATCCGAGATCGTCTCGCAGACCTGCGTGAGCGTCAGGTGGTACGTGCTGGCGATCACGGGCGGGTACGTCACGCCGGTCGCCAGGGCGTGCAGGACCCGCAGGTCCGGCGGGACGCGGCGCAGGGCGCGGCGGGCACGCCAGCGGGCGAGCAGGGCAGTCAGGGATGCGAGCATGGTCATCTCCGGCGGGTGGCTGGGGTGCGGGGTGGGCGGCGGTTCAGGCGGGCCGTGTGGGCGCGAAGGTGACGGCGGGTCATGCGGACTCCGGCAGGGGCGGGCGTCGGCGGGTCTTGCCATGCCAGCGGAGGGCCTCGTCGAGCGCGCGGATCAGGGCGCCGGGCGCGTCGGCGTGCGTGACGCGGCGGACGTACCCGCGCCGCAGGGCGAGCCAGGTGGGGTGCCAGACCGTCGCGTAGTACAGGGGCGCGCCGTCCCGGATGCGGCGCACGAACTTGTACTCGAACCCGGCCGTTTCGAGGATGGCCAGCAGGTCCAGGAAGGGCGGCGGCTCGTCGATCAGGAGGTTCGCGGTGGGGGCCTGCGCGGCCGGGTCGGCGCTGATCGCCCACTCGATCACTTGACGGGACACGTAGCCGCTCATGGTCGGGCCCGGCGGGGTCGGGTGCTGGGTTTCAGGCGGACGCCCTGATCGGTGAGATCCAGCACAACGGGTGCGAGGGCGTCCAGGGCCGCGTCCAGGGCGTCGTTCCAGCGGGCGGCCCAGGCGAGCGTCACGGCGACGGCCGGATCCGGATGCGTGGGGGTGAGCGTGCCGTCCCGGTACGTGCTGGTGGCGCGGCACTCCGAGCAGCGGGCGACCTCGCCGGCCTTCGTGCGGCGACTGACGCTCAGCAGCACACCGCACGCGGGGCAGGGAATCTCCTGTGGGGGAAGGACCGTGGTCGTCATGGGGTGGCTCCCTTGCGGCGTTCGCGGGCGTCGCGTTTCGCGCGGCGGTAGAGGTTCGTGGCGTGGCGCATGCCGGTCACGGTGGCGTCCGTGACGCGGTTCTCGATCAGGTGCAGGACGCGCGTACCCAGCTGGATGCGCAGGCGGCCGTGCGGGGCGCTGCGGTCGCCGCGCTGGATGACGAGGTTGATGGCGCGGATGGCGCTGTCGTCGTCGCATTCCATCCAGCGGGTCCGGGCGGCCCGGATGGCGGCGTCAGTGATGACCACGCCTCACTCCCTGACCGGCGTGCAGCTGCGCGTGCCGGGTCCGTGGACGGTGGCGACCATGTCTTCCGGCGTGAAGTCCGGGCCGTGCGTCCAGAGGTGCCGGCGTTCCCCGTGCGGGTTCAGGCGGATGGTCAGGGGCACCAGGGCGCGGTTCAGGATCCGGGCGGGGGTAACGTGCGCCTGCAGGAGTTGCCGGGCGCGGTCGAGCGAGGCGGGCGTGGGGCCGTACGTGTCGAGTTCCGCGAGCGCCTCGGCCAGCTCACCGGTGAGTGCGCGGGTCACGCGGGCTCCCGGAGGCCCAGTTCCGGCAGGTAGTGGGGTTCCAGGTCGCTGATCGGGACGTACCCGAGGCGGCTGCGGTAGTCCTGCGCGGCGCGGCGCTGCGCGGACGCCCAGGGCAGCCCGGCGGCGTGGTGCTGGCGGATGCGTTTCGTGCGGTGGCGGCGCGCTTCCTGCCGGGTCTTGCGGAGGATGGGGGCGTACGGGTCTTTCATTCGACCACCTCGCGCAGTTCGCGCATGTTGCGCGCCTTGAATCGGTTGCAGAGGGAGTTGATGTGGCTCTTGACGGTGTTCACGCTCAGGCCGGTGCTCTCCGCGATCTGCTCGCGGTTCTTCCCGGCCCGGACCAGGCCCAGGATCTGCGCCTTCCGGGGCGACAGGCCGTCCGGCGCGGCGCGGCGGGCCAGGAGGACGTGATGCGCCGCCTGCGCCCAGTCCGGCAGGTCACCCAGGCCGGGGCTGCCCTCCTGCACCCACTGCTCGTGCAGGACCTCCGCGCGGCGGTTCACGCGGACTCCCAGGGGCGGGGCTGGAACGGGTGACTGCGCGGGGTGTTCCAGTCCGGGGTGTGGAAGTGGGAGTCGCCGAAGACCATGTCGCGGGTGACGGTCTTGAACTGGGCGTGGGGGTTGGCTTCGGGCCGTGAGACGGTGACGGTCGGGGCGGGTTCGCGGCTGGCCTGCCCGGCGATCAGGGCGGCCGTGAGGTGCAGGTGGTTGGGTGTCATGCGGCGTGGTTCTCCTGTCGGGCGTGCCGGCGGGCGCGTTTGCGCTCCCAGCGGGCGTGGGGGTGGTGGGCGGTGATGATCAGGTGGGTGTGCGGGCACCAGATCAGGCGGAGGGTGACGCCGCGCCAGGGGACGTGCAGGAACAGGCGCGTTCCGTTGGCGGGGTAGGTGAGCAGGCGGTCCTGGGCGAGGTCCGCGCGGATCCGGGCGCAGAGGTCCTGGTAAGCGGCGCGGGTGAGGCGCAGGCCGTACCGTTCGCGGAGTTTCTCGGCGGTGTGGCGGTAGCGGTGGGCGGGATGTGGGGCTTTCTTCACGCGCGTTCCTCCTGCTCGGCGGCCAGCAGCTCGGCCAGGGTGTACGCGACGACCACGCGGAACCCGGCGGCCCGCAGGCGGGCGTGGCAGGCGAGCTGGTCGTCGCTGGGTTTGTTGCCGGGTTGTTTGAGTTCCGCGAACCACAGGCGCCGCCGGCCGTCCGGGAGGTACAGCACCAGGTCCGGCCAGCCGGCGGTGTACCAGACCGGCCCGCCTCGCTGACTGCCTTTCAGCGATTCCTGGACGTGCCAGCCGAGTGCGGTGAGTTCCCGCACGGCGGCCGCCTGGAACGCCGCCTCGTTCGGGTACCCGTTGTCGCGCGGCGGGGCCGGCGCGGGCGGCGGCTGGGGCTGGGCTTCCTCGGGGAACAGGTGCGGGTGCTTCCGGCGGTACTCGCGCAGGAAGGCCTCGTCGAACGGCACGTCAGGTCAGCCCGAGGCGGGCGCGGGCCAGGGGTTGCCGGGCGGCGCCCAGGTCGGTCAGGGCCCACTGCCGGCCAGGGACGCTGACGACCAGGTTGCGCAGTTCGAGCGTGACGAGCAGCTGGTGCACGCGGGAGTGATGCACGCAGGAGCAGTGCCGGGGCCCGTGCCGGTCCGCGAAGGCCTGCACGAGGCTGAGCAGGCCCACGGACCGTTCGGGGTGAGGAGCAGCAGCACCTGGGCCTGGCGGACGGTCAGGTCGGCCGCGCCGGCCGCGAGGACCTGCTGCCCAATCGGCGTGAGGGTCCAGGTGGCGCGTCCGTCCTTCGGGCCGGTCCGGCTCACGTACCCGTGGCGCCGGAGTCGGTATGTGGCCGCGTGGAACTGCGGCGGCGTGACGTCCGGCAGGCGGGCGAGGAGGGCGGTGCCGGTCAGGGGGCCGTCGGCGAGGAGCGTCAGGGTCCGCCAGGGGGCACTGTCATGCCGTGGCATCCAGGCGGTCAGCGGCTGCCACGGCACGCTGGGCGCGCGGTTGCAGGACTGCCGGCGGAACGGCGCGACCGTGGCCGTCGCGGTCACGTGGGGGCCTTCAGCGTGCCGCGCTGCCGGTGCCAGAGGAGACGCTGTTCCCCGAGGCCGGTCAGGTGGTAGCGGGGGGCGCCGGGGCTGGGCAGGACCTGAATCCAGTGCTCGCGCAGGTAGCGGGCCAGGGCGTGCCGGACGGTCTCGTCGTGGTCCAGGGCGAGCAGCGGGGCGGGCGTGAGGGTGCGCGCCCGGGCCAGGGCGCCGGTGATGCCGCACGGGCTTTCCAGCGCGGCCAGCAGCACCGCTTCGAGCAGCGTCGGGGCGTCCAGCGTCAAGCGGGCACTCCGTCCGGCCAGAGGGGCAGCGTGGGGCCGTGGTCGGGCTGGGTGTGCAGGACCGCCTCGATCAGCGGTCTGGGGGGCGCGTCGGTCACGCGCCAGATCTCGCTGGTGCTGCCGATCAGCTCCATGCAGATGGGCAGGCGCAGGTACGGCAGGAGGCGCAGGGCAGCGGGGGCGGCGCGGACCGGGACGGGCTGCTCCCAGGGGATGCCCCGCAGGACGCGGCGCACGGCAGGCCAGGGCAGGGGGGCGGGGCCGGTCACTCCGGGTCTCCCTTATCCTGCCCGGCGATCAGTTGAGCGGCGCGGCGGGCGCTCTGGACGTGCTCGGGGTGCAGCGCGTCGAACCCGTACCGCTGGACGCCGGCGCGGACGATCTCCAGCGTGGCGTACTCGACGGGGGAGAGGCGGCGGTCGGTGGGGGACCGGCGGGCGGGTCGGTCGGTTCGCAGGCTGGTGGCCACGAACGCCCCCAGGATGCCGAGCATGACGACGGCGAAGATGGCGTAGCGGATCAGGTCGTGCGTCTGGTCTGGGGTCACTGGGGGCCTCCGAAGGCGGCGAGCAGCTGCTGGTCCTGGGCGGTGCGGGGGGTGCCGGGGCGGCGCAGGTGGTCGAGGTGGGCGCTGAGCGCGCGGTGCTGGTCGGGCGTGCAGTCCAGGACGCTGACGCGCAGGCCTTCCGGCGTGACGTGGACGGGCAGGTCACGGGCGGCGCGGCGGCGCAACTCCCCCGTCAGGGCGTCCCGTTCGCTGCTGGTGAGGTCGTGCGGGTCGGCCACAGGGATCTGGAGCTGGATCAGGGTCATAGGTCCTCACTGCCGAAGTCGGCCTTCAGCACGTCGTTCAGGGCGATGGGCGCGGGCGGGGTGGGTGGGCGGGGCGTGAGGCGCCGCGCGAGGTTCGGCGCGAACGCGACGGGCCGGACGTTCGGGTCGGCGGTCCGCGCGTACCGGAGGTGGTCCTGCAGGTGGAAAGCGCGCTCTCCGGCCTGCCGGGCGCGGTCGGTGGGGTAGCGGGCGTGCGCGGGGTTGCGCAGGCCGGTGATGAAGTGGGCGAGGCTGTTCAGGGCATCCCGGAACGCGCCCCGCCCTTCGGGGCTCATGTCGGCCCGGTCGACGTGTTCCGCGACGGCCCAGGTCTGCCCCATGTGCAGGCGGCCGCTGAGTTCGGCGGCGCGTTCCAGGGCCAGAAGGTCCGACTCGGTGAGGAGCAGCTGGTAGAGGGGTGCAGGATGGTCAGGCAAGGGGTCCTCCGGGGGAATGGGGGCGCGGGCCGCCTCCTGGGGTGGGGGCGGCCCGGTCGCGGGGCGGTGGGTTATGAGGCGCGCACTGACGTCAGTGCGGTCCCGGGTGAACGTGTCGGGCGGACTCGCGGGTCACGACTCCTGCGAACGCACGACCGTCACTTCAAGGCACTGTTGGCGCAACACTCAGGCTGTTCACAGGGGCGCCCTCCTAGACTGGGGGCATGGCTTTTTCTACCGGTGATCACGTTCCTTCGTTCACAGCCCGCCGAGATGACGGTCAGACGTTCCAGTTCAACCAGGGAAGGTGGACGGTTCTGTACTTCTTCCCGAAGACCGCCACCACCCACTGCCAGTTGCAGGCACGCCAGTACCAGGCTCACCTGTCGGCCTTCCGTGAGTTGGGCGCGGAGGTGATCGGCGTGAACGGTGACCCGCGGCGGGAGCAGGTGCAGTTCCGGGATCTGTGCCGGTTGGACTACCCGCTGCTGAACGATCAGTCACAGGCTCTCAGTCGTGAATTCGACCTGCTGGACGAGGTGTGGCCGGGAGAAAGTGTGCCGCGGCCGCGGCGGGAGACGTTCCTGATCGGCCCGGACGGCGTGATTCGCCGTCACTGGAAGGCGGTGGATCCGGGCCAGGACGCACCGTCGGTCCTCGGGGCCCTTCGGGAACTGCAGGAGGAGACGACGCACCTGCTGACCTGAATCGGTAGGAACGCCTCACGTGCAGGCGAGCCGTAGTCGCCGCTCACACCTTCGGAAGTAGCTCATGGAGTCTCCAGCAGGGTGGGCATGAGAGGCGGGGGTGGGGATAAGGGGCGCTGCGTAACTTTGCGGCGGAGGTGATGAAGGGCCTGCTGATTCTTGCGGGCCTTGCGGACCTCGTCGAGCCGGTCGCGGGCACGGGTCGTGGCCTGCTTCTCACTGCCGGGCCAGCGGTGCCGCGCGGCCCGCAGGCAGGCCAGAGCGAAGGCCTGCGCCGCCTGGTGCAGGTCGCGGGTGTCCTCGTCCAGCGCGTCGAGCAGGCGGCGGGCCGTGAAGTCCAGGTCCGGGACGGCTTCGAGAATCGGATAGATCCATGGGTTGCTGCGGCGCACCTCGGCAGCGTGCGCGATCAGGATCCGGAGGGTGGCGGGCGGCCGGTCGTCGGCCACGACGTACAGGTCGTCGAGCATGGAACACCTCCAACGTGAAGCCCCGCGCCGGCGCGGTGGCCAGGGCGGGACTCGGGAATGGGCGGGGCAGGCGCCCGTCGGTGGGCGCGCCAGAGTTGGAACAGGAATTCCCGCTAAGGGATGCTCAACGCGTCAGATTGATGTGTAAGTCCGGCCTGGCAGGTGCCCATCTGCAGCGAAAGGGAGTTGAACTGGACAGGGGAGGACTGCGCTGCGCAAAGGGGCCTCGTGTGGGGACACCTCAACCTCGCACGTATCCACCTCAAGGGCTCTCTGGTCCGTCACGTGCCTCCTGCAGCCACCTCCACTCCAGCTCTTCCGCGACGCCGGCCGGACGTTCAGCGAATCTGAACATCCGTGCTCAGCGTGCAAATCTTCCTTCGAGATCTCTTCGTTACACTCCTTGGATGCCCGAACGCCCCTTCCATCTCCTTCTGGTCGACGACGAATTCGCGGACGCCGAACTGTTCACCGAGATCTTCCTCGAAGCCTTCCCAGACGTCCATATTCACCATGTCCTCAACGGACGGGAAGCCCTCGACTACCTCGCCGGTCCCGCAACGGTGCGCCCTGACCTGATCATCCTCGACCTCAACATGCCGGTCATGAACGGCCACGAGTTCCTGCAGCAGGCCAAGGCACACGACACCCACCGCAGCATCCCCGTCCTCGTCCTGTCCACCTCAGCCGGCGTTCAGGACGTGCAGCGCTCCTACCACAACTTCGCCAGCGGCTACGCCGTCAAACCGTCGTCCTACCAGGATCTCAAGGCCCTCATCGACCGGATCAGTGGCTACTGGAAAGGCGCCGTGGTTCTCCCGCGCATCGAACAGCTCACCGGCTGAGACTGTCGGTCAGGGAGAGTTCGGCGTGGGTTCAGCGTCTGGCGTCCAGGCCGGCAGGGTGAAGTGAACGCTCGTCCCGCCCCGGTCGTTCCCGGTGATCCAGATACGGCCGCCATGCCGCTCCACCACTTTCCGGCAGACCGCCAGCCCGATCCCGTTCCCACCGGACTCCGTGCGGTTCTGAAGGCGGCGGAACATCTCGAACACCTGCTCCGCGTATTCCTCCGCGATCCCCACACCCCCGTCCGCCACTTCGAACGTCACCTGATCACCCTCCTGCGTGCCTGAGAGGGTGACATTGAGTTCCCGGCCGACACTGAACTTCAGGGCGTTCCCGAGCAGATTGGTCAACAGTTGACGCACCTGGCCGGGGTTGGCCTGCACGAGGGGCAGGTTCTCGCAGCGCAGCGGCCGGTCTTCAGGCCACCGCAGCGTTTCCAGAATGTGCGGCAGCAGGGTTTTCAGGTTCAGCTGAACGGTCACGGGCGCCGCGGTGATGTCGGCCATGGTGAGGATGTCCTGTACGAGCCGGCGGGCGCGGGCGGCCTGACCGACGATGTGACTCAGCGAGCGGTCGGCGCGTTCATCCAGCTGACGCCCCCGGTACCGGACCTGGAGCATGTCAGCGTGCAGACTGAGGGTCCGCAGCGGCTCCTGCAGGTCGTGGGAGGCGACGGACGCGAACTGGCTGAGCTCGTCGTTGCGCGCGGCGAGCTCACGGTTCTGCCGGCTCAACTCCCGGCGGCTGGCTTCGAGTTCTTGCGTGCGGCGCTGCACCCTGGCCTCGAGGGTCTGGTTCAGCAGGCGGACCTCCAGCTCGGCGAGTTTGCGGCGCGTGATGTTCTCGTGGGCAACCACGGCGTACGTCTGACCGTCCTGCTCGAAGCGCGTGACGCGCGCCACGAAGTGCCGCTGTTCGGTGGGGGAGTGGCAGGGGTACTCCATTTCGAACACGTCGGCGTCTGCCCGGAGGACGTCCTGGATGCCCACCATGATGGTGAGGGCGTCGTCCTGATCCGGGCCGTTCGCGCTGGCGCAGATGTCGAGGTAGTTGCTTCCCAGGCCGCTGCTCCCGCCGTTCTCCCGGGCGAAGTTCGCCCAGGCACGGTTGACGGCAGCGACCGTGCCGTTGCTGTCGAGGATGGCCACGTGGGCGGACAGCGCATCGAAAGCAGCGATCGCGAAGCGGCTGGGGAGGGTGCCGTGGCTGGGCATCAGGTCCACCCTAGCAGCAGCGGGGCTGACGGTTCAGTGAGCGTGATCAGCACAGAGCCTGCCATGAGCACGGTGGACTGGGTGACTCCGAAGTGGCCGAACCGGTAGCGGGAATGTCTGCTCCAGCGCCAGGGTGCCCCCGGCTGGCAGGTCGTGGATGCGGATGCCGTCCGGGAGGACGCTGGGCCAGCCGGTCACGGTGATCACGGCCGCGTGCGGGGTGGGGGAGGCGGGCGGCATCATGCTGAATTCGCCTGATCCAGGGGGACGGCGGCGGCGCGTTCGAACAGCCCGGTGAGGGTCTGCCTGTTCGGGGTGTTGAGTTCGACCAGGGCGACCGGACGATCCGAACCGGGCTGCAGGCCCTGATCTTTCAGCTGGTCGCGGGTGGCGAGGGCCTCGGGGATCTCGTCGACGTACTTCGGGATGGACGCCTTGCGGTGAGGCATCAGCTGGCCGCCTGCCGTGCGGCAGTGTGCTTGACGTGGCTGGTGCTGAACTTCGCGATGCTCAGGCTGTCGCCGCTGTCGAGGTAGACGGTCGGGCCGTCGATGCGTTCGATGCGGACCAGGGTGCCGCTCGCCTTGTGCCGCCAGATCTTCCCGGCCGCCAGGGCGCCCTCGGCCTCAATGGCCGCGTCCACCGGCGCGTCCGCCTGAACGGGGGCGGGGCGGGCCCCCTCGTTCTTCACGTCGTACGCGTGACCCAGGGCGGGCTGGGGGGCCTGGGGTTTCTGGCCGGAGAGCATCTCGGGCGTGAAGGCCTTGCCGAGCAGGCGGTCGAGGGCGTAGTACCCGGCGTTCGGCATGCCGCCGGGAATGCGCGCGGCATCGTGCGAGGCGGCTTTCACGGCGCGGTCCAGTTCGGCGTCCGTCAGGCGGGGCAGCAGGTGCCGGTGCGTGCCAGGCAGGGCCAGCTGCTCACGCAGGTGCCCGAGGCGCTTGGCGCTGCTGGCCTGCATCAGGGCCCGCAGGACTTTCAGGCCTTCCGGGTCCCGGGCAGGGCGGGCCTGCAGGTCCGCGAGCGGGATGGGTTCCAGGGCCAGGATCGCCCAGCCCTGGGCGCCGGGGTTCTCCACAGAGTTTTCCACAGCGGGCGCGGCGGCCGGCGGAACATCTTCAACACCTTCGGCTGTGCCTGATTCCCCGCCTTCCACGCCAGACCCAACCAGTTGATCCAGGAGCAGGTCCTCGCCCCCTTCGGCGTCCGTGTCTTCAGGCAGCCCTTCAGGGGTTCCGCCGTCAGGCGAAAGGTCATCATCATCCGCTAGCGGGATGGAGCGGGCGTCCTCGGGGGCCTCCTCTGATGATGATTCTTTTGAAATAACTTCAAAAGATTGAGGAACTTCAGTTGAAGTAACTTCGGGCATAGCTGGGATGCCACGTGGCATAGCTGGGATGCCAGGGGGTGGCATCGTGGGAATGCTAGGTGGCATCTCCAGAATGCCACCCCCCTCCTGTTCGGCACCCTTCCGGGAGGCTTTCATCACCAGGGTCTGCGCCTCCAGTGCGGCCCGCTTTGTCCGGAGGCCCTCAATCCACTGACGCCGGGGGGCAAGCACGTAGATGTTCGAGTCGTTCTCCTCACGGCCCTTCTTGGTGCGGGCCTGCTTCAGGACCAGGCCGGTGTCCACGAGTTCCCGCATGGCCTTCATGGCGCGGTTGCGCAGGCTGCGGGGGTTGGCCTGAGGGCCCACGGACGCCCGGAAGCACTTCTCGCCGATCGTCAGGTAACTGGGGAACACCAGGCCGTCCCGCCCGGCGCAGCGGACGAGGTGGGCGTACACCCGGAAGGCGTCCACGGTCAGGGGGGCGTCGTCGAGTTCCCAGTGAATCTGGAAGGGGAGGTCGTCGCGGCCCTCTTCGATTTTCAGTTCGCCCGGCTGGGTCATGACGTGACCTGCGGTGCAGTGCTGTGGGTGTGGCGGAGGTCGGTGCTGGTCACGGTGATGCTCCTGCGCGCACATCGGGTATGCGAACCCGTCCGGTCTGTGTTGACCGGAACCCGCAGGGCGCGTATCCTGCGGGTAGGCGAAAGCCACCACATACGTGGTCACAAATCGGTGTTGATGGTGATCCCTTCTGCGAACTACGAGCTGGCAGGCTCTCGCGGAGGGGGTTTCCCTTTTAGTCAGTTGCTCGGTGACTGCCGGGGATGCTGGCAGTGTAGCGCATCCCCCGCTCATGTCATGCAACTGTCCCGCCCGCGAGAGCGTCCTCGGCCTGCACTGGCCAGTTCCTGCGAATCCAGCGTTCCTCGTCCCGTAGATCGGCGCGTTTCATGCCTCTGAGCGCTGCCAGACGGGACTGACGCATGCCGCCCGTGAAGGTCGGGTCCACCAGGGGCCCGGCCCGAGCAGCGCCGCACGGATCCGCTCGTCGGGCGTCTTCTCGCTCTCTTCGTTCGGCTGGGCGGGACTGCTGCCGGGCGGGGCGCCAGGCTGGACGGGCGGCGGGTCCTCATCGATCGGCTCGGCTGGCCGGACGATCAGGTACCGCGTGCCGCCCCAGCTGCTCAGTTCCATGTCGAACAGGGCCCACCCGGCGGCGTCCGCGACCGCTCTGGCCTCGTCCGGGCTGGCCTCGCCGCCCTTCCGGCTCAGATAGATCACGTCCCCATCCGCCGTCCCGATCCGCACCTGCAGGCCCCTGCTCAGCACGTGCGTCCGCTGCTTCCCGTCGGATCGGCTCGCGCGGAACAGGCCTGCGAGCGTCACCGCCAGCTGCGTGACCGGCTGCGGGGCAGGGAAGGGGTCATCTGAGGTGAACAGGGTCACGCGTCAACACCCGGCAGAGCCGCTGACCCAGTCGGCGGGGGCGGCGGCAGGAGGCGCTGAGCGCGCATCTGCCGGTCCAGCCACGCCAAGCCCTTCGGCGTGACGCGGGTCGTGCGCGACAGGTGCTTCCCGTCCGGTGCCGCGTTCGTCTTCACCACGAAATACCCCCGGTCCAGGTACTGCTGGTAGGGAATGTTGAGGTTCTCCACGCCGCTGCGGTGGCGGTCCATCAGGATCTGCCGGTCGCGCAGGACCGTGAACAGTCGCTTCTCCCCGGATCCGAGGATCTTTGCGGCCGCGTCCATGCTGTACGTGCCGTCCGCCGACATCAGCGTCTGGAACTGCTGGGCCTGCGGAGCCAGCGCTGCGTTCTCTTCCGCCAGGGCGCGGCGGGCCCGCTCGGCCTCCACGTACCGCTCCGCGAAGGTCAGCGGGTCGATCTCCTGCGCCGCCGGCAGAGTGTACGCGCCGGTCTGCCGGATGGAGGGCAGCACCTCCTCCGTCACCCACACCTGGAAGGGCTCGGCGTGCGGGGAGTCGCTGCGCATCACGATGCGGTACAGGGCGCTTTCGTTGATGATGATGGCGTCGCCCTGACGACCTAAGCTGAGCTTAGACCGTTGATGCGGCTGGAGTCGCTGCGCCACCATGCTCGGGTTGCTGAGGCTCAGGGCGCGGCAGACGTCTCCCAGCAGGAACCAGGGCTGCTGGTCGATCAAGTGCACGCGCAGGTCGAACAGACCGAACTTGAAGGTCTGAAGGGTGTCGTTCATGAAGGAACCTCGCCGAATGGGGTGGAGGTGTGGCCGCGCATCTCTGACCGTGCGCGCCTCGGTCGGTGGTGAGGGCCGCCAGGTATGCCCTGGCGTTCCCCGTGCGGCCCTGACGCGGTGGCCAGGGCGGGTGGATCAGGCCTGCTGAACGACTAAGGTGGGGCGGGCGGTCCAGGACGTGCTGGACGGGCTTGTGCGCGCGGGTATCGCGAGGCCAGTCGGTGGAGTCCGTTTATGGCGTGGGACCCACCGACGTAGGGCAAAATCTTATGCGAAATTTGCATTATGCGGATTGCGCATTATACTGTGGGGACGTGAATGTCCTCGCCAAGCGAACCCTGCTCCAGTACGCCGAGGAATTCCCGGAAGCCCGTGAGGCCCTGCTCGCCTGGTACGACCTTGCCTGCAAAACAGACTTCAGCTCTTTCGCAGAGGTCCAGACCGTATTCACGGCCGCCAGCTGGGTCGGTCCCGAGTACATCGTGTTCAACATCAAGGGCAATCACTTCCGGCTGATCACGACCGTGGACTTCACCTTCAAGATGTTCCGCGTCAAGGCGTTCATGCGTCACAGCCAGTACGACCGGTGGACTCCATGACCACCGCGCAGCCTTTTCCCACAGCAGAGGTGAGAACGACCATGGAACACAACCACACGCTTGAACACGCCGCCGCCGCACTCACGCAACTGCCTGCCGCCGCCCGCGAATGGCTTTCACCTATCCGTGACGATGACCAGCTCGACCGCGCCCTTGAAGCGCAGGCGTACCTGGGCCGCCTGGTGGCCGGGGATCTGCACCACCCGCTGGCGCCCATCTACGCGGGTCTGATCGAGAAGATCCAGGCGTACGAGACGGAACACTTCCCCACGGAACCGACTCCGCCGCACGTGATGCTGGGCTTCCTGATGGATCAGCAGGGCGTCCGGCAGCACGAACTCGCGCAGCGGATGCAGCTGCACCAGAGCAACGTCAGCCGGCTCGTCAGCGGCCATAAGGTGTTCACGGCGGACCTGATCAAGCAGCTGAGCGAGATCTTCAAAGTGCCCCCTGCTGTCTTCATCGGCTGACGGGCTGCAGCGTTGCTGGAATCGGGTGGATCAGGCCTGCTGAACGACAAGATGGGGCGGGCGGTCCAGGACGTCCATGACGTGCCGAACCGCTAAGCGGACCTGCGGCAGGCTCACGGCGTCCTGTAGGTCCGGCGGTCCCTTGATCCGCCCGCCGTCCTCGAGGAGGCGTTGCGTGCCGACCAGCGCCAGCAGGATCAGCTCGGCGTCCTCGCGGGGCACGTCGAGGGCCGAGCCGATCAGAGTAGCGACTTCGAGATCGTCGCGCACCCGCCGGAGCCGCGCGGCCGTGAGGACGGGTGCGAGGTCCTGCCCGAGGCGGTTGCCGTCCGTGACGTGGTTCAGGACGAGACTGACGCAGCCGAGCAGGGTGTAGCCGAGGTCCTCGGTGGTGGGTTCAGTGGTGGTCATGGGTCTCCAGGGGGCGCTGTTGCCGCGGCGCGCGGTCGCGGGCGGAGGTGAGGGTGACGCTCTGGCCGCCGCTGCTGAGGGTGACGCTCTCCAGATCGCCGCTGTCGTCGACCATCTTCTGGAGGCCGTCCTTCAGCGTTTCGGCGGCCGCGAGGATCGGGTTGGCGTTCATGGTTTCCAGCAGGACGTGAACGCGTCCGCGCTTTCCCGCAGGACGGACCCGGCCAGGAAGTGCTCCAGGTTGTGGTGCGGGTTGAAGCCGTCCAGGCGCATGACCGCCCCGAACCGGAAGTCCCTGGTGGTGCTCTTGACGAAGAACAGGTTGAAGGTGCGCCTCTCGCCCGCCTCGTCCGTGACGTGCAGCTGCGCGGTGACGGTGCCGCCCTTCCCGGCCTTCTGGATGCGGGCGGCGCGGTGCAGGAGGCGCAGGTCCGTGCCACTCGGGAGGATCAGCGTCAGTTCCGTGAACGGTTCCCCGAGCCGGTTGTGCTTGTGGGTGAGGCTGTCGAGGTCCACGCGGACGGTCTGCTCCTGGCGGGTCATGGTCCCACCAGGGCGCCGCTGACAGCGCGTAGACCGTGCCACCCGGCGAGGACGATCAGGGCGCTGAAGGTCGGCAGGATCAGCGGGACGGCGTGGTCAGCGAACGGCCCGCGCCGACCGGCGTGCAGGACGCGCACGCACACCGCGCCGAGCAGCAGACCGCCCAGCAGCACGCCGACCGACAGGACGGCCAGGCCCACCAGGGTCAGGGCGTTCACGCGTGCTCCGCGATGAACTCGGTCAGGCGGTGCCCGGTGACGTCCTCCACCCGGAAGAAGGTGGGCTGGTATCCGTGCCGGGCGGCCCAGGCGTCGAACACCTGATCGAGCTGCACCTGCAGGTCGTCGAGTTGATCTCCCGGCACATTCGCCAGCCACCCGCTCGCGGCCGCGCCGTGCAGGGAGGCGGCGGCGCTCGCGGCTTCGGGGAGCAGGGCGTCCACGCTGCCCAGGAACAGACTGGCGGCGGGCGTGACGGCGCGGGCCAGGAACACGCGCGGGTGATCGCAGACCAGCGGTGGGTGGTCGAGGGCGTACCGGGTGGCGGCGTCGCGGGTGGGGAACGGACCGGACCAGGGGCCGTCCATGTCCCAGGCGCAGGCCCAGGGGCGGGAATCGTCAGGCATGAGGGCGCTCCTTATAGAGAGGTGCCGCTTCCGGCAGGAGCCGGAAGCGGGGTGTGCAGATGCGCCCCGCTCCCAGGGGGGCGGGGCGTATGGTGGCGGGCACGATGGATGAACGGAAGGAACAGGGACTGCTGCGGCTGATCGCGGGGGGCACCCAGGGATGCTCGAGCGGATCTGGAGGCGGACGGATCTCACGCCGGCCCTGATCGCGGCGCTTCGCAAGCACGATCCGCCTCATCCCATGCATAAGCAGTGGCAGCCCACCCTTAACTGGGACGGCGCTCCGGATCTCCCGGAGCGGCAGCAGGCGTGCTTGGAGCAGGTTGTCAGCGAACTTGCGGAGCGGCGAAGTATGGAGCCGCACAGTGCGGAGGTGCCGGAAGGGTTTCGCAGGCTGTCCACGAGCACGGGGTTCATGGACTTACCAGAGAGTCTTCTGGCCGAACTGCCGGAAGGGCTGTTCAAGCCCAGCCTGGGCATAGGGGGCGTTGACTTTCCGGGGCTGATTCTTCTGGCTGAGCGAGGGTCTTCGGCAGATCTCCGCTGGCTGCTGGATGACCGGCTGGTCTGTCCGGGGCCGGCGTTCCCGATCGGCTGGCCGTTCCCATGGACACTGGAGCCGACGGGGCACGAGGCGATGAGGAGGGTCATGCAGCGGGTGCCGGCCGAGTACCGGCAGGTGGCGCTGTTCGACCTGCTGGCGCAGGGACTGGAAGTGAACCCGGCGCTGGACGAAATCTCCTCCAGCGATTTGCGGATGCTGGCGCACTGGTGGGTCGCGCTGCCGGGTGTGACGGAGCGGCAGTGGGCAGCCCTGACGGCCCGCCCGACCCTGCGGGAGGCGGTGGCGTGTGTCCGGGAAGTGAAGATCAACGAGGAACTGCATCACCGGCTGTACAGGTGGGCGACCGAGCGGGATGAGCAGCCGCTGATGCGGAGTCTGCTGGGCAGCCGCTCCGCGTTGAGTGACGAGGCGTACCTGGACCTCGCGGGGCGGGTGTCGGTGGAGGACCGGGCGGCGGCCATCCTGGCGGGCGGGATGACGCCCCGCGTGATCGACGAGCTGCTGGAGGACCCGGAATTGACGCGCGAGCTGCTGGATCCGAGGGGGGAAGGGGTTGTGCTGAGCATCCCGGTCGTGCATGGGTTCTCGGAGCGATTCGCGGACCGGATCCGGGAACGGTTTGGACTGGGGTTTAGCCGGGCGATCATCTGACGGATGCCACAGCTCAGGCAGAGAGGGAGAGAGGGTCTCCCCCACCCGTAAACTCGTGAATTGATTCACAGCACATACCTCCATTGAAAGATGAGACCCGTCTTAATAAGAAGAAACAGAACAGACGTTCCGTGGACTTCCCTGATCACTCCCGGATGGGGGAGACCCCCTCCGTTCCAACCCTGCTGTCCTTCACCCCGCTCCCTGCCCCGGCGCTCAGGCCAGGGCTCTGGCTTCCCGGTCCTCTGTATCCTGTGCCCATGAGCGGCCTGGAACTGATGGCGTACAACCTCGAACTGCAGGCCCGCGCGGACCGGGTCGCGCAACTCGAACCGGACGCCCTGCGCAAGGACGCCCTGCGCGCCGCGCGTGACCTCGACCCGGCCGGCCTGTGGGCCATCACCGAGGCGTTCCTGGTCCTGCGCGGCAGCCGCGGCGCCCGCGTCAGCGCCCAGACCCTCGAATCGTACGGAGCGGGCCTGCGCTTCCTGCTCGCCTGGGCCGCTCCGGCCGGGATGAGTTTCATCCGCCCGAAACCGAACGACGGTTACCGGTACGTCCGGCACCTCGAAGCGTCCGGCCTGGCCCCCAGCACCGTCCGGGGCCGACTGGCCGCCGCCCGCGCCGTGTTCGCCGCACTGCGCTGGAGCGGCGCGACCGACGCCGCCCCCTTCACGGACGTCCGCACCGCCGGCGATCCCGTGCCTGCCTGGGAGAAACGCAAACCGTACACCGACCGGGACGTCGTGACCCTCCTCGAGCACGCGGACGAGGAAGACCGTGTGCTGGTCCTGCTCGGCGCGGACTGCGGCCTGCGCGTCACCGAGATGACCACGCTGCTGCGCGCGGACGTGCACCTGGGCGGGGACCGCCCGTACCTGGTCGTGACCGGCAAACGCCAGAAACGTCAGGAGGTGCCGCTCTCCCGCCGCGCCGAGGCCGCCCTCGAGCACTGGATCCGCATGACGCCCACCTACCGGACGTACGTGATCACCGTCCGCAACCGCAAGGCCATCTCCGAACGCCTGCAACGCCTGTGCGAACGCGCCGGCGTCCGCTACGACGACCGGCAGGTCCACGGCCTGCGCCACACCGCCGGCACCCGCGTCTACAAGGAAACCAGGGACGTCCTCTCCGTCCGCGACCACCTGCGGCACGCCAGCATCACCACCAGCGAAACGTACGTCAACTACGCCCGCGAAGGTGAGAAAGCGCTGAACCGCGACTGGTAGACGTCTGTCAGACCTCCTGTGGAAGTGGATTTTGAGACCGCTCACCTGCACGGACAGGTCAACGCACGCACTGCTACCGTGAACGTCATGAGTTACCGCATTCAACTGAGCGAAGAAAGCAACGGGGGCCTGACCGCCGAACTGTACGCGATCTGCAAGGTAACGTCCCAGCTCGTGCAGGGCGCCCCCGGCACCGTCCCGACCTTCCGGGAGATCTACACCGACACCGGCCAGCGCCAGATCAAGTTCACCCTCCGGAACGACAGCGTGGTCCTCGAACCCGGCATCCTCTCCTACGCGCACGGCAACCTGAAGTTCGAAGTCATCCAGCAGCAGGCTGGGCAGAGCGGCGGCTTCCTCGGGCGCGCCGTCCGCAGCGCCGGAACCGGCGAGTCCGCCTACGGCACCCGCGTCACCGGCACCGGCGAAGTCTGGACGGAACCCACCCACCGGCACTTCGTCTTCGCCAACATGGAAAGCGGCGACAGCATGCTCGTCGACGACAAGGCCTACTACGCCGCGCAGGGCACCCTGCGCCTGAGTACCCATCAGCACGCCAAGGTGCAGGGCGCCGTCAGCGGGAACGGTCTGATGCAGCCCCGCCTGGACGGGCGCGGCCTGCTGGTCATCGAGTCGCCCGTGAGCGTCCATGAGATCGAGATGCTGGACGTGCCGGCCGGGGACACCGTGACGGTCGACGGGGACATGATGCTGATGTACACCGCGACCATGAACCCCCGGCTCGGGCCACTGGTGCGCGGCCTGCGCAACTCGGTCCGCAGCGGCGAAGGCTTCGTGTACACCCTCGAAGGCCCCGGTCAGGTGTTCCTGACTCCCACCCACGTCGCCCCCAACAGCCTCGCCTGACCCCGCACCTGGGGCGTGGACAATGATGCGTATATCCCGCCATGCACGGCTGAGTAGAGGACGGCGGGGTATACGCGCGGCTTCCTGCGCGGTTATCAAGGTCGAATTCAGAGCGAGCAAGGATACCTCCTGCAGCCCGGCGGCAGGCAATGAATCTGCGCCTGAGCCAAGGTCGGGATGAATGTGTGGCAGTGGAAGTGAATTGGTTAGGGGGCGGGCAGGAATCGAACCTGCGTCTCCCCAGCCTCGGGCCGGGGCGCTCTGCCAACTGAGCGACCTCCCCACGCAGCGCCCCGTCCTGGCGACGCTGATGGTGTGAGTGTTTGTCCGGGATCGTGCCGTTCACGCCCGCGCGTTCCTGCTCTCGGCCGCGCGGGTGGCCTCAACCCTGGCCATCTCGGCGCCTGGGTCTACCGTCTCCCCTGCTGTCTCGCGCCTGGGGAGTCAGGGCGCGCCGCGTCACTTCCGGTTGCAGGAACTTTCCGCCGGTCGGTCTTCGGGTCGTTGGTGTTGCTCGCGCAGCTGCGCGGGTGGCCGTAGCCTGCACGGACCTGCGCCCCCGCGACTCAAGGGGGAGGTTTCCGTCACGCGCCGTTCCGGTACCACGGGGGTCCGGTCCCGTCCCCGACTGAGGGGCGGACTGGCAGCTGCGATCGATCTCGCTTCGTTGTCATGCGGCTCGCCGGGCGAACTCGGCTGCAACTGTGGAGGAATGGACCCTGGTCGTCGGGGGCGGTCCGGGGTATCGCCCATGGGATGAAACAGTTGCTGTGCGGCGGGCTACGGCCGCAGGTGAGGCATCACGCGGCCTCGCCGGGTGCTTTGATGGGGCATGCTTCCCCTGCTGATCGCGCTGGTCTCGATAGCCCTCTTGGTGTGGGGAGCCGCGCAGTTCGTGCGGGCCAGGCGTAACCGCCAGTCCGTACGGCGGGCCGTGCTCACGCTCGTCGCCGCGCCGGTCGTGTTCACTGCGGGCGCACTGGCCTGGGACCAGACGCTGACGCCGGACGAGCGGGCCGCGCTAAATGCCCGCACCGCCGAACCCACCCAGGCGGAACCCACACCTGAACCAGCCGCCGCGCCAGTCGCCGAGGAGCCTGCCCCCGTCGATCCGGCCCCGCAAGCGCAGGAACCCGCCCCGCAGGCCACCGCGCCCGCACCTGAACCCACACCTGAACCTGAACCGGTTACCCCGCTGCCCGCCGAACCGACGAGCACGCAGGAAACCCGCACCGGGGCGCAGAACCTCGCCATCATCGCCGGCCGCTCTCCAGACGACACGGAAATCGCTGAGCAGTACGCACGCCTGGAAGCCAGCTGCCCGACTGAGACAACATTGCCGGCGGATGTGGTCGTTAACTTGCAGACGCTGGTGCGCGAAGAATCCGGCCGCGAGCTGGAAATCACCGACATCATGGAGGAACTGCTCATTGCCCAATCGGAAGGAGCCGGGCTGGGCATGAAGTGCACGGAGACGGCTGGTGTGCTCGCCACACTGATGATCGGGGGCTTGTAGCCGCGCATGCCCTAAATCCCCATAGCAGCCGGATGACTGGCCCGCGAGGACTTCTTGCCTTTTCGGCAATGAGTGGCGCGCTGGACGGGCTGACTGATGGCGTCCTCGGCTACCTCTTCGACGAGATATTCCATTGGAACGCTGAAGAAGTCCGCGATCGCGCGCAGCTGGTTGTACTGAAAGCGGTCGGTGCTCTCTCCATCCTCGTAGTCGTTGATGGTGCGTACGTCCAGGCTGACGCGAGCGGCGAGGTCTTTAGGTTTCAGTCCGTTGGCCTCACGCAGTTCCGTCAGCCGTTGGCCGTGCGGGCGGTAGGTCTTGCGGCTATCCATGCATTTAGTGTGGCAGGACGCAACACTAAATGCATGGGTTAGTGATGCGCTTTGCATCACTAGACTCTCTCCCCTTTCCCTCTTTATTGCCTATTTGACGTTATAGACGCCAACCGTCACACTGGCCGATAACGTAACACTGTTTGCATACAATGTTGCGAGCGAGGCAGCCATGACCAGATATCGAACACGCAGTGTGACCCCACCACCCGTCGCAAAAAACACGGCCCAGGCACGTGGTCACGCACTGTCGTACTTCCTGGATCAGAACAAGATTCCCGTTGCCGCCTTCGCTGCCAGCATCCAGCGGGACCGCACCTACGTGCACCGCATCTTCCGTGGCGAGGTGGACCTTGCGGACCTCGACCAAACGGAAGCCAGCCTGATCATCCAGACCCTGGGTGTCTACGATACTGACGCCCGCGAACTCCTTGGGATTCCGGAAAGCGCCTGGTCTAACTGGCGCACCTTCCGACCACCGCCCTTTGGTGAGGGGCAAACCACCAGAGAGACCATCCCGGTGCACTTGAAAGACCACCCGTTGAAGGGCGAAGCCTCCCTGCCTGCTGGCATCACTCTGCATGTTCTCCCAGGCGACAACGACCGGCCGATCCAGATCGTATTGCTCCCAGATGGCCGCTACTACTCAACGACGCCGTCCATGCTGGAACACATTGCCGGCAAGCATATTGGCGGTCTTGTCAGTATCGACGTCTGAGACAACAGGAGCGGGGGCCATCACTCGATGTGACGGCCCCCGCTCCTGAGCTTCAGCGCTGCGGTGAGACTGTTACAGCTGCGACCCGCTGGTCCCGCAACTGGGCAGCGCAGGCGTACATGGCTGCCTCGGAATCGAAGGACACTTTGATCATTCCGTCAGGCAGCGGAGTACGGCGAAAGGCGTGCTGAACGCTAAGCACGTCGGCCTCTTCGGGAGTCAAGGGGGCAGGCAGGATATAGGTCATGTAGGGCTCACCTCAGGGCGCTTCCGATGCTAGATGATTCGGAAATCCGATGCGTACCAACTGCGTAACAAAACAGCCCGTTAAGGTGTTATCAGAAATGCTCAAGACCGGGCACTGCATATACCAATCAAGAAACGCCCTCTCAGAGGGCGTTTCTTGCCGACGTTCAGTTTGTCAGCACCAGGGACAGGGATCCATCTGCGCGTTTGCGGGGGGCGGCGTCGTAGTAGCGGTCTTGCCGGCGAACGCAGGAGCGGCGAGAGTCAGGATCAACGCAACGGACAGGGCAAGTTTTTTCACGTCTTCAGGTTAAGTACCGGGGCCGCTGCATTGAAAGCGCACATTGCACTTCATCGCTCATCATGTTCTCAGCTCGGCGGGCAGCGTCGGCCCAGGCGGCAGCTCGATCTTCATCATCAAGTCGCTGAGCTGCTCGGGCAATTAGGCCATAAGTGCGCAGCAGGATGCCCATATTTACCACCCGGTCCCCACCGAATCCCACCAGAACCTCGCGCAACCGCTTCTTCTCCGACCGCCACAGGTCGGACCGCTCCGGGCAGTCTGCGGCCTCCAGGACCATCATGGTGCCGCTGCGCCCCATGAGCCGCATCTCCTCCGTCCCGCGCACCACCAGTCGGCCCAGTAAGAACGGCTGGGACGCCAGCCCTGAGCAGTCCGCCAGACCGCCAACGGGCTCATCAGTAGCGTCGCGTACTGCTCCGGACCGGAGCACTTCAGGATGTTCAGAATCTCCACGCTACCGCCCAGGCGCGGCAAGGCTTGCTCCAGCATCTTTACGCAGTCCAGCAGGCTCGCATCCGGACGCACCCGCACCTGCGCGCTGATTCTCAGTAGGGCCCACACCACCGCCTGGTCTGGCCGGTCCGGGGCCGTCTCACCCAGGGTAATCAGCGCAACCGTCTCCTCGGGCGTCTTCTTCAGGTTCTTGCGGGCTTTCCCCTGCGCCATTTCGTCTGGTCGCATCAGGGACGCCGCAGACAGCAGGCGCGCGTAAGTCGCCTGCGGCTCGTAAGTGATTCCTTCAACGTCAATCACTGGCTTCCTGTCGTTCATCAGGCTTCGCAGCGTCCTGGCCAGACGCAGCCAGGGATCACCTGGAAGGAAAATCGGATCATCCGGCAGGCGCATCGGCGGCAGTATGCACTGAGCGTGCAACCATTCCCGGAGCCCCGCGTCGTGCGGCGAGTCCTCACCAGGTGTCCCAGGGCTGACAGAGCAGCGTTGTAACGCCCCAGGCTCATCAGGGACAGCGCGTGGATCCGTTGCCCGAAAGCGCGTCGGCGATTCGGCATGCTCTGGAGCAGAAGAAGCTCGATCTCCTGTGGATTCGCTTCCCCCACCAGGTTGCGGACCCTATGCCATTCGACCTCCAGCTGCTGCCACCGGTTGTGCAGACCCACGGCGCGCGCCAGCGTCCGGGCGGTGCGCAGATGCTCCAGAGCTAGGCGGTGATGACCAAGTTGAGCGGCGCTCATTCCCAGGGCCGCGTGCGACAGGCAACTGTCTTCTAGATCCACGGGCATGAACCCCTGAGGTTCAGGGTTGACTCCCAGAACGTAAGTGTGGTCTCGCAGAGCGACCATCAGGCTCAGATGGACGCCGCGCGACAGAGGCGCGTCCAGGCTGGCCACCTCGCGCGCCAATTCGCCGAACTCTCCAGGATTCCCCTGAGCGAATCGCAATTGCGCACGACGCACCTGACCATGGGGGTTTCAGGGAGGGCGCCAATGACGTGGGGTTGGAGGTTCAACTCTTCGTTCAGGAACAGATCGAACGCTCTGGGGTCGTACAGCAGAGCGGCGGTCATGTGCGTTTCATTGTCGAGTGGCCTTGCGCCTGGCGCTGCCGCACATGCCACACCAACGTCACTTCCGACCGATCTTGAGGCCAACCCTAGATTTAGCATGCCAAGACACTACATTGTTTGCAAACAGTGTTGCAACTTGCTACACTAAAGACGCCTCAAGAAAAAGGCGATCCCCCGCCAGAATGCCGCGACAGCAAATCCAGGGAAGGGGGGACGGAGACCAGAATGAAGGTAACGGCTCTCGAAAGCAATACCCAGTTCCGCATCCAGCTCGGCCGCGCCGCCGAAGACGCCCGCCTGCACGGCGTGCCGTTCAACATTCTGAAGCCTGACCACATCGTCGAACTCGACGGCCAGCCGTACAGCTTGGAGTGGTTCCACACGGAGTTCAGCAACATGGCCAACACGCTGATCTTCACCGTGACGATCACCTGCCGCGCCACGGGCCAGCGCGTTCAGTACCGTGTGATCCAGGCGCGCCGCCGCACTGGCACGCACTG
>NZ_MUFV01000006.1:25000-87872 GCF_002017875.1 Deinococcus sp. LM3 | reverse complement strand
TGGTGGCGCCCTGCATATGGCCAGTGTGGTCGCGTTCAATGCGGGAGACTTCACCACCTGTCGCCTTCTGCTGACCATGCCTGAGGCGACAGCACAGTACCCGGATGGCGTTCTGCCCAGGCAGCTTCAGGAGTTGCTGGCGGAAGCTTATGCGCGAACCGAGGACCTGCCGGCAGCGGCAGCCCTGGCAGAAACCCTGGCCCGTGGGCAGCAGGAAAACCATCAGGCGACACTGTACCTTCGTCTGCTTATCGGGCTGGGTGATGACGCTCGCTTGCAGACGGCGGCAGTGGAGGCACTGAGAGCCGCCAATCCAGCACCAGGTTTGGTGCTCGCTCTAATGGATCAGATTCTGGATGATGATCCAGACTTGGCCAGCAACTCTGGTATAAGGGCAACACTTCGGGTATCCCGACGAACTATTAGGCTGGGCCATTCGAACGGCTCACCTCATTGGCCTGGAGAATGAGGGTGCCCGGCTCTTGAACGTGGCGTGGCTGGCTGGTCCGGAGCGCACTGGCATTGTCATGGGCACGGAATCACCAATAGAAGAGAGACCGCCCGGGGTCGACGGCCCAGGCTTCCTGGAAGTCCACCTGAAATCGCTGTTCGCACAGCAGCAACGCCGGACTGACCAGGGCCAACAGGCATATGAATCCGGCACACTGCCCCTGGCAATCGCATTTGCAGGGCAGCCAATCGCCAAGTTGATCACTCAGACCCTGAGAAGTGGAGGAACTCGCCTGGGCCTCCTGGGCCGCCACGGTGGCCGCCCCTTACCGGGTGCTGTTCCTGAAGTCTTACGACTTACGGTGGATCTGAGTGGCTTCATCGTTGCAGCCCGTCTGGGCTTCTGGACCGTGTCATCAGTACCTTTGGCCCTCTGCGCGTCACGCCCTTTGTAATGCTGGCTCTGACAGAGAGCCTGCATGCCTGCCGTCCGCAGGCTGATGAGGAGATCTGGCAGCTCATCCAAGACCACATTACCGAGGGGCGGCTTCAGGTCCTGCCCGAAAACGCCCCTCGTGATTCAGCGCTAGACCCATTGGGTGACTGGGCCGTGGCCAGACCGTATCTGGCCAACACATCGGGGAAGGTGGTGGATGATCTTCCTGTGCGCCTCCACCAACTCGGAGACACCTTCGCAGCTGGGGAAAGATTGGAAAGTATCCTGCCGCAGAAGTTACTTGCCGTTCTTACGGAGCAGGGCCTCCTAGACGCTGAGGAGCTCAACCGGGCGGAAAGCATGCTCTGGCACCCCTTTTCTACCCAACCGTTCCTAATGCAGGGGAGACCCTTTTCCTGACCACCGAAGCCTTGCTGGCATTGGCCAGAGCTGGTGTGCTGTCTGCTGCAGTAGAGGTATTCAGGCTGGTGGTTTCAAATCAAGCTGCCCAACTCGTGAAGGGTCAATGGGCAAAATGCAGACAGGACCGGCAGACAAGGGAGGACCTTAGGGAGTGGCGACGAACCCTGCGCAGTAAATTACGGGCGCGGCAGGTCATTCTTCTTCCTCATCCTGGCCTGTGGAGTCCGACTGATCCGCGTGAACTGGCGGCAGCAGACATCGAGATGATCCACGCTACCCGCTTCGAATCTAAAGATGCTGTCTGGATCGAAGACCGATCCGTGAACGCGGGCTTGCGAATGGGCGAAGCATGGCTCTGGAGCCTGACAGATGTTCAGGCAGTCCTGCAGTTCCGAGGCCAGCTCACAGAGGTGCAATCCCAGCGCCTGACGCGCCAGCAGCGGGAGATGGGTATGGGACTGACGCCAACGTCAGCAACTGAACTTAGCTCCCTCTTGGCGTCATTCAATGCGCACCCAACTCCGGAATTGCGGGCCTGGGCACTACATCTTGAGGCTATTCGCATATTCGCGCCTACACTCCGAAAGGATGAAGGCGCTTACATAAATCAGATTATTGAAGCCAATCGAAAAGCAATGCAGGGCATCTGGATGAATATGACTCCTACTTCATCACTGAGGGCGACGTGGTTGGCTTACCATGGCGCCCTGAGCATTGCCAATCTATTGTGTGGTCAAGTTAATTCTGAAGCCACCTACGCCAAAGCATTCGATGCAGCCGAAATGCTGAATTTATCAAGTGAGATTGAAGCAGGAGATGCTAGAACAGCCTTCCTAACTTGGTGGGCCAAGACCTATTACGTCGATCTCAAAGAGCAGAAGACGGTGGCTCAGGCCACAGCCCTAATGGTGATGCGTAAGCTCAGAGGCATCCAGCCGGGTGCCCGGCGAGCGTGGTTGTCGGACACCTTCACGTCTTGGCCGCAAGGGGTGCAGAACGAGGTACGTGCCCTGTTGGGTCTCTGAGCGGATAGTTAGCTGGAATTCGACTTTGTTGGCAAATTCAGGTGGGGGCTCCCAGACTCCGCATTGCTCGTTACCGAGCCGCGATGATCCGCCCCGCCAAACAGCAGGTTTCGAATTCGCCAACAAAGTCTAGTTCCAGCTAACTACTTGTGATCCCGACACTCCGCCAAATCACCAGAGGCACCGCGTGACGGCATTCAGTTCACCCGACACGTGCGTTGATACATGCCCGGTCCAGCCTGAAATTCATACCATTGCGTGGAGGGGAGAGCATTCCAACGGTGACCAAGCGCCAGGGCCAATGCGGCCGGTCCGACCAAGAAGACGTCAAGGGCATCCGGTTGAAAGGCACTCACGGCCTCGCCCACTTTCGTCTTGATGTAATTCACAGACGCTTGCACCTCCTGCGCATCCACGATGGCCCGGTCCAACTGCACGTGCAGCACACCCCCTGCATCCGGAAGCCCAAGGTCGTGACCACGGCCTGAACAGGGTTTCTCAATACCCCCACCGCAACCACCAGTCGGCCATTCACCAGGCCGGTCGCAGGCCGCGACTGCCACCCAGCGCCCCCCCGTCCTGCTGGGCATAATCATCCGTGCGCCACCCGTGGCCTCGGACGGAGAAGTCAAGGTCAAAGCCTTGCGCGGACGGAAAAGCCGTTCCAACAGCAAATGCGTCGACAGCCGGTAAGAACCTGTCAACCGAATGCGACGATGACCCCGCTGATAAGCCCACTGAGCGACCATGCGCATGGGCGTCGTCAAGGCGACCCACTCTTCAGGTGCAGGGAAACCAGCCTCGCCCCCAGCGAAGGCTGAGGCGTCAATCTCAATCGCCTGTGGCTGTGGGAGATCCCGGTCCGAGCGAATGTGCACCTGAAGTGGCTCCTCGTCCAGAATCAGATCGCCGAGGGCGCCCCGCAGGACCCGAAGAATTTGGGCTCGAGTTATCTCTGCCCCTCGACGCTCGTTGGCGAGTGTCACCAGATCATCGAACGCTGCCCTCACTTGCTTCTGTGTGAGATCCAGCGCCGGGAACGCCGCTTCTAACGCCTGTGCGAATGCCAGTCGAGCGGACTGGACGTCGGTGTACTGCCGAAGGGTGAAATCCACGTTCTCCGCGACGAAACTGCCGAGCGGCGGCCCAAACTCAGCCATCAGATCGTTTCGAAACTTGAGGTCACTGGCGGCGGTCACAGTGGCAAACGGTGTGTAGAACGGTCGCGCCCGCTGAATCCGCGTCTGGTCCCTGGCGATCCACTGCAGTCGATCCAGCAGGCTTGGCGTGACCAGCGTCTGCACGCGTGCCGTTCCTGGAAACGCCTGCTCGTATATTAAGAAATTCCCCAGGACCTCTTGAAGAGCTTTTTTGCTCAGCTTGCCCTCTTTCGCCTGAAACCGGTCAACGACGTGACCGTGAGAGGCATACGGCGTAAAGAAGCGCGCCTCGAAATCTTCGAGGCCTTCCAGGATGAATGCTCGAACGCAGGCTGAAGAAGCCAGCCGGGCAACCGAGACAGGGTTTCCCAGAGTTGATAATCAAAGCCGCTTTGTGCCACCATCCCGCCAGACCCTTTTGCATCGGTCAGGGTGGGTTTCGTCTCGTCACTCATTCAGGCCACTCCAATGGAACGGACATTTCCCGTCCAGCGGGATCAAACAGCCAGGCGCCGGCGGTGAGCATCTCACCATCCAGGCGGGCAATGAGCAATACCGCGAAGTACCCCTTGAATGTTGAGTCAGTCACCAAGGTCCGCATGGTTGACCGGTCCGTGCTGCTGGGAAGAACAGCGTAGCTGGGATGGCTGTGCCACTCCCCGATGTAATTGAACTGCGCGTACTTCCTCTGGGTGCGTTGAAAGAAGGTGAACGCGTCCTTTGTCGCCTGTGTCAGGTCGACGATAAAGCGTGAGATCGTCCCAGGGGCATGCTGCACGGTCAGGTGGGTGACCAGAAAGTGGGAAGGCGCCAACTGCTCACCATACAGCTGCCCCCCGATCTCTCGCCGTCCAGCTCGCTGTAAGGCAGCCTGGAGGATTTCCCGTTGGTCACGGCTGAGAGCGAGCCGCATCAATGGCCTCCTGTGCAAGTCCGGTCGCCCACTCAGCGAGTTTCAGGTCGCGTGCTGGTGGTGTGGGCTGCGTGGGGAGTGGCACATCGAGCGCGATGCTGTCGCCCTGACGGGAAAACAGCCAGCCCGAACGGTATCCGGTGAGCATCCAGGGTGACGTAGTCGCCTCGACGCGGTCGTCAAGAATATCCAGAGCAATTCTGGCTGTCTGTGCAGCCGCCGCAGTGACTGCGGCGGCATCTGCCTGGATGGGCGCGCCGTCAAAGGTCAGGGCCTCGTAAGTGCGGACGCCACTACTGGGGGGCGTGACACTTCGTTCCTCACAGTACGTTTCGTAGGCCATTCTTCCCTGCATGTATGTCGGATCGCGGCCTGGAATGAACCGGGCGGTCAGGCACCCGAGTCCACCTTCAAACACCTCGACCGACACAAACGCCTTCCGGTGCTGTTCGGCCAGAGCGCCCAGTAGCAGCCCCGTCGGCACGTCGCCAGTCGCATTGACGATCACGGTACAGGCAGCTATCTCGTCAATGTCACCGGCATACACGCGGGCTGACTGCTGCCAGTTCAGATTGGACGTGATGATCTCGATGTCAGCACGAGGCGCGATGTGCAGCAATCGGCGTTTGACGGCCTCCGCCTTGTGCGCGCCGACGTCTCGCCAGTCCAGGGTGTGCCGTTCCAGGTTTCCAGGCAACATGACGTCACCGTCAATCAGCACGAGGCGGTGAATGCCGGACCGGAGGAGCAACTCCGCCACGCTGGAGCCGACTGAACCGAGACCGATGATGGCCACTTTCTGTTCAGCAGCAGTTGCCGCCCGCCCAGACCGGTGGCCTGCTTCTTCAGGCAGGAGAACCAGAGACCGGATCTGCACGGTGTCCGGTGTCAGGCAGACGTAGACGGTCAGGGCCGACCGGTCGGGTGCAAGGGCCACGATCACGACATACGGGGGGGTGCTGCTCTCCTCCAGGCCGAATCCAGCCAGCAGTTCCACACGGTTGCCCGGCTGGGGGTGAGGGGCCTCGCTCTGAGAGATCAGCACGGGAAGGGTGGTGCGGTAACTGCCGAGATCATCGGTAGTTGGTGCATTGCCCGATTCACGGTCATGCCGGTCCGTTAGTAGGATGGGCCAGAGACCTGGTTGGGCCTGCCAGTACAGGGCTTGGAGTTCAGTGGCTTGGCCTTCGAACAGGCGTTGCAGGCAGGACAACCCGATCAGGGCGGGTGGTTTGCGCCAGGCGTAGGCCTGCACGCTACCCACGCTGTGCGCCGAGGGGACCACGCCAGACTCGCCGTGACCCTGGGGGTTTTCCTTATAGAGCAGATTGAACGCGCTCTGGAGCACCTCTGCACCGGTGGCGTCCGCTCGCCAGTTGTCGGGCCGTAATTCCAGGCAGAGGGCGCCGCCGGCGCCGTACTGGTGGTGGCTCCACTGTGCGGTGTCCTCCTGAGGTTCAACCCAGGCGGGAACGTCGGGAAAGGAATCCGGGTAGACCAGTCGCACGAGGTAGTCGGCGCCGTGCGCTGTGATGATTCCTTCGGCCGCGAGGCGAAATTTGTGGACGGTCCAGCGGGTGAGCGTGAACCAGGGTTCTGCTGCGGCGAGGGCCTCAACGGCCGCTCGTTCCTGACCGAGTCGTGTCCACTGGTTGAGCCACCAGAGCGTCACGCAAACCCGCGGGGCTTCGTCGGGGTCGCGTTCACATCCGGGAAGGTGTACCCAGCGCTGGCGGTGGCTGTCGCCGTCGAGCCCAGGTGGGAGGCTTTGACTGCGCTCTCTGTGGCTTTGAGTCGGTTCCCAAACAGGATCCGCCAGAGGCGGGTGGCCTCGTCCATCTCATCTGCGTTCAGACTCTGTGCCTTCCGGGCGTACCCGGCATGCACACGTACGCGATCAAGAAAATTTTTCCAATCCGTGATGGAGACTTTGGAGAGGATATCGTTGCCCGGCATCGCGGGGTCAGCAAGGGTTGGTTTCAGATCGAGCGCTGCCAGGTCAGCGTACGCGGCGTGGATGTTTTCCAGCAGTTGGGCGAAGGCCTCACCGTAGTGGGTCTCGTCGGTGGGGGCGTGCAGCGAGACCAGAACTTCAAGCACGAAGCCTTTGGGCCGCTTCCCGGTTTTGTTCTCACGGCGCCACCACTTCAGGAGTTTGACGAGCGGTTTGAAGCGGCCACCGAAACGGGCGTTCTGGTTTGCGCTCCAGGTGGTGTGTGCGGGTGGATTGGTCGACTTCCAATACCCGAGGTCCCGGTCGGGGAGCATGTAGCCGGTGCCGGAGGCCACGACAGGCACGACATCAATTTCAGCGTTTGCCGTGATCACGCGGACAGAGCGTTTGTTGACCCGTTCAACCGTGAATTGGTCTTCCAAAGCGTCATTGACTTCCCAGAGGACATCGGTGGGGTCATCCGTCGTACTGAAATTCGTTTCGATGATGATGTCCACGTCAGGTCGCTCGTGCCCATCGGCTGTTCTTTTGGGCCTGATAGCGGTGTCCCGCGTGTAGCTTCCAGCTAGGAAACTGCCTTCCCAGCGCTCTTTGAATTCACTGTGACTACACAAATGGTCGCGAACACTTTGATGAGCCAGTGATGCTTGAGCAGTCGTGGTGGCACTGGGTTCGATGTCAGCTAGAAGTTCCTTGAAGCGCGCGTTCGGAAGCATAACCCCTCCTCAGTAATTCGCCTTAAACAGATTCTACACGAGTGGGTCACACCATGCGCCAGAACCTCACCGCTTGGAGGACGAGTCTCATAAGAGTGGGCCTGCTCCTACTGAATCATGCTCACGCACGCGAATCTTGCATACCCAGCGTAGGTCCCATCACATGGCTCCAAGTCTTCAGGGAGAGACGCCGGGCTGCACACGCGTCTTTCACAGCCTTCCGGACAAGAGGCGCCGTTCACCCGCTTCCGGGGCTCCGCTACTCACCAGCGCGTATGAAGCGCAGGGTCTGACTCACGAAGACAACTCTCCCAGTGCGGCAAATTTGCTCTCGTCCAGGCAGGCGGCCAGATAGACTGCCGAGCAGTTTCAGTCACCGCAACCTTGTGGGTGTCGCCTGTTGCCCAGGAAGGGCGGGCCTCCCATGCCCTGGAGGAAGTTCACTTGGCAGGCATCGAGCAGAGTCCAGCAACCGTCCTCAAGTTTCTACGTAACTTATTCAATGATCAGACGGACGAACTGCTCATCATCAAGGAACTGCTTCAAAACGCCGATGACAGCAGGGCAACCCGCGCCGTCATCGGTTGCAGTGACGGATTTCCCACCGCCACACATCCACTGCTGCGGGGGCCTGCTCTGTTCTCCATCAACGACGGACCGTTCCGTCCTGAGGACGCCCGCGCCATCGTCACCCTGGGACTGAGCACTAAAGGGGGAGACGCGAGTACCGTCGGGAAATTCGGACTCGGACTCAAGAGTGCTTTTTATCTGGCAGAGGCGCTCTTTTTCATGGACAGTCGCCTGGATCCTTCGGATTCCTGGCGTAAACCCCACTTTGATGTACTCAGTCCCTGGGTTGGAGGAGACGAGCCCTACCGCCCGGACTGGGTGCAGTTCACGCCAGAAGATCGGCGCCTGATCATTGACCATTTGGCCACATTGGGGCTTCCAGATGGCTTCATCGTGTGGATTCCGCTGCGCCGCGAGGCCGACTGCCTTAAGGTGGGGGAAGAGCGGCCAGCCATCGTGGTCCGGCATTATCCCGGCGACAAGCCGTTCCTGATCCCCGACCGCATTCAAGGCGAGATCAGGGGCATGCTGCCCATGATGGGGCACGTCAAGGCGATTGGCGTCAAGGCGACGCCGGAGTCCACGGCGGCCGTTCGGTGGTTCGAGCGTGCCGGTATAGGACGCACCGCCGAGCTTGGGGACGCGGCACCCTTCGTGAAGGGGTTCAGCGGCGCCATCCGCGACCTTCCCGGCTCGTCAACTTCGGTGTACGTCGGAACGGAAGTCCTGAGCGCGGGCCGGGATCTGCTTGAGCTGAGCGAGAGTAAATATTGGCCGACTACCGAAGTCGCCACGGCGTACGGGGAGGAGTTCCGGAAGGACCCCTCCGTTCCTCATGGGGCTGTGGTGTGGGAGCGTACCCCGTCCGCGTCGCCGGGGTTGCAGGTCACTTGGTCAGTCTTCCTGCCTGTCGAGGACGCCCTGAACCGCACGGTGTCCCTGCCCGGCCCGGACCGTTACGCCTTGACACTGCATGGGTATTTCTTCTTGCGGCCCGACCGAAAATCGATCTACGGGCTGCACCGTCAGGCCGTCACCAACACTGAGAGTGAGGAGTGGGTGCGCGAACAGTGGAACGGCCGTCTCGCGAAACACGCGGTGCTGCCGAACGTCTTGAAAGGCCTGGCCGACATCACTGTTGCGGCTGAAGAGTCAGTGATTGCGGCCTTGACGCGGGCTCTGGCCGAGGTCCGTCTGGGTCAGAGTCAACGCACAAGCTTGACGGCGCATCACCAGTGGGCCCGGGTGATTCGTGATGGTCACTTCCAGTGGAAGCTGCTGCCTGCCGACGCAGCGGTGCTGCCCCTGGTCCAGACGCCGGAAACGACCCTCCACGCGGCGACCCTCGAGGCACTGACTGCGCCGATGATTCTGCGCGACGCGGGTCAGCCGGCCTTCGTGCGTGAGGAGAAACAGCACTGGCCCACCGCTTACCTTGACGCTCTCCTGGCGGCGTATGACCTCCGCTCTGTCCTGAAGGATCCGGAGGGGATGCGCCTCCTGATGACCCTTCGGCCGTACCTGCACGTTGCCGAACACCGCCGGGCCGTTGTGGCGCGTTTTCGCAGCGCCCTGCTGGAGGTTGGCTTCGCCTCGCTGACCAAACTGCAGGAAGAGGTTTCATCGCTGCTGAGCAGCTACCTCGGCTCGTATGTTTTGAGCCTACCCGCTGAAGGCATGAGCAAGGCCCTGCTGGACCGGTTGATTGGACTGGACATCCAGGTCGTGCTCGTACCAGATGGATTTGCTGACCCTCAGAAGATCGGTCAACTCAGGGCCGATCAGGCCAACACGATCCTCGAATGCATTCAGGACGTGGATGACATTGCGCCCGTGCTGCGCTTCGTGAAACGTCACCTCCACCAGGACGTTGACTTTGAGGAACTCATCCTCAATCGCCCCCTGCTACCCACGAACCAGGGCTCGCAGGGGGCCGGCCGCTGGCTGAGCCTGCGGGAGGCCCTGGCACTGGCCGAGGAATCGCGCATCTTCCGTCAGCAGCGAGAACAGAGCGTGATGCTCACCCATCTGCGGGATGTGCTGGGCGAAACCTCCGTGCACTTTGTGCCTGGTAATGTCCTGACAGCTCTGGATGTGGATCAGGCAGTCATTCCGCGCCTCTCAACCAAGGCTGTGCTCGACACGCTGCGGAACGCCCCGCAACTCGGTGCGGAAACACACCGTCTGAAGCTACTGAACCGCATCCTGGTGGACTCCTCGTCCGTAACAGACGCAGTGGAGAACCGTGGAGTTCTGCGGCTGCTGCTGCACGGCCATCCGGAACATGCCATTGATCTGGAGCAGACCCTGCTCGTCAGCAGCGATCCGAAGGGGCTCTGGGGCAAGGTTGCCCGGCTTGCAGGAGAACATTCCACCCTGGGCTGGACCGTCGTGCAGCCCAGGGTGGATTTCCTCTCACCCAGTCAGATGAAGCGTTTGGGAGTCGTTGAGGCCAACGTGCAGAGTGTCGTGCCTCTCCTGCACGCCGCTGGCAGTCAGTTCCCAGGCCATCAGCTCACTGCTGAGGAGCGTGACGACCTGATGCTGCAACTCGCAGACGACGCCCTGTTGCAGCGGCTTCCTATCTTCACCACGGTCGACGGTCAACTCACGACCATCGCCGACGGGGTTTACCTTGAGGGGGGCCTGCAGGTCGATACCCTCGTCTGTCGAATGACCCTCCTGAGGAAGCCTGAGCAGAGGCCTCTCCAGGACCGCCTCAGGAAACTGGCACCACCCCTGTCCCACCGCAGCGTCTGGGATTTCATGCAGAACGAACCTGAGCCCTGGCAGCACTGGGAGATCCTGTCTGAGGCCCTGCGGCAGATGGGAACGATCCAGCCAGCACGTGCCGGCGAACTCCCCTGGTGGCCCTTGCAGGCAGGGGGTGGCGTGGCGCCCAAGGACGTGCTGCTCTTCGCCCATCAGGACAGTCGTGGGGAGATTCGGCGGTTGCGCGACGCGGCCGCTGCTAAGGTCTTTGTGCAGGAAGACCTGACGGCCGACTTCAATCAGCAATTTTTCCCCGGGTTACTCCGTCTGTCGCCTTTGGAAGACAAGCAGCGGGAAGCCCTGCTGGACCTTGTGCAGCGCGCCCGGACGTACCATGTCGGAAGTGTCGTGGTGCCGCCTGAGATTTGGTTGAAAGCCTTCGAGGGTGTCGACCGGGATGCGCTGCCGCTTGCTGGACTGCTTGGTGCGTTCGAGAAGTCGCGCGACCTTCAGACGGCGTTGCTGAATGCTGCAGCGCGGCCGGTGCCAGCTGAGCAGCTGCTGAGCCTGCTTGAGCGCCTGCACCAGCAGATTCTTACGCAAGGTGAGGAGGTTCGGTCCGCCGTGGAGCGGGTGTACCCTGGACTGCTCAGGGATCTGCGCCTCCAGCACGTCCCTGCCAGTGCCCTCAGCCGCCTGCATTTCCTGAGCGAGACGGGGCAGTGGCGCAAAGCGGAAGATCTCGTGGCGTTCGGAGCGCAGTTCGATCCGAAGTCCGTTCTGGCGGCCGCGCAGGCAGAAGCCCTCTATGGAGCGGAGCAGAAGGCCGAAGCTGGCCTTCCGGTTCAGGGGCACGCCGAGGGGGCGGTGTCCATCGACCTTCGCCTGAAAAATGGGGCGCAGGAACTGCGGCGGCACCTCAGCGAGTGGGAGCAGACATCCATGCCACGGGAACAGATCGGGGCTTTTCTCGGCCTGCTGGACGGCAATCCGGCGCTTCACCGCGCTGCGCAGCCTTACCTGGTGACGTTCGACCTGAATGTCCTCAGGGAAAACGCGTTCCGGGATGTTCCTCCGGGAAGCCTTCCCCGCGGCTTCACGTCCTACCAGGAGATGCATGGCCAGATCCGCCTGCTCGTGACCCTGCATAAGGGTCAGACGACGCGGGCGCTCAACCTTCTCGGCGAGCCGCTTGACGTGGCATTCAAGGATGATCAGAAGATCACCAGTCTCTTGACGCCCACTGCCGGGCAGCGGCCCTTCCGACATGGAGCGCACTTCATCTACCCGGTTGAGTTCAAGGTCATCAACCTACGCGCTGCCGATATCGATTACCCGGCCTTGCTCTTCCAGTCTCTCCAGTGGGTACTCAACCACTACCTCAAGGTGACGCCGCCTCACCTGCGGGAGGAGTTCGACAAGGTCGTCAACAGTACCCAGGCCACGGTGGCGGCCACTCAGAACCGCTTGATCAAGGTGGCTTCGCAGACCTGGGGGCGTCAGCTTGGGGTTGCACGGGCAGCGCCATCCGCGAACTCCTCCACGAGATCGACACTGCGGACCGCAATGCCGAACAGGCCCGCGACCAGGGGGCCAAGCAGGTACAGGCTAACGCCGAGAGCCGGATTCGTGAACTTCAGGGCCACCTCAAGCATCTCGTTGAGGAGGACCGGTTGACGCAGCTGGCTCTGCTGCAGGGGGTTCGGGGCAAGATCACCGATATGCAGTACACGCCAGAGAGCGTGCCGTTCGAACTGCTTCAGAACGCCGACGACGCCCTCAGCGAGTGGGAAGAAATGACTGGGCACGTTGATGATGTACGCCGCACCTTCCACGCCGACCTGGGTCCGGACGTCCTGCGGTTCATTCATCACGGCCGCCCGGTTAACTTCTTCTCCTACGGTGAATTTGACGGTCGAGGACGCGGATTTGACGGAGACCTCGAGAAAATGCTCACCCTGATGTCCTCGGATAAAGGGGCGGGCGTCACCGGGAAATTTGGACTGGGCTTCAAGAGCGTGTTCCTGCTCAGCGACCGGCCCACCGTGAAGAGTGACCGACTGGCGTTCACCGTCAAGGGCGGCGTCTATCCCGTCACTCCGGATGAACAGCACGTGCAGAAAATGCGCAGGTACCTGGAGCGGGTGGTGCCAGCCGAGCTGCAGGACGCGACTCTCGTCGAACTTCCTCTGACTGATCAGGCGGGCGCAGCGGCCACCTTCGAGTACTTCTCGAAGCTCGTCCCGTTCGCTCTCGCATTTACTCGCTCTCTGCGCCACGTCCAACTCCGCCAAGGAACCACGACCCGGCATTACCAGTGGAAGGAGAAGGCGGTCGCACCCGGTGTCACAGTGATGACCCTCCACGGTGGCACCGAGGCGTGGAGGGGACTGGCGCTGCATTCTCCTGACTTCAAGCTCCTGCTGCCGTTGGGATCGCGGGGGTTCGGGAAAGTGGAGGGTGACGTGCCTAACTTATGGGTGACCGCACCGACTGCCGAGCGGTTGGGGCTGCCTTTCCTGCTGCACGCGGCCTTCCCGCTCGACACGGGCCGCGCTCAGCTGGCTCGCAACGAGACTGGACTCTCCGAGCTCGTCGGACAGCTTCGCCCTGACCTTCAGCGCACCCTGGAGACCCTGCTCAACCTAGAGGTCAAAGGCGGGTTGAACGAGCAGCTCGGCTGGTCCGCGAAAACCAAGGTTGACCTGCCGTCCCTCCTCTGGCAGGCCCTCGCTGTTCCGCTCAGCCGGGAGGACAGCAACCCGGCCATCGGACTCCTGCGGGACCTGTTCTGGGGGCGCGAGGGAGCCTACGGGTCTATTGCCCTCCGGAAGGCCATCGTGCCCAACGGCCTTCCTGATGAGCACGCGGCGACCGTTCAGGCCGGTCAGGCCGGAACGCGCACCCTCGGCTTCTCCCCAGCGCTGCTGGCGCAACTGGGCCGACACGCGGCCTTCCGCCAGGCTTACCCGACCCAGGGGCTGCTGAGCCCGGACACGGTGCGGGTCTTGCAGCGGCTGGGTCTTCCCGTTCCACAAGACGAACTGACTCTGCCGGAAGTGCTCAGGACACTGCTTCCCGACCGTCGGGTGGGGCCTGAGCAGGCCTCGTGGCTTGCCCCTGTGCTGAGCGAGGAAATAGCCAATGATCTGCGAGAGGACGAAGCCGTCTCCGACTGGCTGGACACCCTGACCTTCCAGACGCGGGCGGGTGGGTACGCCCCTCCGGGACAGTTGCTGATGGCGGCCAGAGACGGCGATGAGGCGGCGCGCTTCGCCTTCGCACCAGCCAGTGCACAACTCGCCGATGCCTACGACGCGGCTGGCGTTGTCCTCTTCCGCCGCTTGCGCGGAGACGCCAGTCACGAACAGACGGTGAACTGGCTGCTCGCAGCCAAGAGCCGAGCCCGACTTGCTGCGCTGAACTACATCGCCAACCAGGTGCCGAGCGGCCTCATCCTGATGATGCTCCGCCAGCGCCTTACGGGAAGCTGGCTGGAGTCCACGCAACTCCTCGGGCTGCCGGAGTGGAGCGAACTCGAGGAGTCGCAGCAGCGGGACGTACTCAATGCGCTACGCCAGACCAAAATAGTGTTCGATGCCCCTACGCACACGCCGCCAGATCAGGCGACGGACGAGGACGAGGACAACGAGCAGGCGCTGCGCATCCCGCCTGACTTCCTTCACCGCCTGGCGAACTGGTGGCGGCAGGAGAGCGCCGCCGAAATCCAGCGGTACAACGAACGCCTGTATCCCAGCGGCGTCCCCTTCGTGACAGCACCGGAGTACGACAGTGACTGCCCGGTGCGCCGCCGGTCCTGGCTCTCCCTGCTGATGCTGGGCAGCCTGCAGAGCATGGGACGCACCATGCCCGAAGCCCACCGCAACTTCCTGGCCCTGTGCGCCGAGAAAGGGTGGCTGGACGCCTACAGCGGCCCGGTGGCGACGGATGACCACTGGATGGCGTCGCTGCGCACCTACCTTACCGGGGACGCTGAGGTGCTCAAGTACTACCAGTGGATGCGCGGCTTCGTGGGTTTCTACCAGCTCGGTCATTGGCTCGATACCTACGTGGAGGTGCTACTCCAGATGGAGTACGCGGAGTCGCGATCACTGCGGCTGTTGCTGGCGCCCAACGTGAACCCCGACCTGCAGGGCAGCGGCATCGAAGCCCCACCGCTCACGCGTACGCTGGGCATGGGCGCGCCGTTCGTCGTCCGTGAATTGCTGCGGGGAGGCGTCCTCAGCAACCCCAAGCTGGCCCCACTGGCCTACGTGCCTACCCGCCGCGTGCGCCTGCTGATGTCCGAGCTGACACATCGACCCCTGCCCGGGGACGACGTAGAGGCGGCCTCGCGCGGCATCTACACCCATCTGGCGCAGACTCTCGGAGAGGCCCAGGCGACTTTCGGTGGCCACTATGACCTGCCGCTTCACATCCTGCTGGGCAGCGGACGGGACGACACGACCGCGCTGGCATTGCAATATCGGGTGCTGGGCCGCCCCCTGTTCGGAGGTTCTGAATGACACTCAGGAAAGGCGATCAGGTCTCGCACGCGGCCTACGGCGTGGGCACCGTGGTCATGGTCGACGACCCGACGGCCGTCGTCCGGTTCGACAGTGGCCTGCAGGAAGTCCTCCTGTCGGACCTCTGGAGTCGCACCACCGCTCTGCAAGCTCTGCGGACCGGCCAGCTCTCTTCCCCGGTGGAAGCGCAGCTCCGCATTCAAGCGGAGCTCATCACGGCCCTGAATGACACGTGGGGCGTTTTCTCACGCTCACGCATCGCGTTGCTGCCGCATCAGCTGTGGGTCTGCCACCGCGTGCTGAACACCTGGCCGCCCCGCTGGCTCATCGCCGATGACGTCGGGCTTGGTAAGACGATCGAAGCGGGGCTGATCCTCTGGCCCCTCCTGAGCCGCCGTCAGGTGACCCGCCTGCTGATCCTTGCGCCCGCCTCACTGACCGGGCAGTGGCAGGACCGGATGAAACGAATGTTCGACATCCGACTCACGGTGTACAGCCCCGAGCAGGACGCCCCCACGGCCAAGTCCGGCGCGACCTACTGGGACATTCACCAGCAGGTAATCGCCTCCATGCAGACCCTCCGGGACGACCGCAAAGGACGGCATGCCCGACTCTTAGAAGCGGAGCCATGGGACCTCGTAATTGTCGACGAGGCCCACCACCTCAACGTGGATGAGGCGACCGGTGCGACCCTGGGGTACCAACTCCTCGCCAAGCTCCAGGAGCACGGCAAGATCGGCGGCCTGCTGCTGTTCACGGCCACACCACACCGCGGTAAAGATCATGGGTTCGCGGCGCTGCTCGAACTGCTCCGCCCGGACCTGTTCAGTACCGAGGTCGACCTCAGCGCGCAACTCACGAAGTTCCCGCAGGCCGTGATCCGCAACAACAAGCAGACCGTCACCGACTTGCAGGGGCGGCGGCTGTTCGAGCCGCCTCTGGTGAGCAGTGAGGAATACGTCTACTCCCCTGAGGAAGCCCAGTTCTACGACAAGCTCACGGAGTTCATCACCACCGGCCAGGCCTACGCCGCCACCCTGACCAGCGCCCGCGATCAGAGCGTGATCTGGCTGGTGCTGATTGCCCTGCAAAAACTGGCCTCGAGCTCTGTTGCTGCCGTTCGCCGCGCCCTGCGGGGCCGGGCCGCGAAGGTCGACGGACTGATCCGCAGCGCCGAGGAAGCCACCAAGGCCTACGAGGACCTGCTGCAGAACGGTGATGTGGACGCCGTCAGTGCCCTCGAAGAGCTGGTAGGGGAGTGGGGCGGCGGCCTGACGCTGATGACGAACGAACGCCAGCGCCTTCAGGAACTGCTGGACCTCGCCGACCGCGTCACGCAGGAAACGAAAATCCAGACGGTGATGGACACCCTCGAAACGCGCTTCAACGGCCGCTCCGTCCTGTTCTTCACGGAGTACAAAGCCACACAGAGCCTGCTGCTGAGCGCCCTGATCCGTAAGTACGGCCGGGACTGCGTCAGTTTCATCAACGGAGACGGCCGCGCCGACGACGTGCTGGGGCAATCCATCACCGTGTCCCGCGCGCAGGCCGCAGAGGACTTCAATGACGGCAAGGTGCGCTTCCTAGTATCCACGGAAGCCGCCGGGGAAGGCATCGATCTCCAGCGAGCCTGCCACACCTTGATCCACGTGGACCTGCCCTGGAACCCGATGCGGCTGCACCAGCGGGTTGGCCGCCTGAACCGCTACGGCCAGACCCGCCGCGTCGAGGTGTTGTCCCTGCGCAATCCCGGCACGGTCGAAGCCCTGATCTGGGACAAGCTCAACGGCAAGATCCAGAACATCATGCGCGCCTTCGACGCTGTCATGGACGAACCGGAAGACCTGCTGCAACTGGTACTGGGCATGACCTCTCCGCGGCTCTTCGACCGGCTGTTCAGCGAGGGGCAGCGCGTGGGCCGGTCAAACCTGGGCGACTGGTTCGACCAGCAGACCGCCCAGTTCGGCGGTCAGGACGTCCTCAAGACGGTGCGCGACCTGATCGGACACAGCGCCAGCTTCGACTACCAGCAGACGAGCTCCCTGATCCCCCGGGTGGATCTGCCCGACCTGCTGCCGTTCTTCCGGCTGGCGCTGCGCCACAACAGCCGCCTCCTGCGCGAGGAAGGCGACCTGATGCACTTCAAGACCCCCGAGCAGTGGATGGGCCTCGGAGTACTGCGGGAGTACAAGAACCTCGCCTTCTTCCGGGGCGGCGACCGGGGGGACGTCGCCGGAGTCGGTCACAAGGTCGTGGACGCGGCGCTCCAGCAAAGCCGGGGGCTGCAAGCGAATGTGGCCCTCACGCACTGGACCGGACTGAACGCGCCCCTCTACGTGTTCCGCGTCGCCGACCGGGTCACCACCAGCCCGAGCGCTCGGAGGACCTTCATCGGCCGGCTGATGAGCGCAGAACCCCGCTGGCTGCGTGACTGGGAACTGCTGCAACTGCTCAACGACATCAAGGCAGGCCCAGACGCGCCGGCCAATCCCGGCCTGATGCAGGCCCTGGCCGACATGCTCGAGGACGAAACCTCAGTCCTCACCAAGCAACTCCCCGACTTCAATCTCGACTACGCCGCGCCCTTGGTCGAGCCGTACGCCATCTTCGCCCCACTCCCGCAGTAAGGACGCCATGCCTGTCGAAACCTCAATCTGGAAAATCAGTCAGTCCGTCGAGAAGGTTCCATTCATCCCCCTGGCCCTGGAAAGCAAACTTCAAGCTGCGTTGGAACAGAACCTGGAGATCCTCGACTCTGGCCTCATGCTCATCGGGCGGCAGGTACGAACCGAGAACAACAAATTCATTGACCTCCTCGCCGTGGACGACGAGGGTCACCTGCACGTCATCGAACTCAAGAAAGGCGTCACTCCCCGGGACGTCGTCGCGCAGGCCCTCGATTACGCCGCCTGGGTCAGAAAGCTTGGCCTGGAGGACATTCAAGGGATTTACGCCAGCCTCCAGCCAGGAAAAAAGTTCACGGATGACTTCACCGCCACCTTCGACGCGCCGTTGCCGGACACCGTGAACGAGAATCACCAGATCACCATCGTGGCCTCCGATATCGACCCCGGCACGGAGCGGATCGTGCAGTACCTCGTGGAGTACGGTGTGCCGATCAACGTGGTGTCCTTCAAGCATTTCCAGGTTGCCGGGGAGGAGTTCCTGGTCCGGTCGTGGCTGATCGACCCGGACGACGTGACTACCGAAGCACCCGCAACGAAAGCCAAGAAAGAACCCTGGAATGGGCAGGATTTCTACGTCACCTTCAAAGAACAGGAATGGCGCAACTGGGACGACGCGGTCAAATACGGATTTATCAGCGCCGGCAAGGGCCGGAAGTACAGCCGCATGCTGCAGCGGCTTCAGCCGGGGCACCGGGTCGCCGCGTACATCCCGCAGGTTGGATACGTCGGGGTCGGCACAGTGACGGCCTCCGCCGTTCCCATCAAGGACTTCAAATTCGTGATCGATGGCACTGACCAGGAAGCGCAGACATTGACCTTCAAAGCGACGGACGCCCTACATGACTTCGACGACCCGGACCTGTCCGAGTGGCTGGTCGGCGTGGAGTGGCAACAAACCCTGCCCAGAGAGCAGGCCCTGTTCGGGCAGGGACTCTTCTCAAACCCCTATATCGCCTGCAAACTCACTGACCCCCACACTCTCCAGGAGTTGGCCAAGCGCTTCCCGCAGGCGTTTCAAGAAGGCAGCCTGACAGGGGACACCGCCTCATCCTGATGCAGTACCCGGGAGCTTTCCCTTCCGTCTCCACTGGTAGACCAGCGTCGTATGTCCAGTCTCAACTGCTCGCTGAAGGAGCGACCCCACAACGCGCGATCCTTGTCCCGCAGGCTCAATTCGCCGGGCACAGCAGCGTGCACCGCAGCAACGAACGCCTCGTACCCTTCACATGTACGGTCAACATTCGAGTACTCGCCCAGCCGGGCAAAATCCCCCACCTGATCGCAGACGCGGAAATCGTAGATGGTGAAGTCATCCGGGTAGAAGACCGTCAGAATGGCCGTCGCCATCGGCAGCCGCAACTGCCAGTCCTGGAGAAGCACCTTCAATTTCGCTCTGTTATCCGCCGCGCCCCGAATGTCACCAATCAGTTGCTGCACCGCCGCGTCAAGATCAGCGTTTCTGTTCATGAGGCGTGCCGCCACCCTCGACTTCGCCCGGTTCGATTTCCAGATGACGATGCAGAAAAAGTCGAAGGTCGTGACCTGCTCGTCCTGAACGAACTTCCGGTGCACCGTGCCGAACAGGTACCGCTCAAGGTCGTACTGCGTCAGGTCTTCCAGAACAGTCATGCGTACTCACCCCTCCGCACCCTACGCCCCGATCACCACGCACACGCACTACCCTGAGGACCATATGATCACCGGTGAAGTCAAAAGCAAAGTAGATACCGTCTGGAACGCATTCTGGGCGGGCGGCATCAGCAACCCGCTGGAAGTGGTCGAGCAGCTCACCTACCTGCTGTTCCTCAAAGGCCTGGACGAAACGCACACCGCCCGCGAGGCCCGCGCCACGCGCCTCGGCGAGGAAATTCAGAACCCCGTCTTCACGGACGACATGCTGGAATACCGCTGGAAGTACTTCAAGCATTTCCCGGCACCCAAGATGTACGAAATCCTCGTGGAACGCATCTTCCCCTGGATGCGGCAACTCGGTGGGGAGCACAGCGCCTTCGCCAAGCACATGCGCGACGCCCGCTTCACCCTGCCGCCCGAGAAGGCAGGCGTGCTGGCCCGTGTGGTGGACGGCCTCGACAAGATCCCCATGCAGGACCGCGACACCAAGGGCGACCTGTACGAGTACCTGCTGAGCAAGCTGGCCACCGCCGGGCAGAACGGACAGTTCCGCACGCCCCGGCACATCATCAAGATGATGGTGGACCTGATGCGCCCCACCCCGCAGGACACCATCTGCGACCCCGCCTGCGGCACCGCCGGTTTCCTGGTGGGCAGCGAGGAATACCTGCGCGAGCACTACGAGAACGAGATCTACAGTGACCCGGCGCTGAAGGAGCACTTCGAGAACGCCGCCTTCCACGGTTTCGACTTCGACCACACCATGCTGCGCGTGGCCGCCATGAACATGCTGCTGCACGGCATCCCCAACCCGGACATCCGCAACAAGGATTCCCTGAGCAGTGACCACAGTGAGGACAGCGAGCTTTACACGCTGATCCTCGCCAACCCACCCTTCAAAGGCAGCCTGGACGAGAACAGCGTCGCCAAAGACCTCACCAGCATCGTCAAGACAAAGAAAACCGAACTGCTCTTCCTGGCCCTGTTCCTGCGCCTGCTCAAAACCGGTGGGCGGGCTGCTGTGATCGTCCCCGACGGCGTGCTGTTCGGCAGCAGCAAGGCGCACAAACAGATTCGGGAAGAGATCGTCGAAAACCACAAGCTTGACGGCATCATCAGCCTGCCCAGTGGAGTCTTCCGACCCTACGCGGGCGTGTCAACCGCGCTGATGATCTTCACCAAGACCGGTCGTGGCGGCACGGATAGCGTGTGGTTCTACGACATGAAGGCTGACGGCTTCAGCCTGGACGACAGGCGGAACCCCACCGTCGAGAACGACATTCCCGACATCGTTCACCGCTGGCATCACCGCGATGAGGAGCAAGGCCGGGAACGCACCGAACAGAGCTTCTTCGTGCCCAAGTCCGAGATTGTGACCAACAAGTATGACCTCAGCATCAACCGCTACAAGGAAACGCAGCATGAAGCGGTGGAATATGACGCGCCCGAGAAGATCCTTGACACACTAGACGAATTGGAAATTGAAATTCAAGCTGGGCTGAAGCGTCTACGGGAGATGCTGGTATGACGTGGGAAAGAGTGAAGGTTGGTAGTATCAGCAAGCAGGTTCGAGGAGTCGCCTACGATAAAGCTGATCTGTCCCCTGACGCATCGGAAACACACCACGCGGTTGTAAGGGCAAACAACATCCAAGATGGAGAGGTTGTGCTGGATGATCTTGTCTTCGTCAGCACGAAGAAACTCTCCCCACAGCAATACTTGCGTGAAGGCGATGTGCTGATCGCCGCATCGAGCGGGAGCCTTTCTGCGGTTGGCAAGGCGGCGCGAGTTCGGAAGGGTATGGATGTGGCCTTCGGCGCCTTCTGTAAGGTTATCCGCCCTAATCACGGAGAAGTTGACCTCGGCTACTTCGCTCATTACTTCCAAAGTCAACAGTATAGGAGCACAATATCCTCTCTTGCTCAAGGCGCAAATATCAACAATATTAGAAATGAGCACATTAATAACCTTGAGATTCCCCTCCCACCCCTCCCGGTCCAGCAGCGTATCGCGGCGGTGTTGGATGAAGTGGATGCGCTTCGGCAAAAGCGGGATCGGAGTATTAATTCTTTGGAAGCCCTTCGAGAGTCTGCATACATACTTCACTTGTCAGAGAATCAAGCTTCAAGCACACGAGTAAGAGTGAGTGAACTCATAGATCCTCACAGAGGCGGAATGCGAACGGGACCATTCGGCAGCCAATTGCTCCACTCAGAGTTTGTTGACGACCCCGGCGGAATCATGGTGCTGGGAATCGACAATGCCGTAAAGAATCGTTTCCGCTATACCGGTGAGCGATTCATCACACCTGAGAAGTACGAAGGACTCAGACGTTACACTGTTCATCCAGGAGATGTTCTGGTTACCATCATGGGAACCTGCGGCAGGGCTGCCATTGTTCCAAGTGACATCCCGACTGCTATCAACACAAAGCACCTTTGTGCAATGACTTTAAATGAGCGGTGCTTGCCTGAGTATCTTCATGCAACATTGACATACAATCATTCCGTGCTTAAACAAATGGGGGCTTCTGCACGGGGAGCGATCATGGACGGCCTCAACATGGGTATTATCTCGGGTTTGGAATTTGACCTTCCTGACATATCAAACCAACGCAAACTTCAGCAAGTCTTTGCCGAAATTGATTCGCTAAACAATAAAGCACTTCATGCAAGGGGAATTGAAGATGCTCTGCTCTCATCCATCCAAACCCGTGCTTTCTCCGGCGAACTTGCGCTGCGGGACCTCGAAGCCCTGCTGTAATCTTCCTCCTCCCACCTCCGAGGTACTCCCTTGTCGAATTTTGCTTTCTTGCAGGAGTGGCCTGAACTGTTTCAGGCGGCGGCGCTGGCCGAGAACTACGTCCGAAGCGATCCGCGCACGGCGAGCTTTCACGCTCGGCGCGCGCTGGAGGGCCTGGTCGGGTGGTTGTTCACCAATGACCCCGAGTTCAGCCCGCAGCCTTATGACACCAGCCTGAATGCACTGTTGCGTTCGGATGCATTCACGCGACTGGTGCCTTCGCAGGTGCAACCTCATGCAGATTTGGTGCGGCGTGAGGGGAATCAGGCGGTTCACGGAGCGCGGGAGGTCACGTCCGGGCAGGCCATGGGGACCGTGCGTGACCTGTGGTATGTCGCCCGCTGGTTCGCTTGGAACTACGGGGCTGATGAGAACGCCGCGTTGCCTGAGGCGTTCAGTGAGACGCTCGTGCCCGCGCCCGCAGCGGACGCCGCCCGGCTGTCCCGCAAGCAGTTAGAAGAGCTGGAGGGCCGCCTTGCTCGCGAACAGTCCGAGAGGGAGGAGTTGCGCCGCCGGGTGGAAGGGTACGAGGCGGAGCTCAGTGCCCTGCGGGTGCAGGTGCGGGCCCGGAAGAGCCGCAACTCGGGCCGCGCCGTTTCCATGGCCAGCAGTGAAAAGGCGACCCGCGAGCGGCTGATTGACGTGCTCCTGCGGGAGGTCGGGTGGGAACCGGATGACGACAACGTCCGCGAGTACCCAGTCACGGGAATGCCGACGACCAGCGGGAACGGGTACGTGGATTACGTGCTGTGGGGCGCGGATGGGCGGCCGCTGGCAGTCGTGGAGGCCAAGAAGACCAGCGTGAATGCTGAGGACGGGCGTCAGCAGGCCAAGCTGTACGCCGACCGCCTGGAGGCGCAGTTCGGGCGTCGTCCCGTCATCTTCTACACCAATGGCACGCGGACGTTCCTGTGGGACGACGCCGCGTTCGCCCCGAACGGTGGGTATCCCCCGCGGGAGGTAGCCGGGTTCTACGCGGCGGACGAGTTGGAACTGGCTATCCAGCGTCGGCAGACGCGCCTGCCGCTGGCGGATCACGCCATTCAGAACGAGATCGTGGAGCGGCCCTATCAGCACTTGGCGGTGCGGGCGTTCACGGAGCGGCTCACGGGGCGGCAGCGCCGGGGGCTGATCGTGATGGCGACCGGCACAGGCAAGACGCGCACGGCGGCCGCCATCATTGAGCTGCTGCAGCGGGCCGGGTGGGTCAAGCGGGTGCTGTTCCTCGCTGACCGTCAGGCCCTGGTGAAGCAAACGGTCGGGGTGTTCGGGAAGTTCATTCCGGGCGGGGTTCACAACCTGCTGGAGGGCAAGGAGGACGCCGAGAACGCGCGGGTGGTCGTCAGTACGTACCAGACCATGCTGGGCATGATCGAGTCCGGGCAGCTCAGTGGCGGCGAGAAGGTGTTCGGGCCGGGGCACTTTGACCTGGTGATCGTGGACGAGGCTCACCGGAGCGTGTACCGCAAGTTCGGCGCGATCTTCAGTTACTTCGACGCGTACCTGCTGGGCCTGACCGCTACGCCCAAGGACGAAGTGGACCGCAACACGTACCGTCTCTTCAGCATGGAGGACGGCGTGCCCCTGTACGCCTACAGCCTGGAGGAGGCGGTGCGCGATCAGTACCTCGTGCCGCCGCGTGGACAGGACCGCACGCCCCGGTTCCTGCAACGCGGCATCCGCTATGCCGAACTGAGCGAGGAGGAAAAAGAAGAGTTCGACGCCCTGGAATGGGACGAGGTGGGTGGCCGGCGCGAGGAGATCGACGCGACAGAAATCAACCAGTGGTTGTTCAACCAGAGCACAGTGGATGAGGTGCTCAAGGATCTGATGACCCTCGGGCTCAAAGTGCAGGGCGGGGATGTCCTCGGTAAAACCATCATCTTTGCGGCCAATCACCTGCACGCCCTGTACATCGTCAAGCGCTTTGAGGCGAACTTTCCCCACCTCCATAACTTCGCGCGCGTGATCGACAACTACGACCGCTACGCGGGAACACTGATCGATGACTTCTCCAAGCCGTCCGGGCAGCCCACCATTGCCGTGAGTGTGGACATGCTCGACACGGGCATTGATGTGCCCGAGGTGGTGAACCTCGTGCTGTTCAAAGTGGTGCGCTCCAAGACGAAGTTCATGCAGATGGTGGGGCGCGGCACGCGCCTGCGCCCGGACCTGTTCGGTGCCGGGCAGCACAAGACGCACTTCAACGTGCTCGACTACTGTGGCAACCTCAAGTTCTTCTCCCTGAAGCCCGACGGCGTGGAAAGCAAGGTGGCCGAGCCCGTGCTCCAGCGGACGTTCAAGGTGCACCTTGAGTTGCTGCGCGCCCTTGCCCCCCTGCGAGCGACGGATGAGGAAGCCCGGCAGCTCTACACGAAGACAGCGGACGTCCTCCACGAGCGAGTGAAGGGCATCCCGCTGGAGAGCTTCATGGTGCGGCCGGTCCGCGATCTGGTGGAACCGTACCTTGACCGGGCGCGGTGGGATGCCCTGACAGAAGTCGATCACGTCGATCTGGTCCGCCACGTGAGTGGACTGCCGTCCAGCGTGCAGACGGGGGATGAGGGCGCCCGCCGGTTCGACGAGGTGGTTGCGAAGCTGCACCTTGCGCGACTCACGGGAAGTCACGACGCGGCCCGGCTCCAGCGCCGAGTACAGACCATCGCGCAGGGGCTCGCCCCGAAGACCAGCATCCCCGACGTAGCGGCCCAGGCCGGATTGCTGAACCAACTTCAACAGGAGGCGACCTGGGCTGGCCTGACACCATCCGCCCTGGAAGACGTGCGTGAGCGGATGCGTGGCCTGGTGGCCCTGCTTGACCGGAACGACCGGACTGTGATCTACACCGACTTCCAGGATGAAATTGTCGGCAGCGGTCTCACGGTGTTCCCCGATCTGGCCGGTCAGGTCAACGAGGCGCAGTACCGCAAGAAGGTGGAGGCGTTCCTGCAGGGCCAGCAGGCACACCCGGTCATCCGCAAGGTTCGGCACGCCGAATCCCTCACCGCAGCGGACCTCGAGGCCTTGGAAGTGCTGCTCTTCGAAGCCAGCGAAATCGAGTCACGTGAGGTGTTCGAGGAAGTGTACGGTCAGCAAGACAACCTCGCGACCTTTATCCGCAGCCTCGTGGGCCTCGACAGACAAGCTGCCCGGCAAGCATTCGCCCACTACCTCGACACGCAGGTGTTCAACGCCAAGCAGATCCGCTTCGTCGAGAACCTCGTCGAAATGCTCACCCGAAAGGGCAGCGTTCCGGTCTCCGCCCTTTACGAACCTCCGTTCACGAATGCCCATCCGCAGGGCATTGATGGCGTCTTTCAGGAGGACGACGCTGATCGGCTCGTCACCCTGGTGCGGAGGTTAGCTCGGGCTACCTCGCCCGCACAGGCATAGCAAGCAGGGGGCAGGCAGGACGGCAAGACAGCGTGGAGTGGGGGACAGGGCAGCAAGACAAGAAGTCACCGAAATGCGCCGATCGTCCCCTACCTCGCCCACATCATCGAAGGCCGCTTGATCGTTTGAATCTCGTCCCAAAAATCCTCGATGGCAAGTGCGACCTGAGTACGAAGTGGGTGGATACGGGGTATAGATCCAGAATCAGTCGAACATGCCACTACGGGCAATTCCACGATGTCCTGTGGTACCACCGGCGCTTTCGCAGGAGGTCTATTCACGCGCTGGCTTTCAGCTGGTCGTAGCGACTCATGAGCTCGAAGGCCTTGAGCTCCTGTCCGTTGCTCAGGTGGTACAGGGTCACGCTGCCGTTGCGGGTGGGGGTCTGGCTGGTCCGGGCGATGGTGACCACCTCACCGCCACTGCGGGACTGCCAGCGAGCGCCCACGCCGTAGGCGTCCGTCGGCGCCACGTCCGCCACGACTTCCAGCGGCGCGGCCGGATCGAGCGAGGCACCGTTCGGAACGACGGCCACGGGGCCCTGCCCGGCACTTCCGCGCCGGATCTGCGCGCCGATCTCCTGGTCGAGGTGCCGGATGATGTACGTCCAGGGATTGTCCGCGCCGGCTTCGATACGGGCGGCGGCGATGATCTGCCCGGCGCGCTCCGGGCGGATGCGGGTCACCCAGTCCTGCCGGGAACCGGCCTTCAGGCCGGGGGGGGTCTCGGTCATCAGGGCCGTCAACTTCTTCGGGCCTCCCAGGGCGGGCATGAGCACCCGACGGGTGCTCTCCGGGTCGTGCGGGGCCAGATCGGAGCCGGAGGGCCCTTCCTGGGCTTCCTGTGCGCCGCGCGGGGCCGCCGGGCCGCCCGGAACCTCCTGCACTTCAGTGACCGTTCCCGGTTCCTGCGTGGCCGGAGCCTGATTCCCGAACAGGAACTCCAGTTCCGTGTCCGTGATGGCCGCGTCAGCGGCCTCGCCGTCAGGCGAAACCACCGCCACGCTGGCGATGGGCGTGCTCAGGCCCCCGAAGTCTTCTCGCGCAGCGACCGTGGTGGTGACCGGCGCGGGGTCTGTTCGGCCACAGGCGCGGTGGGTTGGATAGGCGCGTGCGCGCGCGCGTCACCAGTGATGTTGTGTTCACCACCTGTGATTGATTCCTGGGAAGGACCCCTGTGAGAGATCCCTGTGGTATTGCTGCGGGCATTTGCCCGGATGGACGCGGGCATTTGCCCGGATGCATCCGGAACTTTGCCCGACTGCATCCGGGCATTTTCCCGAGTGGTCCCGGTGTCGATGCCCGACTCGTCCTGGCGGGAGTTTTCCCCGGTTTCGGGTCCGTCCGGTCCTTCCGGGTCAAGGTCCTGCGGGCCGCGGCTGCCGTCCCAGGCATCCACGGCGGCCTGCACGGCAGAGCGCTGGAACAGCCACTGGGGTTTGCGGTCCCAGGGGCGGGTCGGGTTGCTGCGGCGGTCCACGAACCCCCGCTCGACGAGGCGGGTCAGTTTGGTGCGGACGGTCTTCTCGTCGTACTGGTTCAGTAGCTCCGTGACCCACTCCTGGGCACTCATGAAGACCCACAGGCCCTCGTCGGCGGTGGGGGCTTCGCCTCCGGCCTGGGCGGTGCGGTTGGCGTGGCGGGCCTGGCGGCGGTTCTTGAGCTTGTAGGCGTACCAGCGTTCCAGGCTGTTCAGGAGGTGCGCTTCGCACTTGTCGCCGCCGCAGATGGCGAGGTAGGACTCGCGCAGGGCGAGGGTGCGGGTTCCGGCGGGCTGACTGATGATGACGTCTTCGGTGCTCATGGAGAGGCTCCAACGCATCCTGGGGTATGACTTCCCTGCCCGGTCCGTTGACCGGGCGTGCTCAGACGCGTATCCTGAGCACAGGCCGATGCCTGCGGATCTCGACAATCCGCACAACACTTCGAGTTGTGATCTGCGTACACCCTCTGCGAACAACGGCCGGCAAGCCGCGCGGGGGGTGTTCCCATTGGTCAGATGCTTGGGTGACCTCCGGGGTACATGCAGCATAGCGTGAATTGTGTCCTGGCGTGCCGCGGAGCCCAAGGGTCAGTAGGGCCAGAAGGTGAACTGCGTGACCGTCAGCGTGTCCCGTCCCAGGGTGATGCCGGGTCTCCGTGATGGCGTACGGTGAAGGAGCCTCAGCCTCACTGTTCTGGTCGGCAGGACGGTTCGCAGGCGGCGCGCACGGGAGGGAAGCAAGGCCACTTTCTTGTCGGCCGGGATTTGGATCTTCTCGCTGTTGCTCGGCTTCACGCCGTTCTGGGCGGCCGTCGCGCGGACATGCAGGGTGCCCGGGCCAACGCTCTAACAATTCTTCAGGCTGATCACCACGCTCTCGATCAGGACGTCGAACGCGTCACCGGCCTGCTTCCTGGTCAGCCCAGTCTGAGTGGCGATCCGGTCAACTTACATCTTGCAGTTTAGGTAACAGGGGCAGAAAGTGCGTCCTGGAAAGCGAAAACCTCATCGATTTCCAATTGAAGCGCTCTGAGACGCACTTCCGAGGTGAACGAGAACCGAACGGTTCTCGCTAACGCCCCCCAATCCGGCCATGTTCCCGGTGGTCTGGGCGGCACATCCTGATCCGCCAGGTGACAGAGCAGGTACGCCAGCCCTGAAAGGCACCACCACCGCATCACACCTGTTTTGCTGTGCTGCGCGAACCGCTCCAGGCCGAACCGCCCCTTGATGGTCTTGAAGAAGCCCTCGATCCGCCAGCGTCGTTTCCCGACTCTGGCCAGATATTTGCCGCCCAGATTGATGTTCGACATGACGAAGCGCTGCTCTGGCTCTTTGTTCCGGTATAGCCATGCCCACGAGACGTACATGGTGGGTTTCAGACCCTGGAGCTGTGCCTTGTACCCGCGGGTCATCAGCTCGTGGATGGGTGTCCCATTCGCGAGCGTTCTGTTGCGCCGGACACCGATCACGATGTCTATTCCTCTGTCCAGGACCGCCTCAATGAACTCCGCACTTTCGAAGCCCCCATCTGCATGCAGACGGGGCGGCGCTTCCCCTGAAGCATGACGGGTGGAACACTGCGGAGCAGTTTGAGGGCTAACGCGGCGGGTGAGGACGTGCCTTTTCCACGCCAGATCTGAAAGGCCCAGGGGAGCTTCATGTCTCCACAGCAGATGTACAGGACGATCAGGTGAACGCCGTGAACGGCGTTCAGGACGTGCATCCAGTCGGAGAGTCCGGGGAACTTTCCTGCCTTTTCGAGGCTGGTCAGGTCGACCAGGAATTCGACCCGGGGACGCTGGTGTGGAGCATGTTTCCAGGTGTCATTGAAGAGCTGGAGTGCAGCCTGGCGCATGAAGCGGCAGAGTGTCCGGAGATCCCAGATCGTGTGGTTGAGGAATCGACTGATCGCGGAGGGCGATTTGACGGTTGCGCGAGTGGGCAGGGGACGACCGGAACCGTCGAGGAGGAGGTCCAGGAAGACCTGAAAAGAGTCGCGATGTTGTTTGCGCGAGAAGCAGGTGAGGATGTCAGAATAGAGCCGTCTGGCACGTGCATTCTTTGGGTTCACACCTCATTCTGACGCCAAAGTGTCGTGCCAGACGTCCTTTTCTCAAACTGCAAGATGTGAGTCAACCAGTTCGGTCTTGGCGAGCTTGGCGGGAGCAGTGGTGAGCTTGGTGGGAGCAGCGCCCACGCCTGAGCACCCATAAAAACGCCTTCCAGATCACACGAATGGGCACGTTGCGCACCGATAGACATCGTGTCAGTCGCATTCAAACACGAAAATGCCATCTTCCGCTATTACATCCTTAGTTGTAATCGGCGTATTTTCTGACAAACTTCGTCCCAGACGACAAATTTTCTGTGCAAATTTGCAATTTCATTTTTTTGGTTTTTTCTGCGATTGCGGGGGCACGGGCTGCAGGAGTACGAGCTGCGTGAGTGCGTAGTTGGCATCCCATGCCAGCAGTTGTTGCTCGTGTTCTGCTGCAGTTCTGTTTAATGAAATGATCAATTGGATCAAATCGGCTTTGGTGGAACGCTTCCAGTACTTTTCATATCTCCCCAGTGCCGTCGCTGACGGCTCAAACGGGATTAATGGGTATGTTTTATCGGATGGCCACGGATTAGTGGAATCGCCCGCTAATATTTCAAGTTGCCTCCGTCGATTTTCTGCATGACTAATTACTTCTTCCAATCCCACAACTTCGTATGCCAATTCTTTGAGCGAAAGTGATTCCAATTTGTTGCGCCGTTCGCGTTGAGCGTTCTTGGTAAAGCTTTGAGGTGATTGCCATCCACCAAAATTTTGAAAATCTGGAAGGCTGGCGCTTTCTCCACGTGCCTGCTCAATTAATTTCTGAGCTGCCGTATTTCTAAGGAGAGTAGAAGGATATAATAATGGTACGTCTGGCAATTTATCCAGAGGGAATTCTGGTTTACTAGTTCTCAAATCCTCTATCTGGAGAATCTGTATAGTAGAGATAATATTCTTAGTCGATAATCTCTCACTTAGTGGCAATTTAGAAGATTCAAGAAACTTAAGTGCTCGAGACACCCAGACATCCAATTTCTGATTCATTTTTCCTCTGGGTTTGGCAGCACTGCCGAAATTGCTTCCCATGCTGTTCGCACCAAAACTGGCGTCTCAAGATGATTGCCTTGAGTTTCAATATCTGTATAAGTACGGGTGGTTTTCCCGGATCTATGTCCAAATCCTCTTTGAATTTCATTCAGAGTGAATTTAAGTTCCTTTTTAATTTGAGCGTTTCCATGCCTCATAAGCTGAGCTGTCTGTTCTACGGCTTTATTATCAAACTCTAGCGGAACGCCTACGGCCGTCCAGTGCATTAGGTTAATAATATCTGACCCACTAAATGGTGCCCTTTCGCCATAAAAGAGGTACTCTCCAGATTCCAATTGAAATTCCGAACCGTTTTTCGGGAATCCGACAGCCCAGCGTGGCCAAATTTCTTCATGAAGATCAAATACACGGAAAAAATAGGTCAGGATTTCAGGAGGAATGGCGTAAGAAGTCTTCTGCTTTCTATCTCTCTTGCGTGCTTTTGGATATATCTGAAATTCTATGATGTCATCGACGTCTTCTGAAAATCCTGAGTCTATTCTGATTTGCTGAAGCTCATGCTGCCGCATGCCGATAGTAATAATGATCAGTATGGCCAGCGAACCGTACGCAATCCCTAGAGAAAAGGCGTTCGCGTCCACATATACCCTGACGGGACGCTGCTCACGTAGATCTGCGGCGATGGATTCTCTGAGCAGTTTATTGATTTGTCCGGCCGGCCTGAGAACTCCGCGCGGTAAATTAGTACGCGAGGATCTCGCAGGGGCGTAGCAGCCGTGATAGACAGTTGTCAAGAAGGTTTCTGGTAGATGTCTGCCGCTACCGTCGGTCGCCCCCAGATATTCAGTCAGAATATGCCCGTCCGTGAAACGACGGGCCGTCGTAACACCACGTAAATCACAGTCCACAGCCGCGGCTGAAACCACACGCCATTTTAAAATGGCAGATCCATCATGAAGATGCTGGTGAAAAACTACTGGTGATCCATCTCCCTGAACGTATTGCTGTCGAGCCTTCTTTGATAATTCATAAAAATGATGGAACACTTCTGCACGTGTGGCGATTACATACAGCCGCGTCGTTAAATTTTTCATCAATGCATTGACTTCCACGGATCGTTGATTCTTGCGTAATGATTGCATATCATTCGCAAGCTGAGCATGGTCTATGGGTTGCTGAGGTATAGGCAGCAGCCACCGAGATAGCCTATCGGTTATATGAGGCTTGCTTTCCAGTAATCTTTTTTGAGCATCCACCGCTAGCTGATAGTTGTTGACTCTCTCTATACGAGAGCTTCGAAGGGTGCCTGAATCTAATTGACCGTCTAAATATTCCTCTAGTAATGCGTTGGCATTTACGGTGTCGAGGGAAGCAAAGGGATCTTTCTTTTCAAGAGCTTTCATGACAGCGGCTACACTGTACAAGACCCCCAGGATACTGAGAGGAGCATTGCGCTCCCTATAGCCGTCAACCTTTTCCCCTAACATGGCGGCCGCAACCAACCCAACAGTTACCCCAAATGGCTGCTCTCTGTAACCGAACAGAGCAACGGCGATCTTCCTGTACTCGCTAGGAATAAATAATTCATGCGATTTACTGCGTTCTATGAGTAACTGTAATACTACTTGCGGAAGGTGATTGAGATTATTCCAGCCAAGTGCATCTAAGTATCTGCTTTGAGAGAAAATTGTCAGGTTTTCTCTCAAATATTCAGGTGCTCTGCCTTCTGCCAATGCTTTACTCAACACAAACCCGGCACTTAAAAAAATCTTGCGTCGTTGTTTCACGCTCATGAGCTCTGTGTAATCGCAATCTAACAAAGAGGATGGACAACCCGATTTATGCCAAAATCGGCGCCATTGGCGAGTCAAATAAATGAACTTAGTTAACCAAGCCGGAGATTTCCATGATTCTGGGGCCGCCTCTAGAATAACCAGAGTCGCAATAGGAGACCAAGGCTCCCTGGCCTGGATACTAGAAAGCAGCAACTCTAATAGTTTGGATGGTGGACAATCCGAAATTTCCCATTTTCGCACGCGTGCGGCTAGCATAGGATCTAGGCCCATCGCAATTTCTTCTATCACGTAACGGTCTGCCTATATGGGTTTTCCTCTGGAATAATTTTTTTCTTCTTCATTTCGGCAATAACTCGAAAACTTTGTTTTTTCGAATCAGATTTATGACTTTCTTTTACACCCTCCTCCCGTGCCCTGAGCAGCTTCGTTGCTTGCCCCCGATGATCATAATGACTGAGCCCACTCCAATGTTTCCAACCCATATCATCTACAAATTTTACAAGCATATCAGTATGCTCATCAACATTCTGGCTAGAGGCGGCAATTTTATCTAACTGTAGATTGATGTACCAATGTCGCCAATGGTGAGCGGACACCAGTAGTCGCAAACCAGAATTCCGCGAATCCTTAGCGCGGTTCCGGAGTTTTGCTATCGGATTTTTATCAAAAGCATTCCGATTATAAGGTTTCCTGCGCTCATTAATAAAAATTGGAACTGTCGCGGGATTAATCTTCCGTTTTTTTAAAAACTCCAAGTATCGCGAGGATGTCCATGATCGGCCACGGTTCCATGCATGGAACTGTACATGCAGTGGGTCATACGCTGTTCGTTCGGTGGCGCAATAACGTGTCAGTGCCGTCAGTGCCTCTGGTGTCAATGACGTCGATTTGTATGGCAGCCGCCCCTGACCTTTGGTATGTAATGCGAGGCCGGCTTCAAATCCTTCTGCCCTCACACCAGCCCAGGTGGCCTCGCAGACCTCAGCGACACGCGCGCCAGAGCTGATCAGCACCTCGAACACGGCCCAGTCCCGTTCGCTCCAGCATGCCTGACGGATAGCCTGCCTCATATGAGATGGCAACTCAGGATTATCTATTATATTGACCGGGATATGATTACCACGGGCTTCAACTTTGTAATAGTATAGAGGGTTCCGACGAATGGTGTAAATACTGTTGTTACGTTGAAACTCTCTATACCGTCGTAGTTGACCGGGTTTAAGCGTTACGGTGTCCATGGGCTGATCAGACCGTAGTTTCAGCTCGATTGCAGTTCGAAATGCCGTTCGCAGACGCGCCAACGCTGTTGATACCGTATCGACACTGACGCCAGGTGGGCAAAGTATGCGCGTTTGGTGGAGGGCTGACAGCAGCGTCACGTGATATAGGGCCGTCATCATTCGCTCCACCGCCTGCCGTATCTGCGGCACAGGCGCTGTGAGTGGGGCCCCATTGGCCTGCAGCCAGTACAGATGTCGAATGCATTCGCGAGCAACCTGAGAGCTCTGCTGACTCTGTATGTATGCGTAGATCAATGTCAATTGCAGGTCCGGGGCGCGTGCAACGTATACAATCATCACGTCCGTGTGTTGTAGAAAGACCATTTGGTCCGCGGAATTTCGATTGGCCATGTGCGGTGCTCCTGCGCATCTCTGCCTGTTGATGGTTATGAGCTGGAGTATGCCTCAATGCAACACTATGTTCAATAAGCATAGCAGGAGAGTAGAGTGATGTCGCGTCCGGTAACAGTCAGTCAATTGCGCCGTGAGGCGCAGAAAATTTTGCGTGCCCTGGAACAGGGGGAACATTTTGTGCTGGTACAGGATGGGCGCATCATCGCTCAGCTCACGCCGGTACGTGACGCAACTACCGCTGTAGCAGACACTGCTCCACACGACTCTGGGGTATCCAGTCCAGACCTATCCGTCAGCGAAATCGTGGCCCTGCTGGAGAGGAGACCGTCAGTAGGATCGTGGGACTCACGTGGATCTCGTTTGCCGAACAACAGAGATCAAATACGTTCAGCCCAGCGGTTCTGCAACGTCTGGCCGCCCTGAGCGAAGCTTTGGTGGAGCAGCGCACATCCCGCACTCCGCACCAAATTCACCGCTGGTGGCATAGGGCTAACAATAAACTGGATGGCCACTCGCCTGTCGAATATCTGGCACGTCCGTGGAAAAGTGGAGACGCCTACTCCCGGAAAATTTTTCAGTTGATGCGCAGTTAGCGGCAGTCTCGTTTTCCACGCGATGCTGCCTCGTGGTACTACCGACTGGCAAAAGCAAGGTCGTTCCGCTGGTTTTGGTCCAACGCAACTCTGGTGATACTGAGTTCCGGTCAAGGGCCACGCTCACCATCGAGTCGAAATTCTTCATGGTCCCTTAATGCGGCCTGAACCGCTACCCCTCAGTCAGGAAGCCGCTATGCTTATTTAACATAATATGTGGATATGAACGGTGGGACAGCGTCAGATAGCAAGTGGCACAAATGGTGCATCACCCATGACGCTTCCCTGCCGGTGCTGCTGATCCTGCTGCCACCCACCATCGACCATCCCCCGCGCCGACTGCTGAACGCGCTGCGCGACGCGGTCCTCGCACACGACCAGCGCGGCCGCGTACGCTACCTGCACGCCCTCCGCCCCGCGCGCGCCACCACCCTCCAGCTGACCGGTGAATGGGCCTGCGTCCCGGAACACCTCTGGCGCGCCCTGACCCGCGTCTACACGGATCATCAGTGAACGGCCCGCGCATCACCGAAGTTCTCCCGGAAGGCGAACATGCCGCCTGGGTCACCCTTGATGACGGTCTGACCCGCCTGATCGACCTGCGCCCCCTGTCCCGCCTGCCCACCCACCACGCACTGCGCCTGCCGTTGCTGAGCCGCTCTCCACGCATCACCGATGATGCCCGTCACCTCTACTGGCCGGGCGGCGCGCACCTCGACGTCGTCTCCATCACGCACGCCCCGACCGGCCCACTCCCGGTTGGTCTGCTGGGCCTGAGTCCCAGTGCGCAGCGTTACCGTCCCCTCGCCCCCCTCCTCCGTCACCAGGGAATCCACGTGCATTCCTACCTGGATGTGCGACCGGAACAGGTCCTCCGGGAACAGCTGCGCCTCAAACCGGGCGACGTCAAGCAATTCCTGCACAGTCACGCTCCAGCCGCGCCTGAACTGTGCCTCGCGCGCCTCAGCGATGTTTATCTCGCTCTGCAACTGCTGCTGCCCGGCGACCTCATCCCGGCCCTGCTGCGCCGCCCCTGGCCCGCCGCCATCCGGCATGCCGCGCAGGGCACCACGGCCCTGGACTGCCTGTGGAAGGGACGCATCGACCTGATCGACACCCCCCTCACGCACCTGCTTCTGCCCGACGCGCCGCCAGTCTCCGTGTTACTGTCCAGTGATGCGGAAGCCAACGGCGCTGCGACGACAGAACAACAGCAGCGGCCTCCCGAGGGGCAACGTGATCGGTGACCGTGTCCGCCAGGCGCGCTCCGAACAGAACCTGACCCTTCAGGCGCTGGATGAACGGATCGAGGCCGTCAGCGGGTTTTCCCTGAGCCAGCCGACCCTGACCCGCATCGAACAGGGCACCCGAAGCGTGTACGACTTCGAGGTGGTGGCCCTCTCCCTTGCGTTGAACGTCGACGCCCGCTGGCTCCTGGGTCTGATCGACGCGGAAGAGAGCTGAGCACGCAATCGACTCAGGCCGTCAACAGTCCGGAGAGACACGGCATCAGCGGTCAGCCGGAACCTTCCACGGAGCGTGTCAGTCGGTCCAGATCAGCGCGGATCACCAGGGTGAACCGCTCACCGGCCTCCCGTTCAGCCAGCGTGGTGGTGGGGTAGTCCGTCATATCACTGAGTAGCATTTCATAGATGGTCACCAGACCCGGAATGCCGCGTTCCAGAGCGTATGCGAGAGGGGAGAGCCCCAGGAACGGATGGCGCTGGCTGGAACGCGTCATCCACTGCGACGCTGCATGCTCGCTGTAGAGACGGTGCAGATGCACATGCACGTTGGCCGCGAGGCTCAGGCGAGTGATCTGGTCCTGATTGAGCCTCCTCGGAAGCTGTCCTTTCAGCGACCGGGCTACCGCTCCGACTGACAGCCCCAGGAGAATGGACTGGTGAACGCGGGAAATCCCATGTGTATCGAGCATACGCACTACCACCGGCACGGTCTCGATCAGGCCGGGATTAATACGCGCACTGGCCTGCAGGACGTTGACACGAATCGTTGAACGGATGGCAGTGGCAGGCATGTGCAACTCCTGATGGTGAGAGACCGGCGTTCATCCAGCGATGACTGCCCTCAGCCTACGCCGGAACGCGCCACGGATGGTTTGAACAGATCAGGCGTTTGACGTGAATAGATTCCTGAAGAGAGGCGTCAGCAAGGGCTGGATACTGAAGGGGTCATCTGACAGGCCACAGCCCCGTACTGGAGCAATTCACAGGTCCAGGGAAGTGCCCGGGCGCGCATTATTGATAACGGTTTAAATTGAAGTCGCCGCCATGAGGCGCTGCGGCAACTGGATGTACCGAATCCTCTGCCATCCCGCACGCAGCCGTGTCCTCAGTTCCTTTGTCGTCCTGGCGCAGAAATTTCCCAAGACGTTCCGCTTCACGTAGGCCCAGACCTTCTCAATCGGATTGAACTCCGGTGAATACGGTGGCAGGTACACCAGCGAGAGCCGAGCCTGCGTCTCCACGAAGGCCGAGACGGCCTTCGCCCGGTGAATCGCGGCATTGTCCAGCACCACCACCAGTTCGCCCGTCACGTGCTTCAGCAGGTGGTTCAGGAACGCCAGCACATCACCCGTCTTGACCGCTCCTGTCTGGGTCCGCTGGAGAAATTGCCCGTTCGACGTGATGGCCCCAAGCGTTGAGAGCTTCTGCCAACTGGCCGGAAGACGCACCACGGGCGTCTTCCCCCGTTGTGCCCATGTCCGTCGGAGCACGCCTTTCAGACTGAAGCCCACTTCATCGAGGTAGACGAGCGTGGCGCCCTGAGCGACCTTTTTTTTCGACACCCGGGCGCGTGGTCTGCACCCAGGTCCGTACGGCCTCCTCGTTCTGTTCCAGCGCCCCTTTCCCAGGTTTCTGGGGCGAGAATCCCAGGCGATGGAGCACCTTGCGGACATGGTCGACGTGGTACCACACGCCCAGGTGCCGCCCGATGACTTCGCGGACACGAGCGGTGGTCCAGGTGGCGTCGGGAAAGCCGTGTGCCAGGGCACCCTCCTGCAGGAGGGTGCTGATCTTCTGCTGCCCCTCCGGGGTCAGGCGGGCGGGCCGACCCGTGGTGGGAGTGGCTTCCAGGCCACCCTGGCGTTTGAGCCGCTCTTTCCAGGTGTAGACGGTGTGGATCGAGACGCCGAAGTGATCCGCGATCTGCTGGTTGGTGTGTCCACCGGCCTGAATCATGTTCAGTGCGGCGAGTCGCCGTTCTTCGAGCTGGGCGCGGGTGTACTTGGAGGGTTGCCACGGTGCCATGTCCAGGTCAGTTTAGCAACCTAAATTTCTACCGTTATCAATAGTCGGCCATCCGGCGATCAGTCAGGTTCTCTGCGAACTGTACGAGGGTCACGAGAGCGAGCTGACTGGGGGAAAACGCGGGTTGTCCCCGACGCGGGTAGAGCTGAACGAAGTCTTGGTCGGTGAAGAGCGAACCGAACTCATCCCGAAATCGCAGGTATGGATTCCCTTTGCGAAAGGCAGCGCGAGCGACACGAGCCGTTTCGGCGGGAACCTCACTGACAGATTTTGGTTGTAGGCTCATGGCTCAGTGTGAACCCGAGTCATGAATTTGACGATCCCCGAATTCGCCAACAAAGCCGAATGTTATTAACCTCGGGTGCTAGGGGTTCAGTAGCCTCCGAAATAGAGGCCCAAGTTGTGGGCGGCGATCTTGCGACACACGTGTGCCCGAATGGATCTCTCCGAATTCAACTGTGGCAACATCAAGTGAAAAGAACGATCCAGACGTGAAAAAACAGTCTCGATCGTTTTCCTCACCCATCGCATCGCCCCCCACCAGTGGCGTGGCTTCTTGAAGTTTTTCTTCGGCTGGGCATACACGCCACAGCCCTGGTACCCTCGATCGCCCAGGACCAACGCCGCTTCCTGGGGATCCAAGAGCGCCCGTGCCACGGGTGGGTCTCCCTCTCTCCCAGGGACAATAGCAAAGCGCACGAGCATGCCGTGATCGACGATCACGGCATGCAGCTTGAACCCGTAGAAGAAGCCGGTTCTGCCGTATCCACCGTGTCCGCCGCGGCCACTCGTCGCGGTGGTCATGCTCCTTGGCCGTTTGTGTCGGGCTCCAACGCAGTACACGAGCGGTTTGCTGTCGATGACATAGACGGTGTCGTCATCGAAGTGGGGCAATCGGAGCGCGAGGTCGGCATAGATCCGCTCAAGGTTCAGTTGGATGCGGAGATACCGGGAGCGATCGGGTCAGGAGGGAAAGAGGAAGGTGTAGGTGACGCGTACCTGAGCGAACCACTGCTGTGCCGAGGGCTGGTGGAGGAGTTCACCGACGAGTGCGATGGTCATGAGCTCGGCGTAACTGGCCTTCTGGTTGGGTTCGTCGGGTAATGTGAACAGGCCGCTGCGGGCAGCGGCCTTGAGGTAGTCGTCGACGTAGACGTAAATGATCGTGAAGAGGTCGGTCACAGTAGACTGGTGCAGCGGAAGTTCTTTGGTAGGCATACCGGAGCTTCCGCTTTTTCTGTCTCGTCGCCAACCCCTAGCACCCGAGGTTATTACCCGTACGAGGATGTGAAACGACGCGCGTTTAACCGGCTGTTCGCCTCGCGAATGATGGCCAATCTGGGTTTGTCACAGCGATTCGTTGAATTGGAGGAACATCCGTCCAGGCCGCTGGATCTTGGCGTTAAAGCCGCTTGAACCTGTCCGCACTATTGATGAGGTACCTTCCTTCATGCCTTTCGAGGCGTTTGATCCTCAGTGTAAGCGTCTCGAAGCATGCCACAGCGCCGTTGCAGCAGCGACAAGCGCAATGCCACCGAGCGCCGCTGGAAGGAGGGCGAGCGTTCCCCCGAATCCACCCAGCGTGCTCCACAAAGTCAGGAGTGCAGCCGTCACCAGGGCAGCAAGGCCGTGTTGTGTCCAGGCCGTGCGGCCAAATGCGCTGAGCAACGCCGCTGGGAACAAGGTCAGGAGGCCCAGGCGGAGGAAGTCTGGCCACGTGGCTTCTATGTTGCGCCACAAGGCCTGAGGACTGTACCACGCCTCATTCAAACGGAACGCTTCGCCATACCGAAGGGCGAGCAGGACCAACAAGAAGACGATGACGCTACTCAATGTGTACGTCAGCGCCCGGCGCAGTGCTAGGGGGACGTCTTGTATGGATGATTGCCTCATGACCTGTTCCATGTCGTCACTGTAGTTCGCCACCCTTATTCTTTCGTGACACCCAGACCGGTCAGCACCTTCCGGGCACCATCCATGAAGGGTGTGTTCGTCGGATTTTTATGATCGCCGGCGTAAACCAGGCCAGCGGCACTCGCCCCGTCCGTCCACTGGGCGCCTGCCGTCGCGTTCAAACCCAGAAAGACGTCACAGAAGGCCTTCAGCTCGACCGCAGGCTTATTCTGATCACTCGAGACGAAGATCAGACGATTGTTTCCGAAACCGAAGGCGGTATTGAACTTCGCTTCTCCATTGGGATCTATTGATAACGGTAGAAATTTAGGTTGCTAGACTGGCTATGACATGGCACCGTGGCACCCCTCCAAGTACACCCGCGCCCAGCTCGAAGAACGGCGACTCGCCGCACTGAACATGATTCAGGCCGGTGGACACACCAACCAGCAGATCGCGGATCACTTCGGCGTCTCGATCCACACCGTCTACACCTGGAAAGAGCGGCTCAAACGCCAGGGTGGCCTGGAGGCCACCCCCACGACGGGTCGGCCCGCCCGCCTGACCCCGGAGGGGCAGCAGAAGATCAGCACCCTCCTGCAGGAGGGTGCCCTGGCACACGGCTTTCCCGACTCCACCTGGACCACCGCTCGTGTCCGCGAAGTCATCGGGCGGCACCTGGACGTGTGGTACCACGTCGACCACGTTCGCAAGGTGCTCCATCGCCTGGGATTCTCGCCCCAGAAACCCGGTAAAGGGGCGCTGGAACAGAACGAGGAGGCCGTACGGACCTGGGTGCAGACCACGCGTCCGGGTGTCGAAAAAAAAGATCGCGCAGGGCGCCACGCTCGTCTACCTCGATGAAGTGGGCTTCAGTCTGAAGGGCGTGCTCCGACGGACATGGGCAAAACGGGGGAAGACGCCCGTGGTGCGTCTTCCGGCCAGTTGGCAGAAGCTTTCAACGATTGGGGCCATCACGTCGAACGGGCAATTTCTCCAGCGGACCCAGACAGGAGCGGTCAAGACGGGTGACGTGCTGGCGTTTCTGAACCACCTTCTGAAGCACGTGACGGGCGAACTGGTGGTGGTGTTGGACAATGCCGCGATTCACCGTGCGAAGGCCGTCTCGGCCTTCGTGGAGACGCAGGATCGGCTCTCGCTGGTGTACCTGCCACCGTATTCACCGGAGTTCAATCCGATTGAGAAGGTCTGGGCCTACGTGAAGCGGAATGTCTTGGGGAATTTCTGCGCTAGGACGACAAAGGAACTGAGGACACGACTGCGTGCGGGATGGCAGAGGATTCGGTACATCCAGTTGCCACAGCGCCTCATGGCGGCGACTTCAATTTAAGCCGTTGTCAATAAAGCGGCGCGAGAGCTGTCCGCAGGCGCGGGAAGGGAGATCGCAAGGTAAATGGAAGAAGGCGACCCGGAGGTCGCCTTGATTCCTTAACTATAGCGCGGTATGCAGGATCCGTCAACGCTATCCGGACCCCTCCCATGTGAGCTGGATTTTTTCCGTCCAGGACGCGTCTAACCTCCACAGTGTTCCAGAGTCCGCCCTGACGGGCGCGGAAGCTGTGGGCGTCCACCTGCACGTCGACGGCGCGGAGGGTCAGCCGCTGCCTGCGAAGGGCATCGGCGCAGGCAGCGCCGGCGCGCATGTCGGCAATCGTACAGGCCCTGGAGGCCGCGACACCCGCCAGGCGCGCTTCGAACGCCTGACCGTGTCTCGAAAACTTTTGAAACCCAGCCTACCTTCTTTCTGGTGCTGGCAGCTGCCCGAATGCTCGCAGCACTTCCACAAACACGTATCCGTCAATGCTGATGGCCGAGCGCCAGGAGAGTCCATCCGTATCGCGTTTCTGCCACTCACCACACGCCTGGCAGACGTTGAACACCCAGCCCCGGCCCGCGCCCGGTTTCTTCCAGTACCTCAGCAACCTGCCGTACACCCCGAGTGTGCCAAAGTACTCGGCCGTATCGATGTGCACCAGTCTGACTCCGCACTTCTGGCAGTCCTTCACGACCAGCATGCGCCCCTCCAGGACGCTGAAGTCCCGCAGTTCCGCCCGGAGGTACGTCAGCGCCTCCCGGATCGCGCGCGGCTGCTCATCCAGAAGCCGCTCCGCCGCCCGGCTCAGTGGCTCCATCAGCCGGGCATCGTACTTCGCCCGCTGCCGACGGAGATCCTCCTCCCGCCTGGCTGCGTGATCTCTGGCCCGCTGCTCACGGTCTTCGTCGAGCGCCCGCAACCGGGCAGCCGACTCCAGGCGCCGCTCCTCCACGGTGAGGTGGGTCACCCAGGCGACAGGACCAAGGCCTGCGACGCGCTTCACTTCGAGCTCAGCCACTCTGGACCGCATGCTTCGACGCTCCATCTCCTTCTACCATGTCTGTTCACAGGTCTGACACAGCGGGTCCGGTAGCACCGTCTGCTGTGAGCGGCGACCCTGAAACAGCAGGTCCTGCCAGCGGGTGAACAGATCGAAGACCTGAACCGCACTCCACTGCAGAGACGGCGTTGCAGGTTTGACCCGTTTCAGATCCGCTTTCGTGACGGTCTCCTCGACCAGCGGCTGGAACACCTGCATGTTCTCCAGCACCGCGCGGGCTGGCACCTCAATCCAGGGCACCGGCAGGTCCCGGCCCTTGGCCTCGCCGATCCGGTGCGTGTGGTACACCTCAATGGCCAGAACCACCTTCCCCGCTTGCAGGAGGGCCACGTCCAACCGGTACTCTCCCAGGGTCTCTTCCGCCTGCACCTGATCGAAGGTGGGGAGCGGATACACCACCAGTTCTGCCTCACGACAATCGAAGTGGCGGCAGGGCAGCAGCAGGCCCACTTCCGTCAGGCCCGGCAGGACCTCGACCAAGGCGCGCTTGGCCGCCAGATGCAGGACGCTCTCGCCGGAGCACTGGCTCCCATGCGCGTGGAAGAAGTGAGCGGTCCGGACCTTACCCGGCTTGAAGTGCACCCGGTGGCCACACTGCAGGCACCAGTACACGTGGTGGCGCTGCGCGTCAGCCGGTCGAATCAGACGCTGCTGCTCATCGACGGCGAACGGAACGGCGAGCTTCATGGCCATGCCAGACACCTGAATGACAGCAGGACGACGCTCATGATCACGACCCCCGGTGAACCGTCAGAAGACATGCCCTGAGCCTAAAACGTCCAGAAGCCCGCGTCTTCAGAAGCACACGATTGATCTCCGGGGCCTGGGAACGCTGGAGAATCAGCAGGTGGCTGCGTGAAACGCCTTCACGCAGCCACCCTTCACTCCTGGTCTTTGAGGTACGCGCGGAGGGCCGCTTCGACCACGTGGTGGTGTTTCATCTTGTGCCGGACGGCGTGGAGCTTGAGGGCGGTAACGAGTTCGGAGTCGAGGTAGGTGCTGTACTTCTCACGCTCGATACCGGCTACGGGCAACTCACCTGATTTCAGGTTTTCAGGTTTTCCGGTTCGCTTGGGGGCTTCGGCTGGAGCGCCAGCAGCAGTTACCGCTTCAGGTTTACCAGTATTCGGGTTTTCAGGTTTTCCGGCGCTGTCCTCCTGCTGGACGGCCTGGAGCTTCTTCAGTGCACCGCCGAACTTGCTCATAGGAAACTCCGGGAGACCCCGTGCTTCAGCGCGGGCAGAAATGGAGACGGCGCCGCAGGCGGCGCTACAGAGGCCGAAGCCTCTTGAGTCATTTTCTTCATAGTGATAAGAATTCTCCTATGAGGGTCACGATCAGCGCCAAGCTGAAACTGCGCCACTCGCCGGAACAGAAGGCGATGCTGGACGCGGTATCTCTGGCCTACCGTGACGCTCTGAACTTCGCCTCCGAGAAGGCGTTCGAGATGGACAAGACCAGCAGCGCCCCCAAGCTCCACAAAGAGACGTACGCAGTGTTGCGGGAGCGTTTCGGGCTGGGGGCGCAACTCGCCTGCACGGTGGAACGGCAGGTCGCGGCCAACTACAAGACCCAGTGGACGAAGCTCAAGCAGAACATTCAGGCCCGAGAACGCGGTTTCACGAAGCGCCGATACAAGGGTCTGGACGCTGCGCCCAGGTTCGTCTCCCGCACGCTGGAGTACCAGTACCAGCGCGACTACTCGTGGAAGAAGGATGGCCGAGTCAGCATCTCCACGCTGGCGGGCCGTATCGTTCTGGAGTTCGACGGCTACACCAAGCACTTGGAGTACATCGCGCAGGGCTGCGAGACGGGGGCAGCCAAGCTCTCCTACCAGAAGTCCAAGAAGCAATACTTCCTGATCGTCGCCCTGAACCTTGATCTCCCCGACCCCCGACCGACCGATCACAAGAACGTGGTGGGTGTGGATGTCGGCCAGCGGTATCACTTCGTCGCCACCGATAAGGACGGGCAAAGCCTGTTCGAGAAGGGGGCGGCAGTCCGCCAGCGAAAAGACCAGTTCGCTCGTACAAGAAAGTCCCTCCAGCGCAAAGGCACCCGTTCTGCCACGCGGCGACTTGTCGCCATCAGCAGTCGGGAAAGACGGTTCGTCGCTGATCGCAACCACCTTCTGAGTAAGATGCTGTTGACCCGCTTTCCAGGCTCGATCTTCGGTCTGGAAGACCTCACGAACATCCACGACCGTACCGAGGGACGCAGGAACCCGAAGGCCAGCAAGAAGGCCAAGCGGGCCAAGCGTCGCCGTTCTCAGTGGTCGTTCGCGGAACTCCAGTCTTCGCTGGCGTACAAGGCTCCACTGCACGGTTCTCTTGCCGTGCGGGTGGAGGCCCACTACACCAGTCAAGCGTGCTACAAGTGCGGCCACACCTCGAAGGGGAACCGCCCTGGGGCTGGACTGGAGTTCGTGTGTAAGGTGTGTGGTCATCGGGGTCACGCGGATCGGGTGGCGAGTGTGAATATCGGCCTACGAACGATGCTCGTCCGGCAGGACTGGATGAGTACGGGTGCGTTGTCAGTGCGCCCTGATGTGTCGGATGTTGAAGTCAAAGCCGCTCGCCTTTCGAGATACGCGGAATTGCGATGGAATCCAGACACAAGCCTCGCTCTTTAGCGCGGGGTTACTGACTTCAGGATCTCCTTGAGCACCAGGTCGTAATCCATGTGGGCGAGCTTGGCCCGCTGATCTCCCTTGACGTCCCGCACCCGCGTGCCGGCCAGGGCGGCCTTGTTGAAGGCACTGGCCCGCCGGATGTCACGGCTGAAGACCGGGACGTTCAGGTCCATCAGGGCCACCCGCGCCTCGTGCCCGTCCGTGCTCGGGGCGGGGGGCACATCGGTGATAAGGACCCGGTAGTTGGACACGCCCTGCTCCATCAGGGGCGCCAGGGTCTTCGGTAGGGCACGCAGGCTCAGCGCGTCGGGTTTGGTCGGTACGATCAGCAGATCGACTGCCCGGGACAGGGCCAGCAGGTCGCCCGCTTCCTCACCGGCTTTGGTGTCGAACACCAGGTAGCTGTACGGGTCGAGGGCCAGATTCTCGAAGGCCTCCATGGGCACCACGTCGCAGGACAGACCGGGTCCGGCCTGGGCCCACTCCATGGCACTCGCGGTCTTCTCGTCCGCGTCAATCAGGAGGGTCGGGCCGCGCTCGGCCAGTAGCGTGGCCAGCATGACGGCGGTCGTGGTTTTCCCGACGCCGCCCTTGTCGTTGGCAATGGCAATTTTGTACATCGTTTACAGAGTACTGAAAACCTGTTTTCAGGTATACCCCTATACCCGTTTTCAGGTATTCTTCTTTTCAGGTATTCAGTCTTTCAGGAGGTTCTGTGTCCTATCCTCAGATCTACAACCGGGAAACGAAACGGATGGAGTATCTGCACCGAGTCGTCGCGGCGCAGCAGCTTGGGCGCCCGCTGGAGCCCGGCGAAGTGGTGCACCACCTCAATGGCGACAAGAAAGACGCCCGGCCAGAGAACCTGCTGGTCCTGCAGGCCGATGAGCACATCTGGGTGGAATGGCTGCTCCGGCGCTGGCGTCAGGGCCAGCCCTTTCTCCTACAGGATGCTATTCCCGAAAACCTGAAAACCTGTTTTCCTGCATGAGAAGCGAGGGGGGAGTTGGCTGGAACCAGCCTTTGCTGGCGAATTACGAACTCAGCGTGGTTTGGTCCTTCCGGCGACTGGTGGTTGTCGGTGAGCAGGCGTTCCTGGCGTCCTCTTCTGAATTCGCCGACAGGGTCTGGTTCCAGCCAACTCAAGGTATGGAAACGAAAAGGAGCTGAGCCGCCAGCTTTGTGACGCTTGTGAAATGACCTGCAGACTCTACAAGCCGAGGCGCTCCAGAACACGGATTTATTGGAGGATGTAAGGCGCGAAGTGCAAAGGCGCATGTCTGAGAAGATTCATTATCAGCCAACGATCACCTACAACCAGGGCAGTCGCGTCTGGTAATAACGCTTGTAAGAGTCCAGAACCAAGTCTGATAACAAACGCTGGTAGCCGTGCCAGTGGTCACTCTCGACCCTTTGGACGATCTGAAAGTCGAGAATCAAAAGGGCTGCTTGTGATAGCGATCACAAAAGTGGCGACTCTACACCTTTTCGTTTCCATATCTCTTCCTTTAGTTCAAACAGTTTAATGTTTAAAGTTATGTTCTAAAACATTAATTATTTATTTAACTTCCGCCATGACTCCACACTTGCGCCAACCAGTCAAGCTGAGACTGTTACGCTCATCGAAATTCAAGACATCGGGGGTACTTCAATGCGTGCCATTGCGCTCATTTGTCTCTTCGTCTGCCTGCTTGTCTCATCAGCACAGGCTTTCACTGGCATAACGAGAGGTGATCTACATGGCTCATCCTTTAAACAGGACATGAGTACTTCGGCTGTCCAGCCGACCATCTATCTATTTGTCAGACCGGACTGCTCATCCTGTGCATTACAAATCTCGCATTTGGCCGTAATACAGAAGCAACTTGGCGGCATCCGAGTTTCGCTCATCGTTCCAGATGAAGCGGTCGCTCGAAGAACTCTGCTGGCTGGCAGCTCTATAACTGCGGAAGTACAAGAGGACAGGGACGCCAAAATCGCCGTCCAGTACGGCTTAAAATCCATCCCTGCAATCGTATTTGTCGACTCAGGGAGTGTCATTCGGGGATTCTACGAAGGTCTACTGTCATTAGAGGAATTGGAGAAGTTGGCAAGTGAATTTTCTCAAGGTGATTTGAAAACTGTGTTGTACGCCAAAGGTGCCCCCGGCGCCAGAGCTACGCCAATAGAAGGTGTGGCTTGGATTGACTCCAGGTATACATTGCTGGTCTTCCATCAATTTGATTGTGAATTTTGCAGGCAAGAATTGCCTAAAGTCATCCAGTTAAGCTATGACAAGCCAAGTCTGCGGATGTTTGTGATCGCTCCAAGTAATATAAGCGAAACGCAATCTCAATTTAAGAGTGCTGGCGCAAAAAACAACATAGATATTTTATCTGATGAGTTAAGTAATCGAAAAATATATAATGAGTATAACGTCAAAGCAACGCCGACATTCATACTCATCAATGAACTTGGGGAGATCACATGGAGACTTACTGGATCAGGCACAGGCAACACATCTTTGCAGAAGATACCCATTAGGTGATGTCTACAAAGGTTGCGAAGGGAGAAATCATGAAAGGATTTGTCAGTGTCTTCGTTCTTTTGGCCCTGTCGTGGGGTGGGGGGGCAGTCGCGCAGGCGCAAGCTGGAGACGCGGCTTCGAGTGCTCCAGCAGGAGCTTTGGTTGGGGCAAACCTGCCGGAGGTGAGCGTCTCCACCACTGGCAGCGCCGCGTCCACCCCGGTGTCCGCTGATGCTGCTTGGGCAGCCCTCGTAGAGGAAAACGCTGGTGAGGCGGAACCGCAGGACCTTTTGGATTGTTTCTTGAGATGCTCACTGCTGTGCCCACGTGCAGTTTCGCCGCCGCTTGTTGCCGCGTGCTACATTGCTTGTACGGCAGTGTGCGAGGCCAACAGTCAATAGCTTTGGATGAGTAACTTGAGGGGCCTCTCGTGCCCCTCAAAAAATATTGAGGCGGTGGGCGACAATGCAAATCAACCCAACTGAGTTCTTGGTTCCTGGAGAGTTCGTTTTCCAGATGGCGACTGGACAGGAATTGCACCGAAAAGTCTCTCAAATTGATGACCAACGATTCGAGGTCATTAGTTCAATGGGCGACTCCGAAGCCGGAGAAACCAAAGAAGTGTATTTGGTGGCCCCGGACGGAATTTACTGCCACGGAGCCCAGATTCCTCGCAGTGAGAATGGCGACGATGTGCGATCGTCTAGCCCTGTCCTTGAGTTGCCAGCAGCAGCTGAGCATGGTCAGACGGTTGCCAAGAGTGACCGATTAGAAGATGGGCAACTGTCGCTCTTAGACGTGACGAAGTGGGAAGAACGGCCGTGTTACGTAGTTCGTACGGCTACAGATGCGATCACTTTCGACCGCTGGTGGGTTGCTGGGCTCGGAATCGTACGCGAGCGTTTCGAGTGGCCCCAGGAAGCGATTGTCAATGAGTGGGAGCTTGTTCGGCGGAAGTGAGGTCGTGGGCCGCTTCGGCTCAAACATTCGGGGTAAATAATGCACCCACGCTGTGCGGAAGGCTCGATCACGCGCAAGACGCTCTGGCCGGACCACCCTTACTGGGGCACGCGTTTGAGCGCCAGACGCTGGAGGCGAAGCGACAGTTGGTGAATTGTTGGAGTGTCTCATTGCAATTGACGGCGAAGAGGGCCCCCGGTGTGGGGGCCCTCTCTTATTTATTCCGGTATGAGCGAGCGACGGAAGACCGAGTTGGGAAGTACTCCGTGTATGGCGAATCTTCAGCTTGACCCATCAACCACCGCAAGAACGGCGTTTGTGTGCCCAGCAGCTTCTCACCGCAAACGAGCTAGTTCCAAAAAGGCCCGCCCAAGTGCCCAGCGTTTCCGAAAGTACGGTGTCCACCGGCAAACAGCGCCTGTGAGAGCGAGGGGCTTCCAGTCCACCCGAGCTCCTAAGTGTCAACAACCTGACTACCCTTCAAAACGCACAGTAGGCAGCAGAAAGTCGGCTCCTGTACGGTATTTCTGCGATGAAAACCCTTGGGAACCGACCACCTCACGATACCTTGCAGACCGCCTTGCGGTCTGCTTTCCCTGTGGACGCCCGCCGCCTCGTCGTCTTCACGGCACTGATCCTGGCGGTCATTCAGGCGCGCACCGTCGTCCTGTACAGCTTGAAGACACACGTCGCTCTCCCAGGCTCGTTGACGACTCGGTATCAGCGGCTCTGCCGGTTCGTCCAGTTCCCGTTTCCTGAGGCGCTGTTCCCCCGATTCGCCTTGTCCTTTCTCCCGCCCGGCCCAGTCGACCTCATTCTCGACCGCACCAACTGGAAACTTGGACAGCAGGACGTCAATATTCTCCTGCTCTCTGCCGTGTGGAACGGGTTCAGTTTGCCGCTGATGTGGACACTGCTCCCGCACGGGGGGGCCAGTCGTTCCTGTGTCCGGGAAGCGCTCGTGGAGCGCTTCCTGAAGCTCTGCCCAGATCGGGAGATCCGGTGCCTGCTCGCGGATCGTGAATTCATTGGGCAGCACTGGTTTCGATTCCTCGACCAGCACGGGATTGCGCCCTGCATTCGTCTCCCAGCTCGCGCTACGATCGGCGCGTACTGCATGCCGGTCTGGGCAGTCTTCAAGAACCTTCAGGTGGGTGAAGTCAGGGTCTGGCATCGCCAGACCCGCATCTACGGTGTGAATCTGCGGGTGGCGGCCACGCAAAACGCAGCCGGTGAAATGCTGTACCTGGCGTATCGGGGCCACGCCCTGCCGAACATGCGCCGGTATGCCCTGCGCTGGCAAACAGAGAATCTGCACGCCGCGTTGAAAACCAGAGGGTTCAACCTGGAAGATACGGGTCTGACACGCGCCGAACGAGTGTCTTCGCTCCTGACGGTCGTCAGCGTCGCCTTCATCTGGGCGTGCGTGACGGGCGAGGTCGTAGCACGTCGAACGGCGACCAAAGTAAAGAAACACGGACACCGTGCGGTGTCCGTGTTTCGACTCGGGCTTGATCATCTCCAAGATCTTCTGCTGCATCCGTCCGGCGCATCCTGGCGCGCCTTGAGCACACTCATGCCCCGTTTTGAGGGGTAGTCAGCGTCCGGGGTCACGCGGTCGTCGAGATCGAGCACGGTCAGGCGCAGGGTGGGGGACGACGAGGCCGACTCCGTCGGCCTGTCCACGCGTAATGCACCCCCACCTCCCCCTCTGTGTCCACTCTCCGGGGGATGACTCTTGGTGTAGGGCTTAACCTAGCGAAGGACAAAAATTTGTCCAACTCGCCTGTACCCGCTAGACCCTGAGTGGCAGCCGCTCATGCATATTCAGCGTGAAGGTGCCGTAGGGATTGATGTGCTGCCACTTCAGTGGGGTCAAGGCCCGCAGGTCCGCCCCGGTCAACTGCCCCTGCCACTCCGGCTCTGACAGCACCTGCTGCATCATCAGCGTATTGACGTAGACCAGGCTGACCTGGAGCAGGTGCAGGCCCAGCATCTGGATTTCCTGCTCCTCGATGCGGTTGCTGGTGAACTCGCCACCCTTGCCGTACAGGATGAAGTCGTTGGCGCTGTTCCACGACTCGATCACCTGCAAGCCCTCGTGGATCTCGCGGCGCAGGCTCTCTTGGCGCAGATAGTCGCACAGGAAAGCGGTTTTCACCGCTTTCCCCAACTCAGCCAGCGCCCGGTACGTCGGGTGCTGCACGTTCTGGCGGGTAAAGCGCCGCAGGATGCTCTCGGCGTCCGCCGTCCCCAGCCGCAGGGCGGTGGCGAGCTTGATCATCTCATCGTATTGCTGCTCGATCAGCTCCCACTGGATCGGGCGGGTCAGGATCGCTTGCAGGTGGACGTATTTTTCTGGCTCGCCCTTATTGGGGCGGTACAGCTTCTGGTGCTTGATGTTCTTCAGACGCGGCAGAAGCTGAAAGCCGAGTAGCTGACAGAATGCGAAGCCCACCTCGCTCTGGCCGTGGGTGTCTACGTAATTCTTGTCCACCGCCATCTCGGTGTCGTGCCGAAGCACGCCCTCGATCATGGCGGCCACCTCGCTGCTGGAACAGCTTTTGAGCTGGCTGTAAATGCACACCGAATGCTGCTCGACGTGCCAGTACACCATCACGCCGGGACCGCCGTAGCGGGCGTGCCACTCGGTCATCAGGTTCTGGTCCCAGGCCCCGAACTTCTTGCTGTCCGAGGCGCAGGCGGTGGTGGCCTCGCCCCACAGCGTGGCGTCCCTAGCCTGAAAGATGGCGTTGCACACGCGGCTGATCGCTGCCCGGAGGTGTTCCTTGTGGACGTAGCGACGACGGATGTACTGGAGGTCAGCGAAGCTGTCCTCCCCGCCCCCACTGCACATCCGCTTCAGGCCCGCGTTGGTGCCGATGCCGTGCAGACACAGCAGCAATCGGCGCTGCACCACCTCACGGCTCAGCACCTCACGGGCTGCCACCGAATGGAAGGCGGTGGTGAACCCGGTCCGCAGTTCCGTTTCTTTCAGGACATCCAGCAGGTTGGTCATCGGCCAGCGCTGTACCAGCGCCGCGGCCAGCCGGGTGATGTTCTGCGGTTCGGGGAGGGCGGCCAGCGGCGAGATTGACAGCCGCCCCTTCCCCTTCTTCGACGTGACCAGCTTGACTCTGGCGTTGGTGGGAAGATCGGTGTTCAGTGCGTCCAGCGCGGTTTCCATGTGGGTGCGAAGCTGACGGGTAAACGTCTGAGCTTCACCCGGTTGGGCCAGGGCCGAGTAGTACTCGGCCCGTTTCTGCTCGAAGTCGCCGGGAAGGTCCTCATCGGGATTGCGGAAACGCCCGGCTCCCTCGACCCAGACCTCCTTGCAGCGGATCTTGTCACGCAGCGTGGTCAGGACGCACATCTCGTAGGTGACGCGGTTGACCTTGCGCCCCTCGACGTCATCGAGGACCAGGGCCTGCCAGTCGTCCTTGACGACACCACCCAGCGGCACGTCCTCGTTCAGGGGAAAGGTCAAGGTCCGGCGGTCCCGGTATTTCGCCAGCAGCTCCAGCGCCCGCATGATGGGCCGGTGGCGGTCGTTATTGCAGCGGAAGGTCAGGGCGTCCAGCAGCAACGAGATGGCCCGGCGATAATGGTGGCCGTAGGAATTGCGCGTAACCAGGCGCACCTGGCGGTCATAGTTGCCCTCGGCCTCCATCTCGCGGATCAGGTCATCGAGAACCGGCTCCGGCACCACCGGATAGATCACTTCCCGTACTGCTCCTTCCGGCTGAGCGCGGGCGGCCTTCGCCAGCTTGAACAGCAGCGCACTCTTGCCCCTGACCCGCCGGAGTTGCCGCAGCAACTCCGCCTCCACCTTGCTCTCGGCGTGGGTGCCGATGTGGTGGGCCACCCGGATGAGCAGTTCCACCAGGTCATCGGTGACTTCGGTCTGGCGTTGCCAGCACAGCGCGGCCAGCAGGACATGGCGCAAGGGGGCGGGATGGCGTCGCAATTCGCGGGGCGGTTCGCTGGCCGCCCGGCGACGGTACTGCCCGACGACTCTGGGCGGAACGCCAGTGAAAACCTCGGAAGTCAGCCCCAGGGCGCGCAATTCGTCGAGCTTGGCGAGTTCTTCGAGGACGGTGTCCACCTTGACCCGCCCGGCGGTGTCCTTGAGCGCGGCCAGCGTGGAGCGGATGACCAGAAGGGGTTGCAGGTCATCTGCCGCCGCGTCAGTGCTGATCAAAGCGTCCAAGGACTGACAGGACTGGGGCTTGAGGCGAGCCTGAATGCCTTGCAACCAGCGGGCTTCCTGCCTGTTCACGGCAGCGCGCAGGCAACGTCCCAGGCGTTCCGCCGTGGGCGGAACGAGGCGCTCTCCCCGCAAAAACTCTCGTCCCTGCTGTTTCAAGGTTTCCGAGTCTGAATTGAGATCGGCGATCAGAGGCATGAGATGGGCGATCAACGCGGTTTCATCCAGCCCCCGAAAGGCCCGGAAGCCACAGAAGTGTGCCACCTCATCGCGGTAACGCCGAGCGGTTCGGGTGGACCAGTCCACCTCCGCCCAGCATGCCGGGGAGACCGCAAGCTGCTGGGCCAGGAAATCGACGACCACACCGGGCACCCCTTGGGGATGGTCCAGAAACTCGCCCTGGAGCTGAAAGGTCTTGAGCAGCGCAGCCAGACTTAGCGAGGCCGCCTCGCCCTTGAAGCCCAGGAACGCCCGTTCTGGATGGGTCAGGGTGAACTGCCCAGCCAGCTCTTCGGGGGACCAGTCGTGTTTCACGCGCCAGCTAACGCCGGAGCAGTCGGGTGATGGTGCTGGGATGGACCCCGAATAGGCGGGCACACTGCGCCGCTGTCCGCCGCCCGGACCCCACCGACTCGCGGATGTCCTGTTCCTGATGGGGCAAGAGCTTGCGTTTGCGGCCTCCAACACGCCCTTCCAGCCGGGCCTGTTCCAGGCCCGCGCGGGTTCGTTCCCGGATCATGGCCCGCTCGAACTCCGCGAAGGCCCCCACCATCTGCATCATCATTCGGCCCGCCGGGGTGGTGGTGTCGATGGCCTCCGTCAAGCTGCGAAAGCCTACGCCCCGATCTCCCAGCAGCTCCATCAGGTGAAGCAGGTCCTTGAGGCTGCGGCTGAGTCGGTCCAGCTTCCAGACGATGACCACATCCCCTTCTCTGAGCTGGTCGAGCATCTTGTGGAGTTCGGGCCGGTCCCAGCGGCCCCCCGAAGCGTGTTCGGTGAACACGCGCTCAGCCCCACCGTCCTTCAGCGCCCGCAGTTGCGCGGCGGTGTCCTGTTCGTGTTGCTTGCTGACGCGGGCATAGCCAATCTGCATGGGGCCTCCAGGGTTGCGAAAACAGGTTGCCAATTCAGCTCATTGTGCAACATAGTTTCGCAATGTGGGAAGTAGCCTGCCATCAGATGGTCCAAGACATTGCACAGACGGTCGTTTCCGCAAGCTTGGCGCACAGTCGCGGTCCAGTCATATCGTGGCTTTCGCTTGACGCCTCACCTATTGACCCCATGTAGGGCTAGCCTTCTGAGCTGAAGCTGTGAAATCTCAGAATATTTTTTCAGGGCTGGCGGTCATATCTGCGTGCCGTACCAGGCAAGCCCCCGTACGATGCCAACGAGCATCCCCAAATCTCACTGGTTGCTCAAAGGAGCCGTATGCTACACAAACAAATGCTGTGCTGGGCAGTCATCGCTGCCGCCCTGACCGCCTGTGGACAGTCCCAGGATGTGGTCGAAGCGCCCACTGCTGAATTCACGCAGCAGCAGCTTGACGCCACCTACGACCAAATTGTTACCCAGCGGCCCGAAGTACAGTCAGCGCTTCGCAAACTCGGGCTGAACTCGATTCAGGATATGAAGAAGGATGTACTCTATACGATCCTGCCGACAGGCGAGGTGCAGGAAACCTCCGTTGTGGATCTCCCCAAGCTCGGTGCTCAGCAACTTGGGGTGGGAGTGCCACGAATTGCCGAGGAAGTAAACGGCATCGTTGCGGGTCGTCTGGACGCCTGGTCACGAGCCAGTATTAGCTGCGTCGATGCCAGCCCATTTGACGGCATTGATGCTCGAGCAACCGTCACCCACAGCATCTCCGTCGTTGGCCCAAACAACCGTACCTTCGGTCCGTACACTTCTACGACTGGCACCGGGTATGGCTTCGCTCAGACAGCACGCAAGTTTATGGGCGGAAACACCACAGCGACCGGACGCTACGCATTCGCGTACTTTCTCGAGGCGTCCTGTGATGGCGCACAAACTTTCGGTCGAGGCGAGAGTATCTGGAGCGTAGCCGCCAACCGCGCTAGCGTCGTGCAGCCCCTCGTGCTTCAACCTTATTGAGATGCTTGTAGGAACAGAGGTGCCTCATGGCACCTCTGTTATGGTTTTGCCTATGGGGATTGATGTGAAGGCGTTGATGGATCTACTTGCTGTTGCTAGTGGACTTGGAGGTGATCTGTGCGTCGCATCCGCCGCGTCCGATTTCAACTGCCCCGCACCACTTCCCCAAGCCGCACTTGCGCATTTTCAGGGAGCTTACTCGACCCAAACAGTCAACGAGTCATACCAAGCAATCGTGTTATTGGGGACGAATGATCCGAGTGTCATAGCCGACCCAGGGGCATTTGCAACCTGTGGATGGCAACCGTTGTCTCAGCTCAAGCAAGCACCAGCAAGTCCGGTTTTGGCGTACTGTCATCCGGCATATCAGTTGGTCTTACGCATCAATGTAGGCATCCCGGGTGAAGACCCCTCCTGGTGGCGCATCGATGGTGCCCTCACCTATGTCCGCTTGGTGACGTGGCGCTCAAGGTGAAGTTCGCAGCTAAAACCTAATCTCAGGGGCAGCGATGCCGTCGATTGGAGGACTCCCGGGCTCCACTCTGGAGACTTCAACGACTTGGCCAAAATATTGGCTTTCGCTAGGTTAAGCCCCCGTCGTGGCGATCGCTCCAATCGTCGACACGCTGTCCCAGCGGTGCTTGGATACCAACACGGGCGTCTGACCACAGGGGGCCCAGGTGCGGGTCACGGTGGGCTTCAAGCTGAAGCCCACCTCATCGATGAAGACGAGTGTTTCTCCGGCCTCAACTTTTTTTTTCCAACTCGGGCACCGTGGTGTCCACCCAGCTGACGAGGGCCTCCTGATCCTGTTCTCGTGCCCGCCTCATCGGTTTCTGTGGTGTGAATCCCCACTGCCGTAAGAGCCGACTGAGGTGATCGACGTCGTACCACACGTCGTAGGTCTGGCCGATCAGCTCGCGCACCTGTGGGCACGTCCAGCGGGCATTCGGGGCCTGCGCGGGGCCCGGCCCCGCGCTGAGGATCGTCATGATCTGGGCGCTCTGAGCGTCCGTCAGTCGTGGTGTGCGGCCTGGAGCAATGGTGGCTTCAAGAGAGCCCTGCGTGCGCAGACGTTGTCGCCATCGTCGAACGGCACTGCTGCTGACGCCGCACCGTTCGGCGATCTGGGTGGAGCTCAGCTCCCCTGCGCGGAGATACGGTTCAGCGAACAGTCGCCGTTCTTCCATCTGTTCGCGGGTCCACCGGGTGGGTTGCCAGGCTGGCAGCATGCCCTCATCCTACCCCTCTCGTTACGCTCCAACGCAGGAATCAATAATGTGTTGAATCTTGGCACTGGGTGACACGCGTTTAGGAAGTCCCCGCTCCCCCGCTGGTATTGCTTGCCCCTCTTTCGGAACTCAACGCATTATTGCGATAATCAGCTATGGATTGGGCTTTTCTCACCGCAGCTTACCGCTGTCCCCACCAGCTCCTCTCCTGCGACGTGTCCTATAGCCAGGTGCAGGAGCAGCCAGAATTGTCCCCAGCCCCACGCCAGACACAGTTGTCTTGGTATCGCAATCACAGCTTCCATCTGAGTATTTCTCCCGAAAACGATCCTCAGGGTGTTGCGGCAGTTGTTGATATCAAAGATGGTGTGTACACCGCTCAAAAGGGGCAAGAATTCACACGATTGGAAGTGGCGGAGCTTGAGAGACGTCAGGGACTCATCGGAATGCATATTCCGCCCGCTTACCTTCAGCCAACCCTGTCCAATTTTAGATTTCAGAATCAAGTTATATGCAGAACCAAAGAGCTAATTACACAATGTTATCTGATCAGCGTAGAGAACTGCGTATTCTTAGAACGGCAAGCCTTTGAAGTACAAGCACAACCTGTACCGCCCCTTCTGCGCGGTTCGACGTCAGATGATTTACTGGAAAATTCCCTGAGTTGTCAGTATATTATTGATCGAGATTCCGGATTAACACTTTTCCGACGCGTCGAGAGTACTGGCAGGCGAGTTGATGTTATGATTGTAAATGCATTTAAGTGTACATTTATTTAAACGGGCTTAGCAAGGATTTGCTAAGCCCGTTATCCTCTAAGCGTTCAGTAGATGCAGTCCTCGTAGATAGTGCCAGTATAGAGATCAGGTGAATAGCTGACGATACCGCCACTGAAATTAGTGTATTTTACATTGATACTGCCGTAGTAGTATCCAGGCACACAGGGTCCAGCAGCAACATTAGAACTCCACGGAGACTTGGTCAGATTATACCGGCTTAAATTAAGAATCTGTGTAGAGCTTTTACGATAGAGTGCCCCACTAGAGTGCTGGATGACCACAGGCTTGGCTTGATTTAAGCTGAGGGATGGGACGACAGAAACAGTTTGTGGTGGCGTTATCGCCACACGAGCGGCAGGAACTGACGGACATGACCCGCAAAGGCGTCCACAGTGCGCGGGTCATGACCCGCGCCCGCCTGTTACTGCTCAGTGACCAGGGACTGAAGGATCGGAACGTCGCCGAGCGGGTGGGCGTCAGCACCGTGACCGTCGCCTCCATCCGGCGCAAGTTCGTACAGGGCGGCCTGAAGGCCGCCCTGTACGAAAGAGCCCGGCCGAAACAGCCGCCCAAACTTGATGCTCACGGGACGGCCATCCTCATTGCCGAAGTGTGCTCTGCGCCCGTCGGGCGCGAAACCTGGACGATGCAGTTGCTGGCTGATCGTCTGGTGACACTGGGGGTCGTAGACAGCATCAGTGATGAAACTGTCCGGCGCACGCTGAAAAAAACGTCCTCAAGCCGTGGCAGGTCGAGAGTTGGTGTGTCGCTCAGGTAGGCGCAGACTTCGTGTGGCGGATGGAAGCCGTACTGGATACGTACGCCCTGCCCTACGATGCCCGTCGGCCGGTGATCTGCTTCGATGAGAAGTCCTACCAGATGCTCGATCACGTGCGCGATCCGCTGCCACCCGTGCCGGGATACCCGGCACGGGTCGATCATGAATACAAGCGCTGCGGCACAGTGAATTTCTTCGTGGCTTTTGAACCGCTGATGGGTCAGCGCACCGTGACGGTCACGGAACGGCGAGGCAACGCCGAGTTCGCGGCACAGCTCCAGGCGCTGGACATGCGGTACGCGGCAGCGGACAGGATCGTGCTGGTGCTGGATCAGTTGTCGACGCACAGTCCGGCCGCGCTGTATCAACATCTCCCGGCGGAGGAGGCGCGTCGGCTGAGCCGACGCTTCGAGTGGGTGTACACGCCCAAACATGCGTCGTGGCTCAACATGGCGGAACTGGAGTGGTCAGTCCTGCAACGACAGTGTCTGGGGCAGCGCTTGGCCAGTGTGGATGCCGTCGAAGCGGAGTTGCTGGCGTGGGAAACCGACCGCAATGCGCGGTCGGTGCGGGCGAATTGGCAGTTTTCGATATCGGCGGCACGGGACAAGCTCAAACGTCACTACCACTGCGATGAATAACCATCGTCATGCCTGTGGTCATCCACTAGAGTGCCACATGTAAACGGTAATGTACGCACGTAAATCCTGATTAGTAGGCCCACAGGTTAACTGCCCCTTGGTGATGATCTCGGCGTTATTGTGGCCCGATTGGTGAGGGTTTGAAACCTCCTTCGTGCAACCAGTGACGTCCTGTGCTGTGAGATCGCCGCCAGACTTTAGTGTGTCCTGTGCAGCAAAAGTCGGCCCTTCTGGGCGAGAATCGGTGACGGCGCTCGATGAGTCGCTCTCTCGCACAGTCGGGGCAAGATCTGTCTGACCACATCCAGCAAGCAGCAGCGTGATGACCAAAAGGCTAACTCTTTTCATACACCCTCCTGAGTTGACAAGTCGAGGGAGGCGAAATGTGGCAAGGCCTCCTCCCGGTCCCAGGATAGAAAAAATATCCTCCCCAGAGTTGCAGATTTGCGGCATCCTTCAGCGGGTCGCCATGTAGCCTAAGCTTGCACAAACGAGCGTCTGTGCAATGATGCGGCTCACCTGACCCAGCGCGGCTTTCCGAGTTGCGGAACGGTATTGCAAATTCACCACGAATGGCAACCGCTCAACGCAACCCGGAGGCCCCATGCACCTCGGCTATGCCCGCGTCAGCAAGCAGCACGATCAGGACACCGCCCTCCAACTTCGAGCGCTTCAGGACGCTGGAGCAGACCGCGTGTTCACCGAACACGCCTCCGGTGGCCGCTGGGACCGCCCGGAGCTGCACAAGATGCTCGACCAGCTCCGGGAAGGCGATGTGGTCATCGTCTGGAAGCTGGATCGGCTCAGCCGCAGCCTCAAGGATCTGCTGCACATCATGGAGCATCTGGCGGCCCGTGGGGCAGGCTTTCGCAGCCTCACCGAAGCCATCGACACCACCACCCCGGCGGGCCGGATGATGATGCAGATGGTCGGGGCCTTCGCCGAGTTCGAGCGCGCCATGATCCGGGAACGGACCCGCGCGGGCCTGGAACAGGCCCGGCTGGAAGGCCGGGTTGGGGGACGGAAGCGGAAGCTGAGCGCAACACAGGAGCAGGAAATCCGCGAGTCCGTCGCGTCCGGGCGGCATACGGCGGCGGAGTGCGCCCGCCTGTTCGGGGTTCATCCCAGCACCGTCACCCGCTTGCTGCAACGGGCCACCTGACCGCCATGCCGGTCGAATTCCTGACCGATGAGCAGGCAGCGCGTTACGGGCGGTATCAGGGGGATCCCACACCAGAACAGCTCACCCAGTTTTTCTTTCTGAGCGAGGCGGACCTGCACCTCGTTGCCGAGCGCCGCCGCCCGGAGAATGAACTCGGGTTCGCTGTGCAACTCGGCACCCTGCGGTTCCTGGGCACCTTCCTGCAACAGCCCCTCGACACGCCTTCGGTGGTGGTGACGCACCTCGCCCAACAGTTGCGTCTCGAAGCGAGCGAATTCACGAGGTATGCGGTTCGCGGCGCGACCCGCCACAGCCACCGTCAGGCCATCATCGCCGCGCTGGACTATCGCGAGTTCGACGGCTTCCAGGCTTTCCGGTTGATCCGCTGGGTCTATGCCCAACTCGCGCTGAGTGCCAGCCGTCCCAGCGTCCTCTTCGACCTGGCGACCGCCCACCTTATCCAGCAGCGCGTCGTGCTGCCCGGTGTCACGGTGTTGGCCCGCCTGATTGCCCGTGTCCGCGAGCGGTTCACCGCTCGCACCTTCGAGGGCCTCAGTCAGCGCCTCAGCCCAGCGCAGAAGGCCGCGCTCGATGCGCTGCTGGTCCTGCCGGAAAAGAACTGGCAAACGCCGCTGGAGAGTCTGCGGACGCCGCCGACTCGGATCAGCTCGGCAGCCCTCTATCAGGCCATTTACCGTATCGAGCAGATTCGGGACATCGGCGTCAGCACGGTTGACCTGAGCGACGTGCCGGAATCCCGGCAGGCCATCCTGGTGCGTCACGCCCTCACGGTGCGGGTGCAATTGATCGAGCGTCTGGGGGAGGATCGCCGCCTGGCGACCCTGCTGGCCTTTCTGCAACATCTGGAGCGCCGTGCCACCGACGACGTGCTGGACATGTTCGGCGGGGTTATGAACGACCTAGCCCTCCGGGGTGAGGCAAACCGCAGGCGGGAACGCCTGCGTTCCCTGAAAGACCTCGACCACGCGGCGTTGCTGCTCCGGGAAGCCGTGGCGGTGCTGCTCGATCCGGACATTCCGCCCGAGGAAGTGCGCTCATTGGCCTTTGAGCGTTTCGGGGAAGCTCCCTTGCGGGCGGCCACCCTGACCGTGCAGGCACTCGCCAGCCCGGACGACGATCCGGCCCCGGAGGCCCTGAGCGGTGCCTACGCCGCCGTGCGGCGTTTCCTGCGGAGTTTGCTGCTTACCGTGGGGTTCAGCGGCACGGCGGGAGCCAAACCCCTGCTGGACGCCCTGGCCTTCCTGAAGCGCAGGGACGAACCGGGAGGCGGCAAGCCGAAGTGGACGGACGCCCCTCGGGGCTTCGTCACCAAACCCTGGGAACGCCGGGTCTTTCCGCACAAGGGCGAGGTGGACCATCAGGCGTACACCCTGTGTGCCCTCGACCGCTTGCAACACGCGTTGAAACGCCGCGAGGTCTTCGTGGAGCGGAGTCAGAGCTACGGTGACCCAAGGGCCGAACTGTTGCAGGGAGCCGCCTGGGAAGACGTACGTGCCGACGTGTGCCGGGCGCTGGACCGCTCCTTGGAGGTGCGCGGTGAACTGGACGTGCTGCGACTGGAACTGGACAGCGCCTACCGCGAAGTCGAACAGCATCTTGCCCAGAATCAGGCGCTGACGCTGACGGTGCAGGACGGTCAACCTCAGGTGAGGTTGACCGCACCCGAAGCGCTGGACGAGCCGCCGAGCCTCAAACACCTGCGGGCGCAGGTCGCTGCGCGGTTGCCGGTCATCGATCTGGCCGAGTTGCTGATGGAGGTCCACGCCTTCACCGGCCTGGCCGACGCGTTCACCCATGTCGCCGACGGGAAATCGCGTGTGACGGACCTGCCGCTGAGCATCTGCGCCGTCTTGCTCGCTCAGGCCTGCAACATCGGCCTGAAGGCCGTGGCGAGGCCGGACGTTTCAGCGCTGACCCTGTCCCGGCTGTCATGGATTCAGCAAAATTACGTGCGGGCCGATACCATCACTGCCGCGAATGCCCGGCTGGTGAATGCGCAAGACGACTTGCCCCTCGCGCGAGCGTGGGGCGGCGGCGAAGTCGCCTCCGCCGACGGCTTGCGGTTCGTCGTCCCAGTTCGCACCATTCACGCGGGGTGGAACCGAAAGTATTTCGGTGCTCAGCGCGGCGTGACCTACTACAACTTCACCAGTGACCAGTTCACGGGCTTTCACGGCATCGTGATTCCGGGGACGCTGCGGGACTCGCTGTACATCCTGGCGGGCCTGCTGGAACAGCAGACCCGCCTCGATCCGCGGGAGATCATGGCGGACACCCACGGCTACAGCGACGTGGTGTTCGGGTTGTTCGCCCTGCTGGGGTACAAGTTCAGCCCGAGGCTGGCCGATCTCCCTGATCAACGCTTTTGGAGGCTCGATCGGGATGCGGATTATGGAGCGCTGAATGACCTGAGCCGACACACCTTGAATGAGCGGCTGATCGCCGCTCACTGGGAGGACATGCTCAGACTCGCCGGATCACTGAAACTCGGCAAGGTGGGCGCGGCCAGCGTGATGCGGACATTGCAGCGCGGGGGAAGCTTGTCCAGCCTGGGCCGCGCCGTGGCGGAGCTGGGCCGGATCGAGAAGACGCTGTATCTGCTGAACTATGTCCACGACGAGGCGTACCGGGGGCGTATCCTGCGGCAACTCAATCGCGGGGAACAGCGGCATGGAGTGGCGCGGGTGGTCTTTCACGGGCACAAAGGGGAACTTCGCCAGCGCTACCGGGAGGGGATGGAAGATCAGCTCGGCGCTCTGGGGCTGGTGGTGAATGCCATCGTGCTCTGGAACACCCGCTACATCGACGTGGCTTTGACGGAACTGCGTCAGGCCGGTGCACCCGTGCTGGAGGAGGATGTCGCTCGCTTGACCCCACTGCTGCACGAGCATGTGAACATGCTCGGCAAATACGACTTCAGCCTGCCCGAGGAGATCGCGCAGGGCCGCTTACGGCGCTTGCGCGATCCGAACACCCTTGAGGCCTATCTGGAACAGATCAAATTGTAGCCTGAGTCACTAGGGTAATCCGCTGTTCCTGATCTCAGGTCACCCCGTCTTCAGGAGCGAATGAATGCAGGTGGCCTTGCGCTCGACGTGCCAGTAGATCATCACGCCCCGGCCCCCGTAGCGCACCGACCACTCGGTGCGCAGGTTGCCGTCCCACGCCCCGAACTTCTTGCTGTCCGAGGCACACGCCGTGGTCCCCTCGCCCCAGAGGTCGGGGCGGCGCGCCGCCAGGATGGCGTTCACGAGCTGGGCGTTGGCCGCCCGCAGGCCCTCGCGGGTGATGTACCGCTTGCGGACATAGCGCAGTTGATCGGGGGTGATGGTGTCGCCGGAGGCAACGCGCTTGAGGCCCATGTTCGTTCCCAGCCCGAACAGGCACAGCAGGAGGCGCTTCTGCGCCTCCGCCCGGGGAAGAATCTCCCGGGTCAGCACGCTGCGCAGCAGGTCGGTGAAGCCCACGTCCAGGTCAGCCTCCTTGAGCATGTCCAGCAGGCCGGTGCCCGGCCACTGTCGCCCCAGCTCCCCTTTCATCGCCCCCAGGGTGGGCGGCTCGGGCTGCGGGTCCAGCGGCGTCACACCGAAGCGTCCCCCGTCCTTGGAGACGACGCGAACCTTCTCGTTTTTCGGCAGATCCGCATGGAAACGCACCAGGGCGTCATGGAGCCGCTCGCGCAACCCCGTCACGAACTGGGTCGCCTCCTGGGGCTGCTTCAGGGCCGCGAAATATTCGGTCTTCTGCTGCTCGAAGTCCGCAGGTAGATCGGCGTCCGGGTCGCGGTAGCGGTCGGCGCCTACCACCCAGACCTCCCGGCAACGCAGGGCGTCCCGCAAGGCGTCGAGGACGCAGACCTCGTAGTTCACCCGGTTCAGCCGGACCTCGCCGTCCTCGTTCGTCTCCAGGATGAGGTCCTGCATGTTCCTGGCGATCACGCCCTGCACGGGGATTTCTTCAAAAGTGGAATAGTTGAGCGCCTTGCTGTTCAGGTAGCGTTTGACGAGCGCCAGGGCGTCAATGACAGGCTGGTGTGCTGAATTATTGGAGCGGAACTCCAGAGCGGTGAGCAGCCCCGGGGTCATGCGACGGTAGTGCTGCTTGTATGAGGACCGGAGGTGCATATGCACCTCTTGGCGGTACGACCCTCTGGCCCGGAACTCCCGCAGCAGGTCGCGCAGACGCTCCTCCCCCATGACGGGGAACAGCACCTCCCGCACCGTCCCTTCGGGGTTGTCCAGTGCCGCTTCCAGCAATCTCTCGAACAGGCGGTCCTTACCGGAGGT
>NZ_MUFV01000006.1:0-20000 GCF_002017875.1 Deinococcus sp. LM3 | reverse complement strand
TGACGCTCACGAACAGCAGCAGCAGCACCCCCCCGACCACCCAAACGTCCGCGAGGTTGAACACCGGGAAGTCGCCTTGCCCCAGGGCGCGGGTGACCGCTGACAGCGCCGGTGAGGCGAGCATGTCGGTCACGCGCCCGGCGTTCAGGCCGTCGATGGCGTTGCCGAGGGCTCCCCCGGCGATCACGCTGAGGCTGATGGCCTGCCCAGTCGGTTGGGGGCGCCGCAGCAGGAAGATGACCAGGCCCAGTCCCACCGCCCCCCGGACCAGTGCGAGCGGCAGAGCCGAGCCGGACAACAGACTCCACGCGGCGCCCGTGTTGTAGGTCAGCGTCAGGTCGAGGACGCCGGGAAGCCAGGGCCGCACCTCACCGGGCAGTTCTGCGCGAGCCCAGCTCTTGAGGGCGAGGTCGAGGACGACGCACAGGATGGTCAGCGCGAGGAGGACGAGACGGGGCACACCTGACTGTAGCAATGTCTGGAGCAAGTCTGTACAGAAATACAGGTGTAGGGAAGGAATGCGGCCCGGAGGGCGCAGGTCGTTCCATCGTCATTGAGGGGTGAGCTGTCAGCTTGGGGTACACCTCAGACTGACGTCAGAGAAGATCGGCAGGGACTGTCAGAATAGGATTGGTTCTGAGTTTTCCTGAAACTTATTCTGTCAGGTCATAGACTTCAGCCTGACACTTCACCCTGGAGGACACCCTTTGCCCGGTCAACGCATCGGCTACACCCGCGTCAGCTCGCTCGACCAGAACCCTGCACGCCAGCTCGACCAGACCCAGGTCGACCGGGTGTTCACCGATCAGGCCTCCGGCAAGGACGTTCACCGCCCCCAGCTCGGAGCCCTGCTCGCCTTCGCCCGCGAGGGCGACACGGTGGTCGTCCACAGCATGGACCGCCTGGCGCGCAACCTGGACGATCTCCGCCAGCTTGTGAGTGGCCTGACCCGTCGGGGCATCCGGGTGGAGTTCGTCAAGGAAGGGCTGACCTTCACGGGTGAGGACGCGCCCATGTCGAATTTGCTGCTGAGCGTTATGGGCGCCTTCGCCGAGTTTGAACGATCTCTGATCCGGGAGCGGCAGCGCGAGGGCATCGCCCTCGCCCGCAAGCAAGGGAAATACCGGGGCCGCAAGAAGGCCTTGAGTGCCGAGCAGGTGCAGCAACTTCGGCGCAGGGTGCAGGCTGGAGAATCGAAAGCTGCCCTGGCGCGGGAATTGGGGATCAGCCGGGAGACGCTCTATCAGTACCTGGAACGTCCAGAATAGACCTGAACCTGCCCTCGCTGCGGCAGGTCAGGGCAAAAGCGCTCGCACCCAGATCAGCCTTAGCCTGCTTGTCTAGCCCTTTTGCGCGCCAGCGCAGCGACCCTGACGGAGGCCCAGCATGGTGACGATGCTCTCCAGATGACCGCGCGCGATCTTCAGCCGGCGGATTGCCCGCTTGCGGGCGTCTCCGGGCATGGACAGCCCGGGGTGGCAAGTGAGGTCAGGCGCGGGGCTGGGCACCGTAGCCCTCATCGGTCACCGCCGCGACCAGGGCCTGGGGGTCTGCTGCGCCTTCCACAATAGCCGAGCCCCCTTTCAGGTCCACCTTGACGTCCTGCACGCCTGGAACAGCTTTCAATGCATTGCGTACCGCTGTTTCGCAGTGCCCGCATGTCATTCCCGTAATAGTCAGTTCTGTGGTCATGGACTTATTCTGTCCCCCACTGGGGGATAAGGTCAATAACTTGGAGTCGGAAGGCATCTAATTTCCCAATAATTGGGACAGGTACGTTGCAGACTGACTCAAACTCTCCTATGTTCTATCCATACCCCCCTAGGGGGGATAGGAGAAGCCATGAGCAAAACAATGGAGCTTGGGGTTCAGGGCATGACCTGCGCGAGCTGCGTGGGGCGGGTGGAGCGTGGCCTGACCAAGGTGGAAGGGGTTGAGCAGGCCACCGTGAATCTCGCCACCGAACGTGCGACTGTTCAATACGACCCGGAGCAGACCAGTCCAGCTGCCCTCATCGAGAAGGTCAAAGCCATTGGGTATGAGCCGGTCACCGGCACACTGGACCTCGGCATTCAAGGCATGACCTGCGCGAACTGCGTAGGCCGCGTTGAGCGGGCTTTGAAGAAGGTAGACGGTGTACTGGACGCAACGGTGAACCTCGCGACCGAACGGGCGAGCATTCGGTATCTGCCCGCCAGTGTCAGTCCCGGACAGCTGAAAGCCGCCGTCGTGTCTGCTGGCTATGGGGTGCTGGAAGCGGAAGCTTGCCAGGACCGGACCGACCAGGAACGCGAAGCCCGGGAACGTGAGGTGCAGGCCTTAAGACGCGCTGTCACCTTCAGTGCCATTTTCGCCGTGCCCCTGCTCATTCTGGCCATGGTGCCGATGCTCTACATGCCCTTCCACATGTGGCTGACGAGCTATATCGACATGAAGACCCTGAACTGGATCATGCTGGCCCTCGCAGCGCCCGTGCAGTTTGGTCCTGGCCTGCGCTTCTACCGCCTGGGTTGGAAGAGCCTTGTGCACCGCTCGCCAGACATGAACAGTCTGGTCATGATCGGCACGTCGGCAGCTTTCCTCTACAGCCTGGTCGCCACCATGGCCCCGCAGCTCTTTCCTGAGGGCACTGCGCATGTGTATTACGAAGCGTCAGCCGTGGTCATCACCCTGATTCTGCTCGGCAAATACTTCGAAGCCATCGCCAAAGGCCGCTCCAGCGAAGCCATGAAGAAGCTCCTGGGCCTCCAGGCCAAGGTCGCCCGCGTCGTGCGGAACGGAGAGGAACTCGAAGTCCCCACTGACGAGGTCTTGATTGGTGACCTGATCAGCGTGCGTCCTGGCGAAAAGATTCCGGTCGACGGCCAGGTGGTGAGCGGCAATTCCTTCGTGGACGAGTCGATGATCACAGGTGAACCAGTCCCAGTGAGCAAGCAGGCCGGAGCGGGGGTCGTGGGCGGCACCATCAACCAGAACGGCGCCTTCGCTTTCCAGGCCACGAAAGTCGGTGCGGACACGGCCCTGGCGCAGATCATCAAACTGGTAGAAACTGCGCAGGGCAGCAAGCCACCTATTCAGGGTCTGGCCGATAAGGTGGTCAGCGTCTTTGTGCCTGTCGTATTAGGTATTGCGGCTTTGACCTTCGTCCTCTGGCTCCTCTTCGGAGGTCAGACGGCCCTGAGCTTCGCTCTCGTCAACATGGTCGCGGTGCTGATCATCGCCTGCCCCTGCGCCATGGGGCTGGCCACGCCCACCAGCATCATGGTGGGTACCGGAAAAGCGGCCGAACTCGGCGTGTTGTTCCGCAACGGTGCAGCACTCGAAGGCCTGCAAGGTGTGAAGGTCGTGGCGGTAGACAAGACTGGCACCCTGACCAAGGGCAAGCCTGAACTGACCGACCTCGTGACGACAGCTGGTATGGACCGTCAAACCGTCCTGCGTTTGGTCGCCGCTGCAGAAGGTCAGAGTGAGCATCCCATCGCGCAGGCCATCGTGGATGCCACCCGCCGTGAGGGAATGACTCTGCCTACTCCAGACCACTTCGAAGCGGTCCCTGGTTTCGGCCTGGAAGCGCATGTGGACGGCCACCTCGTGCAGGTCGGGGCCGACCGCTACATGACCCGCCTGAATCTGGACACCAGCGCTTTCACTGCGCAGGCTCATCAGCTGGGAGACGAAGGCAAGTCGCCCCTGTACGCCGCCATTGACGGGCAGCTGGCCGCCATTATTGCCGTGGCCGACCCCATCAAAGAGGGCAGTCTGGAAGCCGTGCAGGCCCTGCATGCTCAGGGACTTCGCGTAGCGATGATTACCGGTGACAATGCCCGCACGGCGCAGGCGATTGCGCGGCAATTGGGCATTGATGAAGTGCTCGCCGAAGTCCTGCCCAGCGGCAAGAGCGACGCCGTGAAGGAACTCCAAGCCAAAGGGCAGAGCGTCGCCTTTGTGGGGGACGGCATCAATGACGCCCCAGCGCTGGCTCAGGCCGATGTGGGCCTGGCCATTGGCACTGGCACCGACGTGGCCGTCGAGACCGCCGACGTGATCTTGATGAGCGGCGATCTGCGCGGTGTGCCGAATGCCTACGCGTTAAGCCGCGCCACCCTGCGCAACATCCGCCTCAACCTGTTCTGGGCGTTCGCATACAACATCATCCTGATTCCAGTGGCCGCCGGTGCCCTGTACCCTACCTTCGGTTGGCTCCTGAGCCCAGTCCTGGCCGCTGCAGCGATGGGCTTTTCCAGCGTGTTTGTCCTGACGAATGCCCTGCGCCTGCGTGGCTTCCGTCCGCCGGTGCGGCCTGGTCCTATCACTGTGGTTCCGCCAGTCAGCCAGCCTGCCCGAGCCTGAATCCCTTTCCCTCTTGTGGAGACCCCCGATGCCCAAACTGACTGTTGGCCCCTGGATTGCCGCCCAGAAACTTCCTTCCCGTGACGTGGCCCGTGACCGCTTCGCCTTCCTGGAGCGCACCCGTCTGCGGGACGAGACACCGACTGTGGCCGGGTTGCCCCTGGTCGGGATGGGCGGCTCCTGCGGCAAGCCGTGCTTCGCCCTGCCGTTCGTGCTGACCTGGACCGATGAGAACACCCGCGCGCTGGAAGACGTCGCCAGCAGGTACGGCTGCTATGTCGAATACGGCCTGTATCCCCACCTGAAACTGCACGAGAACGATCAGGAGGTGGCTGCCGTCCAGGATTGGACCACCTTCGGCATGGTCTACCTGCGCCCCGGGTACGAGAGGGCTGAAGAGGTACTCAGCGACCTGGTGGCAGCCCTAACGCCCGCGTAAAACGCTTCATCCCCCACCTGAACCGCCCGTGTCCATGTCACGGGCGGTTTCGTGTGCGTCTCCAAGGGGCGCACATGGGTGAACAGATGCCCAAGGATGCTGAGCGCTGGCCTACAGAAGTCCGCAGGAACCCGCGTGAGGATAATGCACGACGCTTCGTTGGCTGCTAGCTCTGTGTTCGATCTGGGGGGTTGCTGAGGCGCTGCCCGCCAGCGTCACATTGAAGAACATTCGGCATGAACCCCAGTCGCTGAACAACTGCGCGCCAGTGACCGCCATGACTCTCCTGGGGTACTACGGTGCTTCGGTGACGCAGGCGCAGGCAGCGGCCGTGATGAAGGACTACCCCGGTGATCCCCAGGTCACGAGCGTGGAGCTCGCCAACTACCTGGGTCGTGCCGGCCTGCGTAGTGTGATCCGGTACGCGGGGGATGCCGAGTTGCTGCGCACCCTGGTGGCGAACGGCTTTCCAGTGGTGCTGCAGCAGCGCCTCCAGCAGGGCAGCAACGTGGCGCACTTCCGAACTGTGTACGGGTACAGCGCAGGCTATTTTCTGATCAGTGATCCACTGCTGGGGCCCTCCCTACGCTTGACGCCTGCACAACTGATGTCGCTCTGGGCGTACTACAACGGCGAGTATCTGGTGGCTTATCCGCCGGCAAAAGAAGCGCAGGTGCAGGCGATTCTCGGGCGTGATTTCAGTGCGGCGGCCAACTGGCAACACCTGAGGACGCACGGCGAACAGGACGTCAAAGCGCGCCCGGGGGACCCCTACGCCTGGTGGGGTCTGGCCAAAGCTACCCTGCGCCTGGGCAATCCACGCCTCGCGTCGGAGTATTTCGAGCGTGCCATCAATCTGGGCGTGCCGACCATGTATTACCTCTACCGCCAGGAAGCATTTGAGGCGTGGACGCAGGCTGGGAAGCACAGCCGGACGCTCAGCGTCACGCAGCGCGCCCTACAGACATTTCCACGCAGCAAGGAGCTGCAACACTTCCGCACACTGGCCAGCCGGAGCTTGGAGAAACCTGGGTCATGAAGAGAGGAGATGTCCCACAGGCACTTGGCCTGAGGCCTTAATAGTTCGGCGGGTCAGCATTTCTTTACAGAAACTTAATCATGTCTGATTACGCTCGCCTGGATGTGGCGTTTCCTGATCCTGTCCCTGGGCCTAGCTGGCCTGAGCTTCTGCGCAGCGGCAACCGTGACCGTAAAACCGGGCGACACCCTGTACGGCATCGCCAAGCGTCAGGGCGTCACGTTGAACACCCTGCTGGCGAATAACAGAGGCCTCAACCCGCAGCTCGCGCTGAAAGTGGGGCAGGTCCTGCAGGTGCCCAGTCGCGCCCCAGCCCGACCCGTGGCCACCGGCTCAGCTGGTGGCGCCACCGTGCGCGCGGCAGGCATTCGCGTGACAGCTGTGGTGCCCGTACAGGGCCGACTCACGAGCTCGTACTCAGCGGCGCATCCTGGCCTGGATCTGGCAGCCCCGATAGGGACCCCCGTGCTGGCAGCTCGGGGCGGCCGCGTCACGGAGTCCCGATTTGACGGGCGCACGGGCTGGGGCTGGACGATTGTGGTTGATCACGGGGACGGCATGACCAGCCGCTACAGCCACAACAGCGCCAACCTCGTCTGGGCAGGTCAATTTGTGAAGACAGGGGAGGTCATTGCACGGGTGGGCAGCACGGGGAACAGCACGGGACCACACCTTGACTTCCGGGTGATGGTGGGCGGCCGGGTCATCAATCCCATGTCGTTGTACTGAGGAGATACGCCCGGAAGGAGGCCATGACGGATGACCGAGAGGTCCGAGCCCTTCAGGCTTTCTTGAGGCTGGCTGCCGACTTTACAGAAGCTGAACACACGCCGGGAAAAGTAGGAGTGCACCAAGACCTGGGAGCGTGTGCCCCTCAAGGGCACGCTTGACTCTCGCCCTGGAGGGATATATGGATACCCTGACCCGCATGCTCAGCACCCACCCGAAAGTCGGCGCTTTGAATGCTGACCTGTTGGCTGCCTGCCTACAGGCCTGCCTGGAATGTGAGGCCATCTGCGCTCTATGTGCCGACGCTTGTCTCAGTGAGGATGAGCATCTGCATCACCTCACACGCTGTATCAGCCTGAACACGCAGTGTGCGGCGGTCTGCCACGCCGCAGCCAGTGTGCTCTCGACACCTGGTCAGGGAGACCATCAGCTCATGCGGGCGCAGCTCCAGGCATGCCTGAGTGCCTGCCGCGCCTGTGCAGAAGAATGTGAAGCGCACGCCCGGGACATGGGGATGGCCCACTGCGGTGTGTGCGCAGAAAGCTGCCGCCGTTGTGAGCAGGCTTGTCAGGCGTTGCTGGGCAGCCTCAGCGCCTAGGGTCTGTGGGCCAAGGGTGCAGGGACTTATCTTCTTCCGCTGTGGAGCCAAGCAATCAGTGATGAGCAGTGGAAACGTCTGGAGCTCAGTACCCGAACCTAGTATGGTGGGCTGCTCCCCGAAAGCTGGATGGATTGAAAGACAAACTTGCACTCGCCTGAGCCGAGTCTCTCCTTCATCCCGTCCAAAATTTGGGATCAGGCCAATGTCTGCCACAACCATTGTCTTGGACATCCGGCCCCGTGACCGATTTCTGCGCCAGGCTGCATTCCACGCTTCAATGACACCTGGAACCACGTCCCACACCGTTGCGATGCGCCTTGCCTGAAATCAGGAATACCTGAAAAACTGATTTCAGGTATTCCTGATTTCGGTCATGCTCCTGACCAGACCAGCTTGAGTGAGCCGATCGGTCAACTCCTCCCAGGTGACGGGTGGTCGCCGGAAACTATTCTGCAGGCCTTCCAGCGCGTCCCGGGTGGCCAGGGGCTCCGCTGCCAGGAGCGCCAACAGGAGCGTGTCGGGCGTCATCACCTGCACGCCGTAGGGTTCCAAGTGCTCGCGGGGAAAGTCCTTGAGGTTGAGCGTGACGATCACATCCGCCTGCGCGTGGATGGCCGCCGCGAGGACATGCCGGTCATCCGGGTCAGGCAGCGACAGGGTCTCGATCAGGGCTTCATAGCCGGTGACCTGCGCGTCAGGGACGGCCTGATCCATCAGGGCCCGGATCCGCTGGACCCGCGGCGCTCCGAGGTCGGGGCGGTTGAGCAGCAGGTTCCGGCCCCACTCGTCGTGGATGGCGTCAGTCCAGCGGGCGGCGACCAGACCGGACACCGCGAGGTGCATCAGCAGGTTGCGCAGCAGGGAGGGGTACAGGACATTCGCGTCGTACAGCGCCGTGTGCCTTGGGGTCAATCCGACTCCAGGTCCTGCAGGTCGTCGGCCAGGGCCTGAAGGGCGGCCTGGCGCTGGGCGTCGAGGCCAGCTTTGTAGGCGAGGACGTCTTCGAGGTACAGCCGGCGGCGGGGGCCGACTTTGCGGTGGGGGAACTGGCCTTCCTCGATGAGCTTGACGAGGTAGGGGCGGCTGACGTTCAGGAGTTCGGCGGCCTGCTGGGTGCTGATCTCCCGGTCGAGGGTCAGCACTTGAACGGCCTTACCGGCGGCGAGTTGCTGAAGGAGATCTTCGAGGAGACCCGCGAGGCGGCCGGTGGCAGGGGTGCGCTGGAGTTGCTGGAGCTGGAGCTGGGCGGCCTGGGTGTCGGCGGGGGTGGGGATGAAGGGAACAGACATGGGAACCTCCTGCCTCATCATACGAAATAAACGAAACAGGCAAAAGGAATGAATCGAACGAAGCGGGAGAAATTCAGAGGCAATTTTTGGCGAAACCAAGAGTTAATCTATGTTATCTATAGGGTGTGACACTCGCCCTCGATGTCCTTCGAACCACCACCTTCGACCGGGCCAAAACGTGGAGTGACCTCAGTCCGGAAGAGAGGAAGAGACGGGCCGTCCTCGCCGTCCGGGATCAGGAAGCAGACACCCTCTGGTCTCTGACCGAGGCCTACCTCACCCTGCACGGATCCAGCGGCACCGCGATCAGCCCCCGGACCCTCAAGGCCTACCGCTGGGCGGTCAACCGCTACCTGACCTATGCCGGTGCGCAGGCCGTCAACCTCCTGCGCGCCAGTTCCAGTGACGGCGTCCGCTTCGTGCGCACCGTCGAGGCAGAAGGACTCAGCGCGTCGAGCACCCGTGTGCAACTCGCCGGCGTCCGCCTCTTCTACGCGGCGCTGCGGTGGGCCGACGCCACCCAGGCCGCCCCGTTCAATGACGTCAAACCTGTGCGGGAGAAAACGGCCGCGTGGGACAAGCGCAGCCCCTACACCCACGATGAGGTGCAGGCCCTCCTGGAGCACGCCGACGAGCGGATGCAGGCCCTGATTCTGCTGTGCGCCCACGGCGGCCTCCGCATCAGTGAAGCGCTCGCCGTCAGACGCGCGGACATCAACCTGGACGGGCGGGAACTTACAGTGCGACACGGTAAAGGCGGCAAGCAGCGACGGGTCGTCATCGGCGACACCCTGATTCGGGCGCTGAACCGTCTCCCCGAACAGCCGGGCTCGCTGATCGGCGGCAGTTACCCCGCCGCCGTTGAGCGTCTGCATCGCCTCTGCCTCCGAGCAGAGGTGGCCTACCGCGGCTATCACGCACTCAGGCATTACGCCGGCACCCGCCTGACGAAAGAAGGGGCGTCACTTGACGATGTCGCCCGGCACCTCGGGCACGCCGTGCTGGAAACCGCCCGGATCTACGCCAAGTGGAGTGACGACAGCCTGCGCCGTCGTGTTAATCACTGGTAGACAGTTGCATCGTCACTGCAGCGCGGACGCCACTCGTCGTTGGGGTATCAGTCACCGACGGCCTTCGAGCAGCAGACTTACATCCCGAACTGAGTCTCCACCAAACTCTTGAAAGATCACTCCGGGGATGGCCGCAGGTGTGACGGATCACGCCTGGACGGTCGCGGAACTGCTCCGCTATCGGATCGAACCGTTTTTCAAGCCGCATGATTCAGCTCCACGCTGTCCTATGGTCCTATCTCGAGGTGCATCGACACGAGGAATTCCTGCGCCAGAACGGCTATGCAGTCCATCTATCCAGGTGCAAAATCTGAGTCTAACGCAATAATCGAGCGCAACTGTCTTATGAGAGAATGCCGCTGTAGCGACATGTTTCGTCCCAAACCCGTTCATCCATTGGAGATTCGTGACCTCTACTCCCCCCCTCATTTTTCATCCTGGACGTCCCAATCAGGATGCGTTCGCCACCATCCGCGGGTTCGTTCATCAAGTAGATGTCACCATCATCAGGTGGCTGACCCTTACAGCACCGGACATCCTTGAACTGGAGCATGGCGAAGACATTGACCGGTTGACGGCCTTCTCTCAACAGGAATTGCAGGCTGCTTTATCGGGAACTGGACCTCTTCGAGACCGGTTGTTAGAGCAGGTCAAAAGCCTAGAACGGCCTATTACTCTGCGAACATCAGCGGTCCAGCGGGCCGTTATTGATTTCGCCGTGCACAGGTGGGGTAACTCGGGTCAGTTGCACTACCTGTTCACCACCACTGCGAGCGTGGTCCGCGAACGAACTTCTGTTTTGAGCTCGTGTTCTGAGGCTGAGCTGCAGCGATTGGCCACCGTAGGCTTAGACCGAGAAACACCTGGCATTGAGCTTTGGGGTGCGGTGCGACGAGGCCACCTGCCGCCTGAGATCCAAGTCATTCTCGTACAGGCCTTGCAACGATGCCTCGCCCAGGACATTGAATCCACAAGTCGGCCTGAGCATGTCACTGAGGCTCAATGGAATCGGTATAAGGCGCTTCTAACGCCAGCGTCACACACTGACTTCCTCACCCTCATTCAGGATCTGGAATTCAATGTAGGTCAGCCCGGTGGCCTTCCACTGCGTCAGGAGATCGAGTGCGTGCTGGTTGACCACAACTATGCAGATGGGTCTCGTGCGACGCGCGTTTACGAGCATCTCTTCGCGCGGGTCTTCCAGTTGCTTTCTCAGTCAGGGCCGAAACGCCTTACCACAGGTGATCTTCAGGAGGCCATTCAAGCAACGGGGGAAGCCGATCAGGCTTTTGTGAACGCTTTTACGGCGTATCTGGATGAAGACGCCAGTAACCGCCTCGACGATTTAAACGAACTTTGGCGCACTGCCCGGTATGCAGAGGTGGTTCGGGAGGTTCAACGTCTGAGGGAGCCTACCAGATGGGCGTGGTTGGGTCCGGGTCATCAGATAAGGATCCTGAAGCTTTCCTGGCGTCTTGAGTTGGTTCTGCAGCGGGGGGTAGAAGATTTGCAGGGTCTCCAAAAGGAGATCGACGCCCTTGGTGGTGAATCCCTGGCGCTACAGGCAGCGACGCCTCATGACTTCACAACCAGTATCGCTTTCCTGGAAGAATTCAAGAATCGGCCTGACCTGGCAGCCATTCACGCGGCTGCCACCCTTCAATTGCAGCAAAATGCCATCAACGAGCGGGGGTTGCGCGAACTCGTAGATCAAGGTCTGGCTACCGCCGAAACTCACCGTCTGCTGGCTTGCGGAGCCCTTCAACGCGGCGACGTACCGACAGCGCGGCAGCAGATCAGCTTGGCTCTGGCGTGCTCCGAAGCCGACGAGATGACACGGCTGACCAGTGCCGTCATTGCGGTTCAGGAAACCCTCTCGCCTGTGGTCTGGCACTCGATGTTGCCCCAGCCCCAGCCCAATATGCAGGTGTTCGTTCGCCAGGACACTCAAAGCCAGACTAAGCGACGCGACGCGGCCGCAACATTTCAAGCAGCAGTCGAAGCGCGGCGCCTTGCTGGCGGACAAGGCCAAGTATGGGCGACGTGGCTGTTGGCCTGTCTTGCCGACGATCCTGCCCGGCAGACTGAAGCGGCCACGCTGGCCCAGACATTGATCAGTGAAGATCCGACGGAAGCGGCCCCATGGCTTTGGGCACTCAACCGTGATCTCAAAGTTGAGGTTCCGACCGCCGAGGAACTGATTCAGTTGCGACTGGCGCAGGAAGACACTGTCGGTCTACGCCGTGTTCATGCGCTGGCCCTAACCGTTCTGGGACATGCTGAACGGTCATCTTGGCCAACCGACGACGAGTTGCCCGACGTCCCTATAGGGATCCCTTAGCCGTGCTAAACCTGCCGAAGGTCGTTCGGAGTCCTTTGGCAGCAGTTCATGCATGGATGACACTGGCCATTGCCGATGAGTGGTCTGACGCTGCCCCGCACTCGCTATGGTTTGCCCACCAGGTACAAACTGGTGGCGCCCTGCATATGGCCAGTGTGGTCGCGTTCAATGCGGGAGACTTCACCACCTGTCGCCTTCTGCTGACCATGCCTGAGGCGACAGCACAGTACCCGGATGGCGTTCTGCCCAGGCAGCTTCAGGAGTTGCTGGCGGAAGCTTATGCGCGAACCGAGGACCTGCCGGCAGCGGCAGCCCTGGCAGAAACCCTGGCCCGTGGGCAGCAGGAAAACCATCAGGCGACACTGTACCTTCGTCTGCTTATCGGGCTGGGTGATGACGCTCGCTTGCAGACGGCGGCAGTGGAGGCACTGAGAGCCGCCAATCCAGCACCAGGTTTGGTGCTCGCTCTAATGGATCAGATTCTGGATGATGATCCAGACTTGGCCCAGCAACTCTGGTATAAGGGCAACACTTCGGGTATCCCGACGAACTATTAGGCTGGGCCATTCGAACGGCTCACCTCATTGGCCTGGAGAATGAGGGTGCCCGGCTCTTGAACGTGGCGTGGCTGGCTGGTCCGGAGCGCACTGGCATTGTCATGGGCACGGAATCACCAATAGAAGAGAGACCGCCCGGGGTCGACGGCCCAGGCTTCCTGGAAGTCCACCTGAAATCGCTGTTCGCACAGCAGCAACGCCGGACTGACCAGGGCCAACAGGCATATGAATCCGGCACACTGCCCCTGGCAATCGCATTTGCAGGGCAGCCAATCGCCAAGTTGATCACTCAGACCCTGAGAAGTGGAGGAACTCGCCTGGGCCTCCTGGGCCGCCACGGTGGCCGCCCCTTACCGGGTGCTGTTCCTGAAGTCTTACGACTTACGGTGGATCTGAGTGGCTTCATCGTTGCAGCCCGTCTGGGCCTTCTGGACCGTGTCATCAGTACCTTTGGCCCTCTGCGCGTCACGCCCTTTGTAATGCTGGCTCTGACAGAGAGCCTGCATGCCTGCCGTCCGCAGGCTGATGAGGAGATCTGGCAGCTCATCCAAGACCACATTACCGAGGGGCGGCTTCAGGTCCTGCCCGAAAACGCCCCTCGTGATTCAGCGCTAGACCCATTGGGTGACTGGGCCGTGGCCAGACCGTATCTGGCCAACACATCGGGGAAGGTGGTGGATGATCTTCCTGTGCGCCTCCACCAACTCGGAGACACCTTCGCAGCTGGGGAAAGATTGGAAAGTATCCTGCCGCAGAAGTTACTTGCCGTTCTTACGGAGCAGGGCCTCCTAGACGCTGAGGAGCTCAACCGGGCGGAAAGCATGCTCTGGCACCCCTTTTCTACCCCAACCGTTCCTAATGCAGGGGAGACCCTTTTCCTGACCACCGAAGCCTTGCTGGCATTGGCCAGAGCTGGTGTGCTGTCTGCTGCAGTAGAGGTATTCAGGCTGGTGGTTTCAAATCAAGCTGCCCAACTCGTGAAGGGTCAATGGGCAAAATGCAGACAGGACCGGCAGACAAGGGAGGACCTTAGGGAGTGGCGACGAACCCTGCGCAGTAAATTACGGGCGCGGCAGGTCATTCTTCTTCCTCATCCTGGCCTGTGGAGTCCGACTGATCCGCGTGAACTGGCGGCAGCAGACATCGAGATGATCCACGCTACCCGCTTCGAATCTAAAGATGCTGTCTGGATCGAAGACCGATCCGTGAACGCGGGCTTGCGAATGGGCGAAGCATGGCTCTGGAGCCTGACAGATGTTCAGGCAGTCCTGCAGTTCCGAGGCCAGCTCACAGAGGTGCAATCCCAGCGCCTGACGCGCCAGCAGCGGGAGATGGGTATGGGACTGACGCCAACGTCAGCAACTGAACTTAGCTCCCTCTTGGCGTCATTCAATGCGCACCCAACTCCGGAATTGCGGGCCTGGGCACTACATCTTGAGGCTATTCGCATATTCGCGCCTACACTCCGAAAGGATGAAGGCGCTTACATAAATCAGATTATTGAAGCCAATCGAAAAGCAATGCAGGGCATCTGGATGAATATGACTCCTACTTCATCACTGAGGGCGACGTGGTTGGCTTACCATGGCGCCCTGAGCATTGCCAATCTATTGTGTGGTCAAGTTAATTCTGAAGCCACCTACGCCAAAGCATTCGATGCAGCCGAAATGCTGAATTTATCAAGTGAGATTGAAGCAGGAGATGCTAGAACAGCCTTCCTAACTTGGTGGGCCAAGACCTATTACGTCGATCTCAAAGAGCAGAAGACGGTGGCTCAGGCCACAGCCCTAATGGTGATGCGTAAGCTCAGAGGCATCCAGCCGGGTGCCCGGCGAGCGTGGTTGTCGGACACCTTCACGTCTTGGCCGCAAGGGGTGCAGAACGAGGTACGTGCCCTGTTGGGTCTCTGAGCGGATAGTTAGCTGGAATTCGACTTTGTTGGCAAATTCAGGTGGGGCTCCCAGACTCCGCATTGCTCGTTACCGAGCCGCGATGATCCGCCCCGCCAAACAGCAGGTTTCGAATTCGCCAACAAAGTCTAGTTCCAGCTAACTACTTGTGATCCCGACACTCCGCCAAATCACAGAGGCACCGCGTGACGGCATTCAGTTCACCCGACACGTGCGTTGATACATGCCCGGTCCAGCCTGAAATTCATACCATTGCGTGGAGGGGAGAGCATTCCAACGGTGACCAAGCGCCAGGGCCAATGCGGCCGGTCCGACCAAGAAGACGTCAAGGGCATCCGGTTGAAAGGCACTCACGGCCTCGCCCACTTTCGTCTTGATGTAATTCACAGACGCTTGCACCTCCTGCGCATCCACGATGGCCCGGTCCAACTGCACGTGCAGCACACCCCCTGCATCCGGAAGCCCAAGGTCGTGACCACGGCCTGAACAGGGTTTCTCAATACCCCCACCGCAACCACCAGTCGGCCATTCACCAGGCCGGTCGCAGGCCGCGACTGCCACCCCAGCGCCCCCCCGTCCTGCTGGGCATAATCATCCGTGCGCCACCCGTGGCCTCGGACGGAGAAGTCAAGGTCAAAGCCTTGCGCGGACGGAAAAGCCGTTCCAACAGCAAATGCCGTCGACAGCCGGTAAGAACCTGTCAACCGAATGCGACGATGACCCCGCTGATAAGCCCACTGAGCGACCATGCGCATGGGCGTCGTCAAGGCGACCCACTCTTCAGGTGCAGGGAAACCAGCCTCGCCCCCAGCGAAGGCTGAGGCGTCAATCTCAATCGCCTGTGGCTGTGGGAGATCCCGGTCCGAGCGAATGTGCACCTGAAGTGGCTCCTCGTCCAGAATCAGATCGCCGAGGGCGCCCCGCAGGACCCGAAGAATTTGGGCTCGAGTTATCTCTGCCCCTCGACGCTCGTTGGCGAGTGTCACCAGATCATCGAACGCTGCCCTCACTTGCTTCTGTGTGAGATCCAGCGCCGGGAACGCCGCTTCTAACGCCTGTGCGAATGCCAGTCGAGCGGACTGGACGTCGGTGTACTGCGAAGGGTGAAATCCACGTTCTCCGCGACGAAACTGCCGAGCGGCGGCCCAAACTCAGCCATCAGATCGTTTCGAAACTTGAGGTCACTGGCGGCGGTCACAGTGGCAAACGGTGTGTAGAACGGTCGCGCCCGCTGAATCCGCGTCTGGTCCCTGGCGATCCACTGCAGTCGATCCAGCAGGCTTGGCGTGACCAGCGTCTGCACGCGTGCCGTTCCTGGAAACGCCTGCTCGTATATTAAGAAATTCCCCAGGACCTCTTGAAGAGCTTTTTTGCTCAGCTTGCCCTCTTTCGCCTGAAACCGGTCAACGACGTGACCGTGAGAGGCATACGGCGTAAAGAAGCGCGCCTCGAAATCTTCGAGGCCTTCCAGGATGAATGCCTCGAACGCAGGCTGAAGAAGCCAGCCGGGCAACCGAGACAGGGTTTCCCAGAGTTGATAATCAAAGCCGCTTTGTGCCACCATCCCGCCAGACCCTTTTGCATCGGTCAGGGTGGGTTTCGTCTCGTCACTCATTCAGGCCACTCCAATGGAACGGACATTTCCCGTCCAGCGGGATCAAACAGCCAGGCGCCGGCGGTGAGCATCTCACCATCCAGGCGGCAATGAGCAATACCGCGAAGTACCCCTTGAATGTTGAGTCAGTCACCAAGGTCCGCATGGTTGACCGGTCCGTGCTGCTGGGAAGAACAGCGTAGCTGGGATGGCTGTGCCACTCCCCGATGTAATTGAACTGCGCGTACTTCCTCTGGGTGCGTTGAAAGAAGGTGAACGCGTCCTTTGTCGCCTGTGTCAGGTCGACGATAAAGCGTGAGATCGTCCCAGGGGCATGCTGCACGGTCAGGTGGGTGACCAGAAAGTGGGAAGGCGCCAACTGCTCACCATACAGCTGCCCCCCGATCTCTCGCCGTCCAGCTCGCTGTAAGGCAGCCTGGAGGATTTCCCGTTGGTCACGGCTGAGAGCGAGCCGCATCAATGGCCTCCTGTGCAAGTCCGGTCGCCCACTCAGCGAGTTTCAGGTCGCGTGCTGGTGGTGTGGGCTGCGTGGGGAGTGGCACATCGAGCGCGATGCTGTCGCCCTGACGGGAAAACAGCCAGCCCGAACGGTATCCGGTGAGCATCCAGGGTGACGTAGTCGCCTCGACGCGGTCGTCAAGAATATCCAGAGCAATTCTGGCTGTCTGTGCAGCCGCCGCAGTGACTGCGGCGGCATCTGCCTGGATGGGCGCGCCGTCAAAGGTCAGGGCCTCGTAAGTGCGGACGCCACTACTGGGGGGCGTGACACTTCGTTCCTCACAGTACGTTTCGTAGGCCATTCTTCCCTGCATGTATGTCGGATCGCGGCCTGGAATGAACCGGGCGGTCAGGCACCCGAGTCCACCTTCAAACACCTCGACCGACACAAACGCCTTCCGGTGCTGTTCGGCCAGAGCGCCCAGTAGCAGCCCCGTCGGCACGTCGCCAGTCGCATTGACGATCACGGTACAGGCAGCTATCTCGTCAATGTCACCGGCATACACGCGGGCTGACTGCTGCCAGTTCAGATTGGACGTGATGATCTCGATGTCAGCACGAGGCGCGATGTGCAGCAATCGGCGTTTGACGGCCTCCGCCTTGTGCGCGCCGACGTCTCGCCAGTCCAGGGTGTGCCGTTCCAGGTTTCCAGGCAACATGACGTCACCGTCAATCAGCACGAGGCGGTGAATGCCGGACCGGAGGAGCAACTCCGCCACGCTGGAGCCGACTGAACCGAGACCGATGATGGCCACTTTCTGTTCAGCAGCAGTTGCCGCCCGCCCAGACCGGTGGCCTGCTTCTTCAGGCAGGAGAACCAGAGACCGGATCTGCACGGTGTCCGGTGTCAGGCAGACGTAGACGGTCAGGGCCGACCGGTCGGGTGCAAGGGCCACGATCACGACATACGGGGGGGTGCTGCTCTCCTCCAGGCCGAATCCAGCCAGCAGTTCCACACGGTTGCCCGGCTGGGGGTGAGGGGCCTCGCTCTGAGAGATCAGCACGGGAAGGGTGGTGCGGTAACTGCCGAGATCATCGGTAGTTGGTGCATTGCCCGATTCACGGTCATGCCGGTCCGTTAGTAGGATGGCCAGAGACCTGGTTGGGCCTGCCAGTACAGGGCTTGGAGTTCAGTGGCTTGGCCTTCGAACAGGCGTTGCAGGCAGGACAACCGATCAGGGCGGGTGGTTTGCGCCAGGCGTAGGCCTGCACGCTACCCACGCTGTGCGCCGAGGGGACCACGCCAGACTCGCCGTGACCCTGGGGGTTTTCCTTATAGAGCAGATTGAACGCGCTCTGGAGCACCTCTGCACCGGTGGCGTCCGCTCGCCAGTTGTCGGGCCGTAATTCCAGGCAGAGGGCGCCGCCGGCGCCGTACTGGTGGTGGCTCCACTGTGCGGTGTCCTCCTGAGGTTCAACCCAGGCGGGAACGTCGGGAAAGGAATCCGGGTAGACCAGTCGCACGAGGTAGTCGGCGCCGTGCGCTGTGATGATTCCTTCGGCCGCGAGGCGAAATTTGTGGACGGTCCAGCGGGTGAGCGTGAACCAGGGTTCTGCTGCGGCGAGGGCCTCAACGGCCGCTCGTTCCTGACCGAGTCGTGTCCACTGGTTGAGCCACCAGAGCGTCACGCAAACCCGCGGGGCTTCGTCGGGGTCGCGTTCACATCCGGGAAGGTGTACCCAGCGCTGGCGGTGGCTGTCGCCGTCGAGCCCAGGTGGGAGGCTTTGACTGCGCTCTCTGTGGCTTTGAGTCGGTTCCCAAACAGGATCCGCCAGAGGCGGGTGGCCTCGTCCATCTCATCTGCGTTCAGACTCTGTGCCTTCCGGGCGTACCCGGCATGCACACGTACGCGATCAAGAAAATTTTTCCAATCCGTGATGGAGACTTTGGAGAGGATATCGTTGCCCGGCATCGCGGGGTCAGCAAGGGTTGGTTTCAGATCGAGCGCTGCCAGGTCAGCGTACGCGGCGTGGATGTTTTCCAGCAGTTGGGCGAAGGCCTCACCGTAGTGGGTCTCGTCGGTGGGGGCGTGCAGCGAGACCAGAACTTCAAGCACGAAGCCTTTGGGCCGCTTCCCGGTTTTTGTTCTCACGGCGCCACCACTTCAGGAGTTTGACGAGCGGTTTGAAGCGCCACCGAAACGGGCGTTCTGGTTTGCGCTCCAGGTGGTGTGTGCGGGTGGATTGGTCGACTTCCAATACCCGAGGTCCCGGTCGGGAGCATGTAGCCGGTGCCGGAGGCCACGACAGGCACGACATCAATTCAGCGTTTGCCGTGATCACGCGGACAGAGCGTTTGTTGACCCGTTCAACGTGAATTGGTCTTCCAAAGCGTCATTGACTTCCCAGAGGACATCGGTGGGGTCATCCGTCGTACTGAAATTCGTTTCGATGATGATGTCCACGTCAGGTCGCTCGTGCCCATCGGCTGTTCTTTTGGGCCTGATAGCGGTGTCCCGCGTGTAGCTTCCAGCTAGGAAACTGCCTTCCCAGCGCTCTTTGAATTCACTGTGACTACACAAATGGTCGCGAACACTTTGATGAGCCAGTGATGCTTGAGCAGTCGTGGTGGCACTGGGTTCGATGTCAGCTAGAAGTTCCTTGAAAGCGCGCGTTCGGAAGCATAACCCCTCCTCAGTAATTCGCCTTAAACAGATTCTACACGAGTGGGTCACACCATGCGCCAGAACCTCACCGCTTGGAGGACGAGTCTCATAAGAGTGGGCCTGCTCCTACTGAATCATGCTCACGCACGCGAATCTTGCATACCCAGCGTAGGTCCCATCACATGGCTCCAAGTCTTCAGGGAGAGACGCCGGGCTGCACACGCGTCTTTCACAGCCTTCCGGACAAGAGGCGCCGTTCACCCGCTTCCGGGGCTCCGCTACTCACCAGCGCGTATGAAGCGCAGGGTCTGACTCACGAAGACAACTCTCCCAGTGCGGCAAATTTGCTCTCGTCCAGGCAGGCGGCCAGATAGACTGCCGAGCAGTTTCAGTCACCGCAACCTTGTGGTGTCGCCTGTTGCCCAGGAAGGGCGGGCCTCCCATGCCCTGGAGGAAGTTCACTTGGCAGGCATCGAGCAGAGTCCAGCAACCGTCCTCAAGTTTCTACGTAACTTATTCAATGATCAGACGGACGAACTGCTCATCATCAAGGAACTGCTTCAAAACGCCGATGACAGCAGGGCAACCCGCGCCGTCATCGGTTGCAGTGACGGATTTCCCACCGCCACACATCCACTGCTGCGGGGGCCTGCTCTGTTCTCCATCAACGACGGACCGTTCCGTCCTGAGGACGCCCGCGCCATCGTCACCCTGGGACTGAGCACTAAAGGGGGAGACGAGTACCGTCGGAAATTCGGACTCGGACTCAAGAGTGCTTTTTATCTGGCAGAGGCGCTCTTTTTCATGGACAGTCGCCTGGATCCTTCGGATTCCTGGCGTAAACCCCACTTTGATGTACTCAGTCCCTGGGTTGGAGGAGACGAGCCCTACCGCCCGGACTGGGTGCAGTTCACGCCAGAAGATCGGCGCCTGATCATTGACCATTTGGCCACATT
>NZ_MUFV01000005.1 GCF_002017875.1 Deinococcus sp. LM3 | reverse complement strand
CTTGCCCGCGCCGTAGAGCTCGGTCGCGGCCGTGAAGCCCCGGCGCATGGTGTCTTCCGGGATGTAGCCTTTCTTGTACAGGTCCGCGTACTGCTGCACCATCCGCACGTGCTGGGGTGAGTTGAACACCGCCTTCTTGCCGTCTTTGGAGAGGATCGGCAGGCCCGCTTCCTGGAACATGTACAGGAAGCCGAGGTTGTTGATGTTGGGCACGAAGCCGTACATGCCGGTCTTGTCCTTGATCTGCTTGGCGGCGGCGATCAGGGTCTGCATGGTGCGCGGCGGATTGTTGGGGTCGAGTCCGGCTTTCCGGAACAGGTCGGTGTTGTAGGCCACGACCTTGGGTGACCAGTACCACGGCAGGCCGTAGACCTTGCCGTCCACCGTGAAGGTGTTCAGCGCGCCCTTGAAGTAGGTGTTCAGGACCGTCTGGCCCACGCCGTTCATGGTTTCAAGCGCCCCCTGCTGCTGGAGCTTCACGATCATGTCGGCGTTGAGGTTGACCACGGCGGGCGGGCGACCGGCGGCGACGGCGGCCAGCAGTTTTGCTCGATGGCGTTGGCGGGTACGTCCACCCATTTCACGTCCACGTTCGGGTTCTGCTGCTCGAACTGGGTGGCGAGGCGCTCCATCTCGTCGTTGAAGAGGGGCGCCAGCGAGATGGTCCAGAACTCCACCTGGGTCTTCTGGGCAGCGGCGGTGGAGAGGCGAGCAGGGCAGCGGTCAGCAGAATTTGTTTGCGCATGGTTGAGGGGTCCTTTCGGCGAGAGAGCTTTTGGTGAACCGTGACGAGGCGGGCGTGGCGCACGTGGCGTCCCGGTGGGCTGAATTTATGGGTTCGTCACATTCTGGCCTTCGCGGAGTGTGCCGGGAGGAAAGGCCGCAGGTTGGTGTCGGGGAGGCTGGACACTTTCGGAGCAGGTAAAGAGCAGGGTCATGACGGGTCCTCCTCTGGGCGCTAGTAGCTCTTGTCCACAACGGCAGAAGCGGTTGCCCTGACCGCTTCCTGTGCACCCGGAATCCGGGCATGGAGGCCGGTGTAGAGGGCCTCGAGCACCAGCAGCTGTCCAACCTTGCTGGCAACCGCCCCGCCGCCCAGGGGATCTTCGGGCGAGGCGGTGTGCAGGGTGCAACCGGCGTATTCGGTGACCGGGCTGCGGGCGCGGTGGGTGATGGCGACGACGAAGGCCCCACGCTCCCGGGCCTGGCGCAGCACGTGCACGGTGTCGACGGTGCTGCCCGAGCGGGTGATTCCGACTGCCACCGAGCCGGGTGGGCAGGACGGCGGCGCGCATGGACGCCAGGTGCGGATCCGTCAGGGCCGCCGCGTTCAGGCCGAGGCGCAGCAGCTTGTAGGCGAAGTCCAGGGCCGTGACCCCGCTGGCCCCTGACCAGTGAGCAGAATGCAGGGCGCCCCTGCCAGCGCGTTCAGGGCGCGCTCCAGCTCGCGGGGGTCGAGCACCTTGCTGGTATCCTCCAGCACCCGCGAGCAGGTGCGGACGGCGTGCGCGATCAGGCTTTCGGGCGTGCCGCTGGGGGCGTCCACCGGACCCTGCACGCTGGCCAGATCGGCGGCCAGGGCCAGCTTGAATTCCTGAAAGCCGGCGAAGCCCAGGTCACGGCACAGGCGCATCACGGTCGCCACTCCGGTGCCGCTCGCCTCGGCCAGCTCGGTCAACCGTCTGGTAGATCACCTCGCCGGGGTGTTCGAGTGTATAGGCCGCTGCGCGTTGCTGGGCCGGGGTCAGCAACTCTATCTGCGCCCGCAGGCGGCTGAGCGCCCCGGTGATCCGCGTCCGGTCCTCGATCATCGGGTGGCCACCTGCCCGGCAGCGTCCGCAGGGCCGCCGTGAACCAACGGGTGACGTCGTCGGGCCGGGTGATGGCGGACCCCACGACGACCGCGTGCGCGCCGAGTTCCAGGGCGCGCACGGCGTCGGCAGGAGTTTTCAGGCGCCCTTCGGCCAGGGAAGGGGATGCCGGCGGCGTGCAGTCCCTGCATCAGCTCGAAATCGGGAGCCTCCTGCTGCGGGCTGTCGGGGGTATAGCCCGACAGGGCCGTGCTCACCAGATCGGCCCCCGCGTGCAAGGCCGCGGCCGCTTCCGCCAGGGGTGGCCACGTCTGCCAGCGCCAGCGCTCCTGCCGCCTGGATGGCACCAATCAGTTCGGGAACGCTGTGTGGCCGGGGGCGCCGGGTCGCGTCGAAGGCCACCATCGCGCAGCCGAGTCCGGCCAGCTGCTCAGCCTCCGCCGGGGTCGGCGTGATGTAGACGTCGGTGTCATCGCGCCACGTCTTCGTCAGGCCGATCAGGGGCAAGGCACTCACGCTCTGCACGGCCCGCACGTCCTCGGCCGAGGCGGACGCGCAGTCCGGCGGCCCCGCCCAGTTCGGCGGCGCAGGCCAGGGCGGCGATGATGCGCGAATCCCGCAGCGGGCTGCCGTCATCGGCCTGCACCGACACGATGAGTTGCGAGTGCAGCCGGTCGAGCACACTCCGGGCAAGGCGGGGATGAATCACGGAGACTCCTTTGGCGAGGCGGGCGAACTGGATGGCCGCGCGGTGAGCGAGCAGCGCGGTTGGAGAAAAATTCCAGGATTGACTGTGAAGTTGGAATAAGACTACTCTTGGAGCAAACCGCTGTCAATCAATGCCCAAACTGGAACTTTGTTCCAAAGGAGACCCATGCCCGAACATGCTCCCCAGGCCGGCCCGCTGCTGATGGTCGATATTCCTGGCCCCGACCTCGACGCCGACACCCGCGAACATCTGCGCCGCCACCGGATCCGGGCGGTCTGCCTGTTTCGCAAGAACGTCGAGAGCGAGCCGCAGCTCGCCCGGCTGGTGGCGGACCTGCGCGACGTGATGGGTGCTGGAGCGCTGATCGCCATCGACCAGGAGGGCGGCGGCGTCTTCCGCACGCCGTTCTGGCCGGCCGCCCCCAGCGCCCTGAGCCTGGGGGCGGCCGGCGACCCCACCCTGGCCCGCGAGGTCGGCGCGGCGGTTGCGCGACCCCTGGCCGCCGTGGGAATCAACTGGAACTTCGCGCCGGTACTGGACCTCAACGTGAATCCGCACAACCCCGTCATTGGGGACCGCGCCTTCGGGTCGGACCCCGACCGGGTGACCGAGCTGGCCCTCGCCTGGCTGGAGGGTTCGCTCTCGGAGGGCGTGGCAGGCTGCGTCAAGCATTTCCCGGGCCACGGGGACACCGTCCTGGACAGCCACCTCGCGCTGCCCCGGGTGGCCAAGGGACGCGCCGAACTGGAGGTGGGCGAGTTCGTCCCCTTCCGCCGGGCCTTCCGGGAGGCCGAGGTGCCCGCCGTCATGACGGCACATATCGTCTACCCGGCGCTGGATCCGGACCTGCCTGCGACGCTCTCCCCCGCGCTGCTGACCGGGCTGCTACGGGACGACTGGGGCTACGGCGGCGTGGTGATCACCGACTCGATGGGAATGAAGGCTATCGACGACCACTACGGGCGCGGCGAGGCGGCCGTGCTGGCGCTGCTGGCCGGGGCCGACATGGTGATGGCCCTGGGACGGCGCTCGGCGCAGGAAGAAACCCTGCAGGCGGTGGAAGAGGCGATCGCCGCCGGACGGGTGCCGGACGTGGCAGACAAACTCGCCCGACTGGACTCGCTGGCCCGCCAGTACCCCAGCCGCTCCAGGGCGTACCTACCCCCGCAGCGGACCGCGGACGCCTCCCTGCTGGGAGACGCGTGGGCGCGCGGGCTCACGCGCTACCGCGATCCGGTCCTGCCTCCCGGGGAGCGGGCGTCACTCTGGTCGCCGTGGCCGAGGTGCCCGGCGAGAACGTGATGGAAGCGGGCGTCAGTGGTCAGGACCTTGCGCGGCGCCTAGGAGGGCTGTACGAGGTCGAGACCCTGCTCGTCACCGACCCGGCTCCCTCGACTGGCAGGCCCTGCGGGCCCGTGGACGAACCGTGATCCTGGCCACCACGGCCCGCCACCGGCACCCCGCCTGGCGCGGGGCGACGCCTGACCTTCACCTGGCGCTGTGGAATCCGTACGCGGCGCTGGACGTGAATGCGCCCGCACTGATCACCTACGGCTTTCGCCCGGAGGCCCTGGACGCCCTGCAGCGCTGTCTGGCTGGAGAGACCACCGCGGACGGTGAATTACCCGTGCCACTGGGTCAGGTGGCCCGGTGAAGGTGACTGGATGCCCCGGCGGGGGTGGGGTCGTCGGCCGCTTCCCGGCCTCCCCTCAACCACCGACGGCTTTCACCCAGGGGCACACCCGTGACCCTCCAGAAGCCGACTGACCGCCAGAAGCCCGCAGGCATCAGGCCTCCAGCAGGACACCCTCTGCGTGACTGGCGTCATCGACTGGCGGGGCACCCGGCAACGAAAGGCCCTCTCGGCACACCACCCTCACAGCAGTCCACCTCCCTGGTGGGGGCACGTCCATCCCTGGCGCGCCTGGAAAGGTCATCATGCGTAACCGACTCAGCCTGCTCGCCGCCTCCGCGCTTCTCCTGACCGCCTGCGGCCACCTCTCCTCTGCACCTCAGTCTGCCGTGCACCCGGCGGGGACGCTCGGCACGCAGTCCACCGGAGCGGAAGAACCCAGCCAAGACGCGCTTGACCTCAGTGAGGGTGCCGCGCCACTGCCGTCCATCGGAATCGACCCGGACGTCTTCGGCCCGCTCGGCACCCAGAGCGCCGCCACACCTCCCGGGCACGCCTCGGATGGCGTCTTCCTGCGTTGCCGCAACGAGATGAGCGGAGCCTATTCCCGCTTTCAGACCGATCCGGCCCGCACAGGCCCGGTGAACTTCATTGAGGGTACCGCCTTCATGCCGGACATCCGCGCGACCAATACGGTGTTTCCCTACCTGTACCTGGGGGGCCAGCCGCGCCAGGGTCGCGCCGCCGACGCCGGAATCTACGCCGTCCAGGACGGAGCGTGGATTCCCGTCATCAATGTCGAGGGCAAACAGAAGAATATTGCCCGTGAGAACGGCGAGGACGGCTTCCAGTATGTCTATCGCCTGTCGGGCAACCAGAGCGCCTCGATGCGGATGAGCATTCCCCATGACGGCGCCCTGCGTCTGGAGATTTCCGGTTCCTGGCTGAAGTTCCGCGTCACGCCGAAAGGCGTGGTACTGGTCGGGGACAGCGGCTTTGCCACCCGCGAGATCCTCCATGAGGAGGCGATCGGCTGGAAAACCGCAGGCGAGGATCAGGTGTTCAAGGTCATGACCACCATCGCCTTTCCCGGCCGGGGAGACTTCCGCCTGCTCAGCGGCAATTACGCCTTCCGGGGATCGTCGTGGCGTGAACTGGTCGTGGGTCAGCTGGAAGGGGCCTCCGGGAAGCCCTGGCGTCGTCCCCTCGCCCCGGGCATGTTGTGGAGTGCCTGCGCCCAGCCCGCCGATATCGTCACGGTGACCCCTGACAGCGCCCTGCCGAACATCCGCGCCAGCATCAAGCTGCGGGAGCGCGCCGCGCTCGCCCTGCCTTCAGGCAGCACCTTCGATCTGACGGCCCCGGTGCGGCAGACGGTCCGTTCCACCCTGGCGTTCGCCAACCAGGGCGTACCCGAGTCCTTCGTGCATTACGCGCTCACGCCGCTGGGACGTGAGCACACGGTCAAGTCCGAGAGCGGCGTTCTGGCCGTCGGGGAGCAGCACACCACGCGCCTGGACGCCGTGTGCGGCAGCCAGGCCGGAACGGAGGAACGCGCCACGAACCTGCTGTACGCCGTGGGAGAGACTTACGACGGCTCAGTACCGAGCGCGCTGCCCGGGGCGCAGAAGGGGGACCTGCTGTACCGCGCCCAGCCGGTGATCGTCAGGCTGACCTGTACGGATCCGCGCTGATACGGACTCCGATTGAATGGGCTGCAAAGCCCATTCAATCGGAGCGAAGCGAGTGGGAGCGGGGCGGGTTCCGGACGTGGAGCCGGCAATCCGGTGAAGTTCCGGAGTGTTGGCGAAACAAACGGAATCCGTATGAGATGACGCGGGGGGTGCGCCGTCCCTCTGTTGCGCCGTCCCTTCCCCACGCTCAGACCGGTTCTGCCTTCCGCCTCCCCGCTCCGACCGGGAGGCGGCCCTCACTGCGACTTGCCACAGGAGCCTGATGCCTCAGCTGTTCACCGGTTCGCTCTCTGCCCGGCCCACTGCGCCGCTCACCAGACCAAGGTGTTCCACATGTCCTTGACCCTCGCCCAGCGCCTGCAACTCCTCGAGAAGCGCCGCGACGATTTCGCCGCCTGGCGGATGGCCCGCGAGTGGCCTGTGGAGGGGTGGACTTTCACAGCACCCGGCGCTCCCCCCACGCTGCTGCGGCTCGGTGACCCCTGGCCGCAGGTGGATCAATCGGTTGCGGGCGGCCCGGTGCGGTTCGCAGCCGAATTTCAGGTGCCTGCCAGCTTCGCGGGCCGGATGGTGGAACTCGAACTCGACGTGGGCGGCGAGGGCTTCGTGCAGATCACCAGCAGCGCCCTGACACAAACGCTGACCGGCGGGCTGAACGAGTACCACCGCGCCTTCCGGGTGGCCGGGTGCGCCATGGGCGGCGAAAAGGTCCGGGTCGAGATCGAGGCGGTGCCCAAGGGACTGTTCGGCACCCCGAACCCCGCCCCGCGCCTGACCCGTGCCCACCTCGTCGCGCCCGAGGCGGCGGTCCAGGGCCTGCTGCTCGACCTCACCGCCGTGCTGGAGGCCGCGCGGGTACTGGGCGGCCTCCAGACGGGACGCAGCCCGCGCGAGGGGACGCCCGGAAACGTCCACGAGGTTGTCCCGCATCTGCTGGCCGCCGCCGAGGCCGCGCTCGCGGACCTCGAGTGGCCCTCGGGCACCTCTGGATATCTGGCCCGGATCTCCCACGGCTCGGCGGGACGCAGCCACGCAGGCGACGTGTGGGACCGCCTGCCGGACTTGCCTGCGCCCCAGCCGCTTCCCCCGGAAATCGTCGCGGGCATCGAGCGGGCGCGCGTGGCCCTGGCAGGACATCTCGACCGGGTGCGGGCGCTCTACCCTCCCAGCGGCCGCCTGGCCCTCAGCGGACACGCGCATATCGACCTTGCCTGGCTGTGGCCGGTCGCCGAGACGCGCCGCAAACTGCGCCGGACCTTCCACACCCTGCTGGAGTTGATGGACCGTTACCCGGAGTTGCTGTTCGGTCAGTCCTCCGCGCAGGTCTTCGCCTGGCTGGAAGAGGACGACCCGGCCCTTCTTCAGGCCCTGCAGGCCCGCGCACGGGAGGGCCGCTTCGAGCCGGTCGGGGGCATGTGGGTGGAACCCGACTGTCAGATGACGGGCGGAGAGTCGCTGGCGCGGCAACTGCTGTACGGTCAGCGCTACTTCAAGGCCAGATTCGGGCATGCCAGCACGGTGGCCTGGCTCCCCGACACCTTCGGCTTTACCTCGGCGCTACCGCAACTGCTCCTCCAGGCGGGCATCGGGGGCTTTTTCACCACCAAGCTCAACTGGAACGAGACGACCGTCTTTCCATACGACCTGTTCGAGTGGGAAGGCCTCGACGGCAGCCGGGTGCGGGCGCATACCTTCTACAACCCGGCGGGGCGGGCCTACAACGGTCTGGTCGAGCCGCTTGACCTGCTGGGCACCTGGCGGCAGTTTCAGGGTCAGGCCCTCCCGCTCTGGATGGGCGGGGAGGAGATCCGTGAGCCCGAGAGCCTCTTCACGTTCGGGCACGGCGACGGTGGCGGTGGCCCGGCGAGCGAGCATCTGGAGCTGTATGCCCGGCTGCGCGACTTCCCGGCGCTTCCGCGGCTGCGAATGAGCCGGGTGGACGACTTCTTTGCGTCCCTGCCCCGCGAAGGCCTGCCGGTCTGGGTGGGCGAGCTCTATCTGGAGTTCCACCGGGGCGTCCTGACCTCGCAGGCACGGCTCAAGTGGCTGAACCGCGCAGCGGAGGCCCGCCTTCTGGAAGCCGAGGCCTTCGCCAGCCTGGCCCACCTGGCGGGGCATGCCTATCCCGCCGCCGAGCTGGAGGCGATCTGGAAAAACACCCTGCTCAACCAGTTCCACGACATCCTGCCCGGCTCCAGCATCCGCGAGGTCAACGTGGTCGCCAGAGCCGAACTGGAGGAGGTCGTCACTCGCGCTGCGGGCCTCCGAGACGCGGCGGTGCGGGCACTGACGGCGGGGGAGAACCATGTGGGCCGCTGGGCCATCGCCAACTCCGCGTTGCATGACCGGCCGCTGAGTGTGCTGCTTCCCGGCGCGTCCGGTGCCGTCCATGATGCGGACGGCCAGCCGCTGCCCGCCCAGCCGGTGGAGGGCGGTCTGCTGGTCCACGCCCCGGGGCGCGACGTGTCCGCCCTGAGTCTGCTGGAACTGCGCGCCGAACCGGGCGACACCCCCCCTGTGTCCGCCCGCGTGCAGACGCGCGAGACGGCAGACGGCTGGATCCTGGGAAACACCCTGTTGGAAGTGCTGATCGGCACGGACGGCACCCTGCACCGGATCTACGACAAGCAGGAGCGGCGCGAGGTCCTGGAGGGTCGCGGCAACCGCCTGATCGCCCACTTCGACCTGCCCCGCGAGTACGACGCCTGGGACGTGGCACCCAGCATCGAGGGCGAGGGCGAGGAGATCGGCGGGGTGGAGACCCTGGAATTGATCGAGGCCGGACCTCTACGCGCTGCCTTACGGGTCACCCGGCGCTGGCGCGAATCGCGCCTCACGCAAACCTACCGCCTGCGTGCCGACTCGCGCCGGATTGAGATCCACACCCGCGCCGAGTGGCACGAGCGCCGCACACTGGTCAAGGCGGTCTTTGAACTGAAGATACGCACCCACGAAGCCTGGTTCGAGACGGCTTTCGGCGCCGTTTCCCGCCCCACCCACCGCAACTCCCCCGGCGACGCGGCGCGATTCGAGGTCGCCGGGCACCGCTGGGCCGACCTGGGGGAGAGCGGCTACGGCGTCTCTCTGCTCAACGACAGCAAATACGGGCACTCGGCGCTGGGGGGGACCCTGGCGCTGACCCTGCTGCGCGGTCCGATGTACCCCGATCCCACCGCCGACGAGGGCGAGCACGAATTCAGCTACGCGCTGTTCCCCACGTGGGGCGCTGGAACGAGGCCGGCACCGTGCGTGAGGCCTTTGACCTGAACAGCCCGCTGGTGGCGGTTCCCGCTTCTGGCCCAGTTCCGACTGGAGGCTGGGTGAGCGGTTCGGGCCTGCCGGTAGCCCTGGGTGCCCTCAAGAAGGCGGAGGAGGACGGCGCCCTGATCATGCGGCTCTACGAGCCGCATGGAGCGCGCGGGGAAGCCCGACTCGAAATCGCGGGACTGAGGGGAGCCGAATGCGTGAACTTGCTGGAGGAAGCGCCGCGGCCGCTCACCCTCACTGGTGAAACGGTCATCCTCGATCTGCGGCCCTATGAGGTCGTGACGCTGAGGTTGCATTTCTCTACAGGCAGGAATGGCCTGACCCCAAAGCGTGAACGGGACGAAGTTGAGATTCGGCCCGGGCGCGTGCAAGTTTGTCCTTCTTGAGGAGCAGGCCAAAGGCCAGTGTGGATCGCAAAAAGTGGCTCGCCCAGCGCAGTGCTGAAGTCGTCGCTCAGGGCGCAGAGTAACCCTCGCGCGGATGATTATACGGACTGCCGTCTGTTTCGCTGACAACCCGGAACATCCCCGGGTTGCCAGCTCCACGTCCGGAGGGGCGTTTCTCTCCTTCTCGCTCCGCTCCGATTGAACGGCTTGCAGAGCCGTTCAATCGGAGTCCGTATTAGGCGAACTTCTACTTGATGTGCGGCTGACGCGCTTCTCGAGCGAGGTTTGAGGCACCCCGCCTTGGAAGTGTCTGAGGAGCCATGATCACCGAGGACCGAGCGAACTGCTGGTCAATATTGCCTGCCGGATGTCCTTGCCGCCAAGGAGGGCGAGGACCATGAAGGAGAGCACCTCGACCTGACCATGGCGGAACTCCGGAAAATGCGCGGTGAAGCAGCGGGTTAGCTTGGCGGAGGAGGGGGACGCGCCATGTTCTCGCGTGTCAACTGAAATTCTTCAAGCCCCACGGGAAAGTATCGGGCACTGAGGTCAGAGGGGCATTTGGGAAATGGCGTTTTGGGGTTCCCGTGCCCACCCCGAGCTGAGACCGAAGTCTGTCCGCAGGGCTGACCGCTTGACAAGGCCGATCTGTACCCATACGCTTCGGAGCAAGCCAATACGTATTACTTCAGGAGGTTCATGATGCGCCGTCCCGCCCTGTACACTTTTCTCGCTTCGATGCTCGCCGTGGCATCTTCCGCGCAGGCGACTGAACTGCGCTTCAGCACCTGGGCCGGCGGCGATGGCCTGGCCCTCCTGCAGCAGCTTGCGCGGGAATACACAGCCAAAACCAATGTGGATGTCCGGATAGAAGTCACGCCGTTTGCGGATTACAGCCGTAAGCTGGCTGTGCAAATTGCTTCTGGTGACGCCCCCGATGTCGGATGGCTCTCTGAACGCGACGTACCGACATTTATCGCGTCTGGCAACCTTGTCAATGTGGCTTCACTGGGCAAGGTGGCTGCTTTCGGGCTTTCGGACTTCACGACGTCTTCGCTGAGTCTCTGGAAGCGTAATGGCAATCTCTACGGCCTCCCCTTCTCCAACTCGCCACTTGTGCTGTTTTATAATAAGGACCTCTTTGCACAGGCCAAGATCACGGACCCTCTGGCCCAGTACGCCCGGGGGCAGTGGGACTATGCCGCCTTCCAGAAGTCGGCACTGGCCATCAAAACCAAAACGGGCAGTTCCGGCGCACGGGTCATGCGAGTCGATCCCAAGGCCTGGGCAGGCGGACTGCTGGCCGTACTGTGGTCGCACGGTGGTGGCGTGTACGACAGCAATCAGAAGTGCAATCTGAACTCCGCCGGTAGCCTGCGCGCTTTCAACCTGATGCAGGAGATGATGTTCAAGGACGGCAGCATGCCGCGTCCCGGAGATCAGACGAGCTTCGAGGGCGGGAAGCTGGGTATGTACTACGACAACGTCAGTTACGCTGGGCAGCTGAAAGACGCCAAGTTCAAATGGGGTGTCGCCCCCCTTCCCAAGGGTCCAACGGGACGCATAAGCCAGTTGGGTCAGGCTGGGTATGTCGCGTTCAGCAAAGGTCGTAACCAGGCCGAAGCGCTTGCCTTCCTGCAGTTTCTTGCATCACGGGAAAACATGAACCGCACAGCGAAGTTCTTCCCCCCGCCCCGGCAGAGCATCCTGAAGAGCAGCGCTTATCTGGGCAGCAACCCCGCGATACCAGCTTCGATGCTGAAAACCGCACTGACCAGTCAGATTGCCTCGGCACGAGTGCTTCAGACAACCACCGACTGGCTGAAAGCCAATGATGTGATTACCAGCAGTCTGGACCGGGTGTTTCAGCCCGGCGCGGACCTCCGGTCGATCCTGGACACCACCTGCCGCACGGTTGACCGGCTGTGACGCTCGCCCGCCGTGAGGCTCGGGCGGGCCTGCTGCTCTCCCTGCCCTACGTGCTGGGCATGCTCGCGTTCATCATCGCTCCTCTGGTCGCAGTCCTGTGGATGTCCCTGACCAGCTGGTCACTGCTGGACCCACCCCGGATGAGCGGGCTGAGCAATTACATGCGTCTCGCGGATGATCTGGAGTTCCGGGGGAGCCTCACCGTGACCGCCTTCTTCACCGTGGGAATCGTGCTGCTGAACATCGGGGTGGCGCTCGCCCTGGCCAGCCTGCTGAATGTTCGCCTGCCAGGCATCGCTGCCTTCCGATCCATGGTGTTCTCCCCGGTGGTGATGCCCATTGTCGCCTGGTCTCTGATCTGGAAGTTCCTGCTCCAACCGCAGGGACCGATCAACGGTACGCTCCAGGGAATGGGTTTCGAGAATGCCAACCTGCTCCTCGCACCCCAAACGGCGCTGGGTACGGTCATTGTGATTGAAGTGCTCAAGGCAGTGGGACTGAACACGGTGATCTTCTTGAGCGCCTTACAGGGAGTGCCCCCCGAGCAGCGGGAGGCCGCTCACCTGGATGGGGCCAGCCCCTGGCAGGTCTACCGCTACATCACCCTTCCAATGATCTCCCCCACTCTCTTTCTGGTCTTTCTGGTGACCGTGATCGGTGCTTTGAAAGTCTTCACGCCTATCTGGGTTCTCACTGGGGGAGGTCCCGCCAGTGCGACCACCACCCTGATCGTGTACATGTTCAAGCAGGGCTTCACTTTTTTCGAGTTCGGCTACGCTTCCGCCCTGGCAGCCATTCTCTTCGTCGTCGTACTGCTGCTGACGCTGTTGCAGTGGCGGATGCGCCGGGCACTGGTGTTCTATGAGGAGTAACCTTCCCCCCTCGCGTACCCCCTGGTCAGTTCTGCTTTACGTATTACTGGTCATCGTCTGTCTTCCATTTGTCGCCCCGATCCTGTGGATGTTCCTCTCCAGCGTGAAGTCAGCCCAGGGGATCTTCGGTAATCCATTCGGTCTGAATCTCGATGCAGGTTTGACCAACTTCGCTCGCGTCTTCGGAGACTACCCATTTGCACGTCAGTATCTCAACAGCCTACTGACGGTCGCTATTACCGTCCCGGTTACCCTCATCCTGTCTGCGACGGCCGGGTACGCGTTCGCGCGCCTGCGCTTTCCAGGGCGGAATCTTGCCTTCGTGTTCACGCTCGCCGCAATGATGATTCCGGCTGAACTCACCGCGATCCCACAGTTCATTGCGTTCCGGGCACTTCAACTCTCCAACTCCCTTGTCCCTATCATTCTGCTGCAGGTCTTCAGTGCCACTGGTGCCCTCTGCGTCTTCCTGATGCGCCAGCACTTCATTACGCTGCCACGCGAACTCGATGAGGCTGGACGCATTGATGGGCTAGGAACGCTGGGCGTCTTCTGGTACATCACACTGCCTCTGTCCCGGCCAGCCCTGGCGACGGTCACTATTTTCGCAGTGCTGAATTCCTGGAACGATTACTTCAATCCCCTGATCTACCTGAACGACGAGGCGCGCATGACCCTGCCCCTGGCCCTGCAACGATTCACCGACCCACTGGGCGGCACGTACTGGAATCTCACACTGGCCGCCAGTGTCCTGGTGGCACTGCCCGTCCTGCTGGCCTTCCTGATGGCCCAGCGTACCTTCATTGAAAGCCTCGCGGCGAGCGGGACAAAAGGATGACCGAGCACTTCACGCCCATCCTGATCGTCGGTGGAGGCGTCGGCGGTGTGGCCGCTGCTCTTGCGGCCCTGCGCCTGGGGCACCGTGTCATTCTCACGGAGGAATCTCCCTGGATTGGAGGGCAGCTCACCAGCCAGGCCGTTCCACCAGATGAAGCAATCTGGATCGAGGACTATGGCGCCACCGCCACCTACGCCGAGTTTCGCCGCCGGATTCGGCAGCATTACCGGGAGCACGTGTACGCCACCCCACAGGCGGCAGCCGATCCCTATCTCAATCCTGGTGCAGGAAACGTCGGCCGGCTGTGCCACGAACCTCGTGTGGCCCTCCAGGTTCTGGAAAGTATGCTCGCCCCCTACCGGACGTCGCGCCAGCTGCGTCTTTGGACGGACACGGCCCCCGTTCAGGTAGAACTGGATGGAGACGTGATCCGCGCTGTCACTTTCCAGCACATCTCGGGCGTCCAGCATATCGTGCAGGCCCAGTACGTTCTGGACGCCACTGAACTGGGAGAGCTGACTGAGCTCAGCGGAGCAGAAAGCGTCATTGGTGCCGAAAGCCAAGGGGAGACCGGGGAGCCCCACGCCCTAGAGTCTGCGCAACCCCTCAACCAGCAGGCCTTTACGTGGTGTTTTGCGATGGATCACCAGGAGGGAGAAGACCACACGATTGACCGGCCAGAACATTACGATTTCTGGCGGGATTATCAGGCTCCCTTCTGGCCCGCTCCGCAACTGTCCTGGACTTACCCGCATCCGATTACCGGGACACCGATCTACCGCGATCTGTTCGGTGATCCGCGTGAGGTGGCTCACAAGGGTGACTTCTGGCACTACCGCCGTATCGTCACGAACCGACATTACACACAGGAGACGCCAGATGTCACGCTGGTGAACTGGCCGCAGAATGACTACTGGCTGGGACCTCTTGTCGGCGTCGATGCGGTAGAAAAGGCCCGTCACCTGGAAGCCGGAAAAAATTTAAGTCTTGCGCTGCTGTACTGGATGCAGACGGAAGCTCCCCGTCACGACGGAGGACAAGGTTACCCAGGCCTACGGCTCCGGGGTGACCTGACTGGCACTGAACTCACTCACGGTTTAGCCTTACGGCCATACGTCAGGGAAGCCCGTCGCATCCGGGCACTGTTCACAGTCACAGAGACGATGATCGGGGTGGAGGCCCGCGGCGCCATGCAAGGAGCAGAAGTCTTCGCAGATAGTGTGGGCGTCGGACAGTACCGCATTGATCTGCATCCCTCCACAGGTGGACGCGGGTACGTGGATGTGGCCAGCTGGCCCTTCCAGATTCCTCTGGGCGCCCTGATCCCTGTCCGCGTCAACAACCTGATTGCTGCCGGCAAGACGTTAGGAGTCACGCACATTACCAACGGATGCTACCGCCTGCATCCAGTGGAATGGAACGTCGGGGAAGCGGCGGGCGCACTCGCCGCCCACTGTCTGGAACGCGACCTGCCTCCTTCCGCCGTACGTGAACAGGATCTCCCCGCTTTCCAGGAACGACTGGTTCAACTGGGCTTACCACTCGCCTGGCCGGACTCCTATCGCCTGACACCGTCTCCAGGTTTTTAAATCCCATGCCTCAACGTCCCACACAGAAAGAAATCGCCCGACTCGCAGGGGTTTCCCAGACTGTCGTATCGCAAGTCCTGAACGGCCACACCACAGGCACGCGAATCAACCCGGATACGCGGGCCCGAGTCCTGCAGACCATCAAGGAATTGGGGTACGTCCCCAATGCTGCTGCCCGGAGATTGGTGGGTGGCCGCAGTTCGCTGATCGGTGTATTCACCTATGAAGCTGTCTTCCCGGGAAGTACCCGTGACTTCTACGCGCCTTTCCTGGAAGGCATTGAAGAAGAGGCGTCCCGGCAGGGCCAGGACCTCCTGCTGCATACCAGCAGCACTGGGAGCAGACGTCGATTGTCGGAGGCGAGCCGCACCCGCCTCTCCCTCACGGACGGCACCCTCCTGCTGGGTGACCCTGGCGAGCAGGAACGCCAGGATCTGGTTGAAGCGCTCCGCGGCGGCCACCCGCTGGTGTTCGTCGGTCGACGCGAACTGCCAGGCGCAGATCTTCCACACGTGACAGCAAATTACACGGAAGCGACCCAGGAAATGACTCAGCGCTTTTTGAGCCTGGGACATCGGCAGCTGATGTACTTAGGGCGACAGGAGCGTACCGAATCGGCTGCTGATCGCGAACAGGGGTTCCGGGCCGTAGCTGGAAGCGCGGCGCCGGTCTTGCGTCTTCTGCCGGAACAAGTGAATGACGCATTTCTACGCGAGGTGCTTACCCAGGGCGTGACGGGATTTCTGGTAGAGAACGACGCCCTGATGCGCGCCCTGGATGCCACAGCAATGCAGGGAGGATTCCGCTCCCCTGATGACTTCTCCAGTGCCGTACTGGGCGATGCGATCACTGGCCAACCGGATGATCCGCACTGGACCCGCCTGCGTGTTCCCCGCGTAGAGATGGGGCGCGGCGCCGTCGAAGTGCTGTTGCGTCTATTGGGAAACGACCCTGTACAGAACGCCATATTTCGCTGCGCGATCCACGAAGGGATCAGCCTGGGACCTGCCCCGCGTGTCATATGACTGCTCTTTTGCCAGGAAGTCCGTGGAACGGCGTGGAGGTGGCTCGGAAGCCATAGCCGATGAGGTCGTCTGGAAAAAGATCGAACCTGACTGAACGATTTGGAGTGACACAGGGGAGACGGAGAGTAATCGGTGTGGAGTGGTGACCCCGCGCCACCTCAGGCACCACTCCATACCGTCCTGTCGCATCCCTCTTTGCCTTTCGGAGGCCGTTATATGGGCAATCAATCCCTTCATCCTCTTCTCGAACGCCTACGCGGGGGCCTGGTGGTGTCGTGTCAGGCTCATCCAGGCAGTCCCTTGCGCGAGCCTTTCATTATCAGCCGCTTGGCTCTAGCGGCTCAACACGGCGGCGCGGCAGGGCTGCGCATTCAAGGTTTCGCTGATGTGCAGGCAGTGCGGGCCGTGACGGATCTGCCCCTTATCGGTCTGACAAAAACCGACCGGGAGGACACCAGCGTCTACATCACTCCGACGGCTGAGGAAGCTGTTCATCTCGCCAAACTGGGTTGCGAGATCGTCGCACTGGACGCAACGCTCCGGCCGCGCCCAGAACCGCTTCAGGGCATTTTTGCTGCTGTCCATGAGGCTGGCGCTCTGGTCATGGCAGACATCAGCACACTGGAGGAAGCCCAGGCGGCAATGGCACTTGGTGCAGACATCGTCAGTACGACACTGAGTGGATACACGCCGTACAGTCGTCAACTCGGCGGCCCGGACTGGACACTGATGAACGAGTTGCGAGAAGCAGAAGTGCCATTCGTTGCTGAGGGTCGGCTGCACAGTCCTGCAGAGGCTACCCAGGCTCGGCGGCAGGGAGCCGTCTTCGTGGTCGTTGGGTCCGCCATCACCAGGCCGGACGTCATCACCAGTTGGTTCACCAAGGCCCTCCATGACTGAAGGATCGGGTCTGCGGCTGGCAGTGGATCTTGGCGGCACCACCACCCGGGCCGCCCTTCTTCATGAGGGCGCTGTGCAGCGGCGCATACAGATGCCCACCTGTGCGAAAGATGGCCCGGACGCAGTGATTTCCCGGCTGATTGACCTGGTGGAGCAGTTAAAGCCGGCGGCTCGTGTCCCGCTGGGTGTTGCGTGTACTGGACGTGTTGAGGCCGGACGCGTGACGGCCGTCAATCAAACCACCATGCCGGGATGGACGGCCGTGCCTGTTGCTCAGAGTCTGGAACGGGCACTCGGCATCCCCGTTCATGTTCTCAACGACGCCCGAGCTGCCACCCTGGGAGAATGGCAAGCCCGAGGAGCGTTGGTTGATCGCAACTTCATGTTTGTGACGGTCTCAACTGGTATCGGTAGCGGCCTGGTTCTGAGAGGCCAGTTGCATGACCCGCCGGGTGGGCGGGACATTGGACTGGGATTCACTCGAGGAATAAATGGCGCGGCTCTGGAACTCAGTGCGTCTGGCAGTGCCCTCAACGGTGTGGCGCACTCTGCCGGTTTCTCAGGAGTAGAGGCTCTGTTCGATGAGGCAGAAAGGAACGATCCGCGGGCTCAGGCTCTCCTGCATGCCCCGCTGTCAGCTCTGGCTGACCGGTTGTGGGATGCCCATTGCCTGATAGGCCTGGATACCATTTGCCTTGGGGGAAGTGTGGGTCTACGCAAGTACACCCAGGCATTCCTCTCAGCTGCTTTCGGCAATTCGGGAACTCCAGACATCCAACGGGCCCATCACGGGCCAGACGCCGGTCTCGTTGGCGCCGCGCTTTTCGCAGTACACAAGGAAAAGTATCCAGGTCCGTGACGGTACCTTCGAACTCTGCACACCGGCAAGTTTTCAAGATTCGCTCACCGCAGAGCAGAACACGATGACCAGCAGGACGCCCCATGAGTCCACGGTCACTCCTGCGTCATCGTCGCTCACCTCCAGGCAGACTGAGCTCTACAGTCAGGGCATGGGCCCCCGCGCCACCACCGACCTGCCTGCCGGGAAGAAGGTGCCCGTCAGGCCCCCGGCCGCGTTACTGCTGATCGTTGCAGGATGTTTCGCCGCGATCATCGGCCTCCACCGCGCCGGACTCCTCCAGGGAGAGCTCTGGATCCTGGTGACCGCGCTGGGGTCCGTGCTGATCCGGATCATCTGGATGGTCTGGCGGGAACGCGGGCGCCTCAAACCGGACGAGCCGCCTGCCGTTCGTCTGCCGCGCGGCGTTCGCAGGAGGCGGGGGTTGCCCCGTGACCGCGGGACCCTCGCGCCCGCCGACCCGGCCGCGTACCGGCGGCAGAAAGCGGCCCGGCGGGAACGCGAGCGCCTCGAACGCCAGGAGCGTCAGCGGCTCATGGACGATTACTCCGCCCGGTACCCCTGGCGCCTGGGACTGTGGCGCCTGCAGCCGGAGGCACTTAAGGAACGACCGGACTGGCCGGGTCATTACCGCGTGCGGTGGCCGGGTACGGTGTGGCGGTGGGAAGAGGGTGACTGGGCGCCGCTGGGACCCACGCAGGACGTGACGCTCGGACCGCCAGCTCCGGGGATGGATGTGCAGGCCTACCGGGTGCAGCTCGAGCAGTGGGACCGGCCGGAACCAGGTTGGTGGGTCGAGATCACAGGGGCAGGGGAAGTGGGAGGGGATTCATCCCCTCCCTGGGCATGAGCAGTCCAGCGGTTCATCGCGCCGGGTGACCCGGACTTCAGGGGAGGTCGCGCCGGAACTCCAGGCCGCTCGTCACGTCCTGCACACACACCCGCCGCTGCCCGGGGTACGCCGACCAGCGCTCCACACGGTTGGTATTCGGCTCGGCGCCGGCGTTGTCCAGGACGACCTGCATCCGGCCCGTCAGGAAGTTGACGCTGACCGTCTCGCTGTCCAGGGTCGCGCGGTGCACCATGGACCGGTCATACCCGATCACTCGGAAGCAGCCGTCCTGCCAGCGGACGTTGAACGTCACCGAACCGGCCGTCCAGGAACCCATCGAATAGAACTCCTGCAGCCTCAGCCGGAAGCCCCGACCGAACAGCTCCAGGGAGCCGAACGGGTCCTCCATGGTGGGAGAGGTGCGGCGGGTGATCACGGCACTCTGGAAGGCCAGCTGCACCCGCCCGTCGCGGCGGGCGAACGCGCCGACGAGCAGTCGGGGGTTCCCGTTCCAGGCGTACCCGTCTTCCCGGGGCGGGTGGACGTTGCGGGGGTCGGTGCTCTGCGCGACGAGGAGCGTGTCCGTCAGGCCGTCCGCGTTGAAGTCGGCCCGGAGGCGTTGCTGGACCTTCCAGCCGTTTGGGATCAGGGCGTCGGGCGTAGCGGCACTCGCTGGGAGTCGGGGCAGCGGGGCGGCCAGTGCCGTGGACGCCGCAGTCAGCAGCGTCAGCGCGAGGAGGTTCACTCGCACGCGCGGCCGTCCCCGTCCCGGTCGAGCTTGCTGCTGTACCCGGGTTGACCGCGCAGCAGCGGTGACTTCCCGGCGGCCCGGACGGCCGCGCAGTTCGAGTAGGTGACGGTCGCTGGTGCGGCCGGGACGACGGGGGCAGGAGTTGGTCTGGCTGGAGCGGGCGTGGCCGCTCCTTTCTCGGTGGTGATGCGGTACGCACCGCCCGGTTGCACGGTCACCGTGACCGTGCCCTGCTGGTCCGTGCGGAACACGTTGGCCCCGACCTTGCGGTACAGATTCAGGGCCGTGCCCGTCGGGTGCCCGTAGTTGTTGGGGCCCACGCTTACCACCACGTTCCGGGGCTGCACGGCCGCCAGCCACGCGGCGCTGTCCCCGTTCGCCGCGCCGTGGTGGATGCTCTTGTACACGTCCACCGGCCCCAGTGTTCCGGCAGGCAGGGTCCGCAACCACGCGCGGGTCTGCTCGGTTTCACTGTCCCCGGTCAGCAGCGCACGGAACGACCCGTACTGCACGATCAGGCCGACGCTGTTGAGGTTCTGGTCACCGGCTGGCATGCCAGCCGGAGGGGGCAGCACCGTGAGCCGCACGCTGCCCAGGTTCAGGACCTGGTTCCGGGCGGGGAGACCCTGGGTGCCCGCGAGCTTCAGGATGTTGGTGAGTTTCGCCCAGGTCTGCGTGGTGGCCGCCACGCCGTTGTTCAGGAAGAAGCGCGGTTTGAACAGCGCGGCGGCCGGGATCAGCCCGGTGATGTGGTCGGCGTCCCCGTGACTGGCGGCGATCAGGTCTAGGGAGGGCACGTCGTACTGGCGGATGAGTTCCCGCATGCGGCTCTCACTGCGGCCCCCGTCGTACAGGACGCTCTTGCCCTCGGGGCTGGTGATGAGGATGGCGTCGCCCTGCCCGACGTCCAGGAAGCGGATGGTGAGGACCCCGGCGGGCGCGCGCTGCGCGTGCGCCAGTCCCAGGCTGAGGGCCAGCAGGCACAGCGCGCGCTTCACAGCTCCACGTCGCCGGTCGGGGCCCCGGCATTCAGGGCGTCCGTGCCCGCTTGCGCGGCCGTGAGGCGCTCGCGGGTCTGGGCGTGGTCGATCTCCGCTTCGAGGTCGCCGCCGTGGACGGTCAGGCGGATCACGTCGCCTTCCTTGACGCCGGGGGGAAGACTGGCCAGGGGCCAGTCCTCGGTGATGCCGTCCGGGAGTTCCACGCGGGCGAGGTGGCCTTCGAGGCCGTCCACGGTGACGAACGACGGGTGCGGCATCAGGTCGTCAGGAGTGTTGTCGGTGGGCATGCCGCACGCTAGCGCACGCCGGGAGAGGGCGCACACCACGATGACCCTGTGGACAGCACGCTGAGGAGGTCCCTGTGTCCTCCGGCGCGAGATTGACGCGTCAGCAGGAGAGAGCCGTTCTTCGCATGACGGCATCAGAAAAAGGCACCTCTGGAGCCGCTCTGCTGCGCTCGGTCGACCTCCCGCGAACGTCCTTCTGGCTCTCGAGCAGGCACCCGGATTCCTCCGTGAAGGTGGCAAAAGTAAATCGGCGAGGCAGCCTGAACAACAACCTGCGCGAGAGGACGGCACCGCCAGGCAACGATCGGGCCATCCACCCGCATCAGATGATGGCCCGGTCCAACATCAACCCGAACCGTTCCTGGATCCGGTCCGCGAACCGCTCCGAGAACCCATGCACGACCGGGATGTTCAGCACAGCCCCTTCCCCCCTCGGATCCAGCAGCTCGCGCGTCAATTCCGGGTCCTCCAGCAGCTCGTCGATCACACGGGGCGTCATCCCGCCCGCCAGGATGGCCGCCGCCCGGTCCTCCACCGACACCCGCCCCGCGAGGTCCAGGTACGCCTCGTCACTCAGCGCCTCCCGCCCCCGCAGCAGACTCCGCATGAGCGTCCGGTCGTCCCGACTGGTCGCCCACCGGTACAGGCGGTGATGCAACTCCCCGTTGATCTTCACCTCCCGCACCTGCGCCGCGGCCTCCCGCAGGGTCGGACGGACCATCAGGGCTGCCCACTGCCGCTCGGTCACACCCGGCAGCGCGGCCCACCAGTGCGTCAACTGCCACAACTCGGCGGCGGGAATCTCGTCCAGCGCCGGGTTGGCTTCCAGTGCCTGCGCCAGCAGATCGAACAGGGCCACCTGCCGGTACTCGACCGGCACCCGCTTCAGGCGGCCGCGTAATGACTCCAGCCCCACCGGTTCCAGTGTCCACGGCAACGGCCAGCCACGCGGGAATTCCTGCGACGGACACACCAGCCGCTGATTCAGCAGCCACTGGATGTCATCAGAAGAACCCCGCTCGGCCAGAAGAACGAGGCCCGCAAAGTCCACGATCTCCGTGCTCAGCACTGGCCTGAACGATCCCTCCGGTCGCCCCTCACGTCGCTGCTCCGCCAGCTCACTGACAACCTGCTCGAAGCACGCCTGCTGACGTTTGGGGAGGTCCGCACCGTCGTCCCAGTTCGGCACGGACGGGTACTGCCAGTGATTATCCAGCGAGTCGACCGGATCAAACGAGCGCAGCGCCTCGAGGAGGGCCGGCGTGAGATCCGTCCGTCTCCGGATCCGTTCGAGCATGCCTGGCTGACCGGCCGCGATCAGCCGCAGCAGTCCCTGTTCCTTCCATTCATCCATCGTGCCCGCCACCATACGCCCCGCGCCCCTGGGAGCGGCGCCTCACGAACCCGTCCCGTTCCGGGGCGCTGCGGGACGTGCAGCGACTTCAGGCGCAGGCCGGTTCGCTGACCGGCGCGCACCTGCTGGCGGGTCTGGCCCGGATCGCCATGGCGGCCGGCGACGGGCACACCAATCTGGACTTCGGGCAACTCGGGCAGGCGCTGCCCCAGGCGCCGGTGCGGTTCAGGTGGTCCGCCGGGTGAGTTCGTCGCTCCTGATCACCCCGACCTTCCTGCACGCCCTGAGGTGGGCGGCCGCGGACCGTCAACTGCAGCTGCGACTCCGGACGCCCGCCGACGGACGTGCGGACGCGCAGCCCCGCGTGGGCGGCCCTCCTCCCACCCTCACCCTGATGCCCCGACCGGGAGTGCTGAAAGCCCTCGCCCCGGGTGCCAGCGTTCACAGGCAGGCGCTGACGGAAGGAGCACTCTACGTCGGCCTGTGCCAGATCGATTCCGGCACGGACGGCTGGCCACGCTGGCGGGACGAGTGGCAGGCGGTGGGCCGACTGATGGATCGGCTGTCGGAACTGTCGGCATGGGAATTGGAGGCGCTGCGGCTCCAGCAGCAGCCCACCCTGGGCCACTCGGACGGGGAACTGGTGCGGGCCCTGCGGGAGTGCCGCGCGGCGCTGACCCCGCTGATCATCGCGGCCTCACTGTCAGGTTCCCGTTGAGCCTGGGCGTGCACAGGGTGGGACGAAGACCAGTCGACCTGATGGGCAGGCTGGGCCGTCAGTGTCCGGGCAGTACGCCGGACTTCATTTGAGTGGTGCGGGCGTCCAGCCGGTCGGGGTCGCCTGCACGCTGATGGACCGGACGCCGCCCACGCTCGTCGCCACGCGCTCACTGCTGCACTGGCCCGCGATGGACTGCGTGGTGTACCGGGGTGTCGTGCCGGGGATCACGCGGATCACCTGGCTCTTCCAGCCCGTCTGAACACCCAGGCAGTCATCGCTGTAGACATCCAGCCTCATCAGGTTGCGCCGGACAGGCTGAAGCTCCGCGACGGTCAGCCAGCCCTCCCCCGTTCCCGTGTTGCCGTAGTACCCTTCCAGACCCAATTCAGTGAACCCGTTCCGGTTGATGTCCTTCACTGCGTAGAGCGCGTAGTAGTGGCCGGTGAACGTGTAATGGGCAGCGACTTCCAGGTTGTTCAGGACCACGAGACCCTGGAGGTTCTGTGCGTGACTGACATTGCAGTAGTCGTACAGGTAGGCGGTCTGCTGGGCGCCTTTGACCGTGAAGGCTCCCGGAGCGACGCCCATGATCCTGAAGCCTCTGGATCCGCATTCCAGCAGGTCCCGTGTTCCTCCCGGCACATTGTCGAGATTGGCCCACAGGCCACGTTGCGCGGCCTGGTCCGCGAGGTATTTGACCCTTCCGCGTTCCGTTTCGCTGATGCGCGGCTCGGGCGTGGGCAGGCGGGGATCGTACAGGACACGGGACTGGGCGGAGGCCAGACCGGCCCCGGCCAGCAGCATCGTCATGACGCAGGCGTTCAGCTTCATGGCCTGATGCTATGCAATCCCGGCTCGTCCGCCACGCAGATATGCCCGGCCTCACGCCGCGTCTCCCCGAAATTGCTCCGCACCGTGTCCTGGGGATTCAGGTGGTGCTGTCCAGTCAGGCCCCCTCTGGGGGGGCTGGGAGGCGTTTGCTGGTTTTGCGCATCGGGGGCGCGGAACGTGCCCTATAGTCCGCGAGATTTTCATGAAGAACTCATTGCGTCAGTGGTTCTGTACCGGCCTTCTCCTTCTCGGTTTCGCGGCGGCCCTCCCCGGCCAGCCCACCTCTCCCCAGGCACTCGGTCTGACGCTGTCGCTGCGGGCCGGTGAAGCCGCGAAACTGGTCCTCATCAACGGCGTCCGCGTGAGCGGCGTGCAGACGTACACCAGCGCCGCCGGGCGCACCCACCTCAAGTTCTCGGTCGGGACGCCCGAGGGCACCTTCGACGCCATCATGTACGCCGGGGACTGGACGGCCGCGGACCGCCGCGTCCTGGAGGCCGGCACGGCCAGCGTCGTGGGCGTGTGGGGGACCTTCGCGAACCGGCCGTCCCTGAGCGTCAAGAAAGCTTCGGCGTCCCCGCTGGCCCCGCAGGCGGGCGGCGCCGCCACCGCGAAGGTCGTCCGTATCGATCAGGTCACCGTGAATCCCGCCAGTGTCCGGAAGTTCACGAGCGCCGCGCAGAAGGTGCATGTCACGTACACGTTCAGCGTGAACGGGAAGACCTACCAGGGCGTCGTGTACGCCGGCACGTGGTCCACAGGCACGCTCGACCTGCTGCGCAGCGGCGCCGTGACGCTGTACGGCACCTGGAGCTCCTTCGACGGGAAGCCCAGCTTCGTGACCAGTCGGGTGGAGCGGTGAGCGGCGCGGAGATCCGTTCACGGATCTTCGTCGGACAGGGCCACCTCAAGCAGGACATTCCCGAACAGGCCCTGCAGCACGTGGAACGTTTTCTGGCGCGTTGCCCCGGGGCGTTCGCGCTGCTGGAATTCACGAGTCCCGGCCCCAACCGGCGGCAGATCGACTGCGCGCTCGTGAGTGCCGGCGGCGTCGACCTGATCGAAGTGAAACGGCACGGCGGCCTGATCGACGGTACGGTGGACGGCCCCTGGCGGCTGCGTCGGTCCGGGAAGATCATCAGCAACACCAAGCGGGGCGAGTCGGAAAATCCGTACCAGCAGGCGGAACACACCGCCGCCGACTTCCAGGCGTGGCTGGACCGCGAGTACGGCACGCGCGTGCGGGTCACGCCGTCCGTGTTCCTGCCGAACGCGGACGCCGGTTCCGCCATCGTCCGCAGCGATCACGTGCTTCTCGCACTGGGGAACACATCCACCGCGTTCACCCAGGCGCTGCGTTCGGCATTCAGGAACCACGGTGGTGGCTGGGACGGAGCGCCATTCGCGGACCTGCCTGAACGGCTCGGCCTGCAACCCATGAACCTCGCGTTCGTGCAGGGCCGCGTCGTGAACGCCCTGGAACGCGCGCCGCTGGTGGACCTGACCGTGTGGGTGGAAACGGGCGGTGAGCGCCTGCAGGTCACCACGAACCCCGGCGGGTACTACGAGTTCGCCGTTCCCATGAACAGCGACGTGCAGGTCGGCGTCGTGACGCCCGACCGGTACCTGTCGCCCGAACCGGTCCTGCTCACGGCGCGGCAGCCGTTCCAGAACGTGGAGGACGTCGTCCTGTCGGAACGGTACGGTCAGGCGACGGAAGCCGACATCCGGGAGCAGGTGGAACGGGACCTGCAGGCCCAGTGGGAGCGGCACATCCGGCAGAACCAGGCGGCGTGGAACGACACCCAGTTGCAGATGGGCCTGGTCATCGACGACCTGCAGGCGCAGCTGCGGTCGGCGCTGGCGCAGTTGACGGCCCGCGAGCAGGAGGTGCGGGCCGCGCAGGGCCCGGCGGCCGGCCCGCTGCCCCTGCCGGTCCTGGTGGCCCGCGCGAGCGAACTGAACGTCCTGCAGGCGCAGCGGAACGAGGTCATGGACGCCCTGCGGACCATCGCGGCCGCGAACAACCACGAGCAGCAGCAGGCCGTGAACCTCGGGATCGGCACGCTCACCCGCGTGGCCACCGCCCGCCACTCCCTGCCCGCCCCGCGTGATGGGACGCTCCCGGTGAGGGTCACCCGCGTCACGCCCCGCCTGCTCACCCCACTGCCGGACGTTGACGCGCCCTTCCCGGCAGAAGCGGTTCCGGTCGTCCGGCATGAGGTGAGAGCGGCGCCCCACCCGGCGCCCGTCACGCCCCCCGCCGCGGCAGGCACCACTCCCGCGCCCGCAGAGGTCGGCACCCCGGCCACGCCGCCCCGGACGCGGCCCTGGCTGTGGGTGGCGGGGGCCGCCGCACTGGTCGGCGCTGGCCTGGTCGCGGGCACCCTCCTGCGGCCCGCCCCGGTCGCCGCGTCAGGAGAGTCCGTCACGCCGGCCGTCACCACCCCGGCGGTCACGCCTGCACCCGACGCGAACGGGGCGGCCGTGAGCACGGACCCCACACCACCCACCGAGACGGCTCCGCTGGAACCGCCAGCCCAGCCGGCCCCCACGACCACGGCCCCAGCCGTGACGCCGGAGGCGGCCCCCACGTCCACGCCGGCCCCCGTGGAGGCGCCCACCCCCGCCGCGCCTCCTGCCACTCCAGCCGCTTCCGCACCAGCGCAGATTCCGGCCACTCCCTCCACACCTGTACCCGCCGCCATGGCCCCGGCGCGTCCGGCGACAGCGGCCGCCCAGCCCAGCCCGCCCCGCGCAGCGCCGGTGACCCCGCGTCCTGCGGCGGCCCCGGCCCGTCCGGCCGCAACGACTCCCACTCCGGCTCCTGCCCAGCCGGAAGCGCCGGTCACTGTTACGCCAGTGACCCCTGCAGCAGTCACCGCCACGCCGGTCGAGGCCGCACCCGTGACGTCGGACCCCGCCGATCTGCCGGGCGTACCTGTCACAGACTCCGACGTGCCCACCAGCGACTTCGAAAACCTGCCCGGGACTCCAGTGAACTGACCCAGGACGCCGCAGGTGCTTGCAGAGGTCGATGACATCGGGCTCGGCGGCTCCTCGTCGTTAGGACGCCCAACGTTTCAATGACCGGTGGGTGGACCGAAGACCAAGCATGACGGGGGTTGACGGAGCGTACCTGCACAGTGACTGATCTGCTGAGGCTCGGGTCGCCGTTCAAGGCAGCATGACCCATTCCACGCGGGGTCGGTGTTTCCACTTCCGGCCGCGACCCTGGTTGGGCGTAGCCGAGGGCGGGCTGCTCACGTCAGCTGTCGGCCGGTTCCCGCCGGGTCTTTCCTGGCCTGGGGTTGCGCTTTCGTGGAGTTGCGCTCGTGGCCTGCTTCGGGGCGGACGCTGCTGATCGCGCAGACGACGGACCGCGTTCCGGCCGGCGAGGTGTTCGCGCGCCGGTATGGGTTCCAGCCGGGTCTGAGCAATCATGTCAACCGCCTGCTGCTCGCGGACATCCCCGACGGGTTGCTGGAAGCGTGGACGACCCGACCGGACGACGGGTACACGCTGGAGGTCTGGGCGGACGGTGTGCCGGACGCGGATCTGGACGCGTATGCGCAGCTGCTGAACGTGATGAACAGCGCGCCCCGTGACGGGCTGGATGTGGAGGACCAGCGCACCACCCCCGAGGAGGTGCGCTCCATGGAGCGTCTGGCGCGCGCTGGGGGTCGCCAGACCCTGACGGCGGTCATTCGCGCGCCGGACGGAACGCTGGCGGGCCTGACGGACCTGTCGTGGCGGCCAGCGCAGCCGGGCATTGTGGCGCAGGGGAATACCGGGGTGCGGCCGGAACACCGGGGGCACGGGCTGGGCGGATGGTTGAAGGCAGCGAACATCTGCGAGATGCAGCGGCTGAATCCGCACGCCACCGAGATCCGAACGCAGAACGCGGACAGCAACGGCCCGATGCTGAAGATCAACTCGGCGCTGGGCTTCCGGCCGTTCATGGCGTCCACGGTGTGGCAGGGGGCCGTGAACGCTGTGCTGGACAGCCTCGAGCGCCGCCTGCCCTGAGTGGGCTGCCGGTGGGGCGCGGCGCCCGTAGAGTCATTGTCCCGTCAATGACTCTACGAGGGGTCTTTGGTGGGAAGCTCTCCTGTCTCTTCTGCGCGTTGGAGAATTTTCCAGAGGCTGACATCGCAGGCTCTGGCTAACGCAGCAGCGTTTTCGAGACTGATTCGAAACTCGCCTCTTTCGACACGTCCAACGAAGGTGCGGTCGAGTTGCGCTCTGGCGGCCAGTTCCTCCTGTGAGTATCCCAGCTCCAGGCGGATCTGCCGAATGTGTGACCCGAAAGCTGTTGAGAGAGGGGTCCGCTGTAGGGGAGGACCAGGGGCACGTTCGCCGTCGGAAGGCATTGCTCCACGCTTCCAGGGTCCTGGCTGACATTCCACGGCATATATGCATCAAGCTGTGGTAAAGTGATCTGCCGCTCAGGAGCGCCCAAGCTCCAACGAACTGCCGGTCGTGCCTCGTCAGACCGACCGGTCCTACTCGTGAGCAGGGTTCCTATATGGAGCTCCGGAGATGGGAATCCCTGTAACAAGCGGCCTGTTGAGAACGTCTAGCCTTAAAGCTTCATATAAAAAAGTATCGACTACGACAGCTTAAAGGGGGTTCTCTTGAGTGGAGGAGTGATGAGGATAGCTGAGAGATACGGATGGAGTTCTTCGAGATTCAAGAATCATTCCAGCTATAATGATGGCGTAACAAATTCCGTAGAAATTAGCCGTAATGTAGGCGTATTTTTATTGAGGCAAGCAGCGTCATTGTCAGGTAAATTGAGCGGTCTGCTCTTCGGCTACCACGAGGGTGACTGCTTGAAAATAGTGATGGCGAGTTCGGTTGGGATGCCTTACTGGTATGAAGATGGACGGAGTGCTGAACTTGAGATAGATCCAAGGTTTGCCCTAGGCCTAGGTGAAGCAGTTCATCATATTTATGGTGGAGAAGTGGATTGGTTCGGTAGTTGGTTTGTGAATACGGAAGAGGAAGGATTAAGCGTTCAGAAAGATCTGGATGTTCTGGTTAATGGACACAAGATGGCAATGTTTGACAATCGCAGTATACTTTTGAGTATTGGATGGAAAGATTGTGAACCCGTAATCAGAACGTATAGCTATGCTAGAGACGAAGGGGATTATGAGATCCCAAATAAAATTTTGAAATAGGCCCCCGTATGTGCTTAATGTGCGCAAAGGTCAATCCCCTGCGACGAAGCTGGTCAGGACCGAGTGGCCTTTTTCAGTTTGACGAGCGGCCGTAATGATTCTTCGGAGTGGAGACCGAGGTGGTCCTGGACGGTCTGGCGGTTCTTGGGGGTGAGGCCCTGCTGGAGGAGCTGTAATCCGGCGGCGTGGCGAAGGGCGTGCCAGGCGCGGTAGGTGACGCCGGCGCGCCTGCAGAGGAAGTGCAGGCGCCTTCGCAGGTGGAAGGTGGTGGGGAGGTCGAAGAGGGGGCCCGTGGCGCTGAACAGGGCGGTGTGGCCCTGTTGGTGGCCCCAGCGTTCCAGGGCGCCCATGAGGGCCTCGGTGGCCTGGACGGTGCGTCCAGTGAGCTTGAGCTGCCCCTGGGCGAAGTCGATGGACTCGAAGGTGAGGTTCTGGACTTCAGGGCCGGTGAGGCCGCCGTGCGCGCCCAGAAGCACCAATGCGCGTTCTTCGAGATTGGCTTCCTGCAGGAGCCGGTCGATGTCACTGGGGCTGTAGATGGGTCGGTGGTCGTGCGGGCGGTTCAGGGGGCCTTTGATGTCCCGGAAGGGATTGTCCTTCGTGAGGCTCTCTGCCTGGAGGAGGTCGTAGAGGGTGCGGACCTGGGTGAGGCGGTTTTTGTGGGTGGCGGGAGCGTAGTGCTCGGCCAGCCAGGCGCTGTACGCCTCGGCCTGGGTGTGGGTGGCGTGGAGGAGGCTGCCTCGGGTTTCCTCGATCCAGCGGCAATACACGCGGATGCCGCTGAGGACGTTGAGGTGGGTGGCGCTGCCGGGCGGGCCCGGCAGGAGGGGGGTGAGGGCGTCCAGAGCGCCGTGCAGGTCTCCCTGACGGAGCAGGTGGTGGAGATCGGCAGTCGCTGCACTCACACTTTCCAGTATATAAAAGGTTAGCTCCCAGAGGAATCAGTTCCTTCCTGCTTCTGCCTGTGCCTGAGCTTGGGGAAAAGCGGAGAGGGGCGGGAATGCGAAGTGGGTGGGAGTGGCGAGTGATTGGTCTCTTATATACTGGTTTTGCGTACACCAGTAGACCTTCTTATGGAAGTCCCTCTGCTGCTCGAACTGGATCTCGATTCCTACTTGCGCCCAGTACCCTATCGGCTTCGGCTTCACAGGACGAGAGTTCAACTGACCGGCCGCCTCGAGCACTCGTGCCGATCACCCCACACTTACAGGGTGTCATTCAGACGGACGGCGAGCCGGACGATCGGGTCCCGGCCCGACTGCCCAACCAACTTGTCTCTCCAATACATCCGCTCAGACCCCTCCCCCATCAGCGGGTCGGCGTTAACCTCGCCGCCCGACGACCCAGACTGCTCCGCAACCGCCGCGCCACCACCTTCACACACGCCCGGCATGACAGTGGCCCCGTCACCCGCATCCCTCCCGCATACACCTTCGGTCCCCGTCCACACAGCGCCTCACCGTCCGACAGCCGCACCAGATGCACCGCCCCACCCGGCGCCAGCTGAAACGCGTATGGCTCCTTCAGACGGTGGCGCGCCCCGATCTCAATGCACGCCTGCTCGAACGGCAGTTCCGTCAGATCAGCATGCTCCGGAGCCGTGCGGGTCGCGTGTACGGGTCGCCTCGCCATGCCCTGAAGGTACTGCGATTCTTGAAAGCCAACCAGAGCATCCGTTATTCCGCCCGTGAGACTCCGCACGACATACTCGGGGGGTTCGGGTATTGGCCACATGATTTTGCTCGTCACAACCGACGAAAATCATGAATTCTCCCTGGCGTGCACCAGCACGGACCCTGGCACGACATACTCGGGGGATTCCAGCCGTTTACGCACGACATACTTGGGGAGCAAAGCCCATAAAGCGCGTCACAGACGCATATTTCGGCTCCACTTGATGATGTTTTTTCTCATTAAATCTGCGAAAGTCACTCCACGCTGGCAACAGTGCGGTTGCACACCGCCTCAATGAGATTGACGCGTAAGGAGCCACCTCCGATGACGGTAGACGTCCTTCAGGAAAGATCTTTCGAATGACATGCTCGACCTGCAGACGGATCGGGTTCAACCCTGGAAACTTCATCTTTTTGTCGTCCAGTTCGCCAGAAATCTTGATTTGAGCAGCGATTCCGTCTGCAACAGCAACCGCGCTGAGCACGGCTTCTGCTCTCACGCACCGGCTGGTGGCGTCAGGAGACGACACGATGGATACGACGTTCTCTCAAACGTCATTGAGGGATGCAAAACGGTCTTTTTGCGTGTCAAACGCGATTAAACCCGAGTTGTCCGATACGAACGCCTCACCCTACTGTTGGCATGCAGACCCCAGAATGGCCGAGATGTCCGAACCTCTGTCCATGTGATTGCTCCATAGCTGTAACGCTGTGATGAGCATGACCGCGCTCGAAGCGGTCCGCCTGGCTTTCAGCAGCAGTCCCAGTGGTATGCGACACGACTGAAGTCTCCCCGCGCCAGGTCATCCGGGGGAATGAAGAAGTTCGCGATGCCCACGTCCCCCCACATCATGTCCAGGTCGTCATCGCTGTCAAGCTGGAACAGCAGCACATGGGGATCCTCTGGCCGACGCGGATCCTGCTGGGTGAAGTTGGGGTAGCCCCCGAGCTTATGCCCCGCCCCAGCGAGCCGGGCGTAGCGGTCCGTCAACGGGTCCGCTTCACCGTCCTCCTCCATCTCCCCACCGAGTTGCCACAACGACTGCCCCACGAGGTGCTCAAAAAGCCGGTCGTCACCGGTCACTGGCCCGGACATCAGCTCCCCGCGCAGCACGAACTCCTGGGCAGGGTCATGAGGCAGGCCGTTCCCGTCCGGGTCCGGCTGGTAGGCAGGCGCCGCGAGTTCCAGGCGGGCGGTATCCTGCACCACTTCCGGGTGATACAGCACCCGGAAGTTGGCAGCGTCCCCAAGGGAGGTCGCGTCGAGGCTGCCCTCGAAATTCGCGCCGTAATAGTCGTCGTCGCGGATGAAGAACTGCACGATTCCCTGGGCCGGGAAGCCGGGCAGCGCCGGAAACTCAGCCAAGTTCAGCTGGGCCAGGAAGGTGAGCGGGTGCCCATCCCGCGAGAGTGGCGCGTCGGTGCCGAGCAGTCGGTACGGCACACCGCCGAGTTTGCTGGACCAGGGCCGGGCCGGAGCCCGGACCCCGCTCAGTCGCACGGAGGGGCGCACAGTCGCCTCCAGCACGCCCCGGTAGGGTGACAGGGCCCTGGGAAGCCGCAGAGCAGGCTGCGGAACGTTCCGCTTCTCCCGCTCGCCCGGTGTGGCCTCCACGTACCCCTTCCTGCGCTTCTCAGCGAGTTTCTTCATGGCTTCTGCGGCGGCCGCCTGTGGGGAGGCGAACGTCTTCACCTGGGTCTGGCCGTCTGTGCCGATGCGCCCGTACCGGAGGGTCAGGGTGCAGTCGTCTACCCGCGCCTCGTAGAACTTGTGGGCGCTTCCGCCCTCCTCGCTGTACTCCAGGTACGTCTGCATCACCATCCATTGTGCGGGATGGAAGTAAGGCCTGGAGGCAGAGTTGGGCGACAGCCGGCGCTGGTGCAGACCGTGACGATGGTGAGCTGAGGCTGGAACAGCAGGCATCTGTGATACGGACTCCGATTAAGTAGATTATAATCGTTGCATCAAACAGATACCTCTGACCGCTCCTCTCGCGCATGACGCTGACACCTTCTGGCATCTCTACCGGGCCAGTACCTGTGCCGTCGAACGACGCAGAGCTCAACTCTTCGCACTCCTCGCAGAAGGACGCCCCGTGCCAGAGATCCTTCAAGTGACCCGGTACAACCGGGTCACGGTCTACGGACTGGTCAAGCGCTACCGCGAACAGGGACTCGCTGGCCTCCGTGACGCGCGTCACGCCAACCAGGGCGCTCCCCGCCTCCTGACGGCCGAGCAACAACAGACCCTGGCCGCCCGACTGCACGCTGACTTCGAGCAGGGCATCGTCTGGTCCGGTAAAGACGTTCAAGACTGGCTTCAGCAGCAGTACGGAATGTCCGTCCATCTCGGGCGCACCTATGAATTCCTACGGGCGGCGGGCTTCACGCCTCAACGCCCTCGACCCCGGCACGTTGGCGGCGATGAGGCCGCCAAGGAAGCGTTCAAAACAAAGTCCTGACCGAGACGCTCCGCCTGGCGGAGCGTCTCGTACCGCGTGTCTCTCTGTGGTGCATGGATGAACATCGAATCGGGCTCAAACCGATCCGGCGTTCCATGTGGGCGCCGACGGGGCAGCCGTTGACCTGTCCAGTTCAGCCTGGATACGAGTGGTTGTATGTATACGCGTTTGTCAATCCGGAGAGCGGCGAGAGCTTGTTCTGGTTGATCCCGGTGGTGAACAAACAGGCGTACGGGGCCGTCATGGCGGCGTTTGCGCAGAAGGTCGGCGCTGGCGCCGACCATCGGGTGTTGGTCGTTCAGGATGGGGCCGGTTTCCATCTTCCACCGGATGACGGGCATCCTGATGGCATTCAGACCGTGACGTTGCCGCCGTACTCGCCGGAATTGCAGCCAGCGGAACGGCTGTGGGAGTTGACGGATGTACCGATTGCGAATCGAGCGTTCAAGAGCATCAAGGAGGTGGAGGCTGCCCTCTCGGAACGCTGTGTCTGGTTGGAGGCTCAACCTGATCTGGTCACTCGGCACACGCTCTTCCACTGGTGGCCTCTGTTGGCTAATTAATCGGAGTCCGTATGATTGGTATTCCGGCCGAACTTCAGGGTTCAGGTCATTGTTCAGCCTCTCAGGCGCAGTAGGCAACGACTCGGCGATCAGTGCTCATCAACGGTCTTGCTGGCCAGGAGGTACCCCCAATCTATCGAGTCCCAGTCCTCCCTCCCGCATACAGGCAATCCCTAATCACAAATAATTAAACCTCAGATCGATTCGGACATCTCGGCCACCTGCGAATTCGGACATCTCGGTCAGTGATGGCAGAAATAAGGGGCTGAATGCTGTCGCCAACATCAATTTTTCAAAGAGAGGTACCGCGTAGTGACTGACCGAGATGTCCGAATCGATCTGAGTGGTTTTTACCCCCAGAAGTTCGGACATCTCGGTCAGTTCTGGTGGCCTGAGTTCGGACATCTCGGTCAATTTAGTCGGGATTTGTTCGGGCATCTGGGTTGGTTTTCTTCGGACATCTCGGTCAGTCACAGAGCGTCTGTTCGGACATCTCGGTCAGTTCAGGGTCGGAAAGTTCGGACATCTCGGTCAGTTCTGGCGACCTGAGTTCGGACATCTCGGCCAGAAAAAATCTGAAAATGACGTTCACAACGCAAATCATGCGGCTTCTCTGATGATGTTCAATCTTTTAATCAATCAAATTCTTTACCAATCAGGAGAAATCATCAATCAGGCATCTGGCCCCCGTCGCCGGACTCTGCCGCCTATACTGGGCGAATCGTGAAACACCAGGTCGAACGTCCACGCCCGCCCCGGTCCGGCGCGCGGGTCCCTGCGCTCGAGACCCCGCGCCGCGTCGACGAACTGAATCTGGGGCAACTGGGGCTGATCTGCGTACAGGAACGCATTCCAAGTGATTACACGAGCTGGGAAGTCCACCTCGACGTCGACGGGCAACCCGCGAGACTCTCCTGCGTGGCGCCCAGTGAGTTCGGTGGCGTGCCGCACGGCCTGGACGGCGACATCATGAACGGTATTCTGACCATCTTCCTGGAACAGGGTTCTCCGGAAAGCGGTGAGATCGTCACGACCGGACATCAGATTCTCGTGAGCGCGGGACTGGATGTCGGCGGCCGGTACTACCAGGTGCTGCATGCCAGCCTGCACCGCCTGAACAGTGCGAAGTTCGTCGCTCAGAACGCGTGGCGGGCCCACACGCAGCGCCGCTGGACCACGCAGACCTTCTCGCTGGTGGACGATCTCGCGTACGACAGTGCCGAGCAGACCCTCGGGCGGGGAAGCGTCATCCGGATCCGGCTGCACCGCGCGTTCGTCCAGAGTGTCCGGGAGAAGTACCTCAAGCCCCTGGACCCGATGCTGCTCGGAGAACTTGCGCGGCCCCTGACCCGCAGCGTGTACCGCCTGCTGGACGCCCGCCGGTACGACCCGACCGATCCGCAGGTGATCTCCATGGACCTGCGGATGCGCCTCGTGGACTGGGGTATCGAATGCAAGCTCAAGGACCTGGTGCCCAGTCGGATTCGCCGGGCCCTGGAAAAAGCTCACACCGAACTGCAGGAACACGGGTACCTCGAAGCTGTGGAGTACCTGGGAAGCGGTGCGCGGCAGGAGGTCATCTACCGTTTCGGGGATGGCACCAATTTCGGTATGGACCTGCTCAGCCGCCTTGTGCGGCACGGCGTTGGTGTGAACGTCGCGCAGGGGCTGGTGCAGGACACCGCCCGGGATGATCTGATCCACCGCCTCGCGAAAGCGGAATACCTGCTGGCCCGGGGCTCCGGGCGAATTCAGAACCGCGCTGGGTACGTGGTGAGCGTCCTGAAGGATGACGGCACCCGGTTCCCTGATCCGGAGGGGTTCGTGCCACCTGCCTCTCCGAAGAGCCGGCTGGCACGGTCTGCTGGTGTGGCCACACCAGCGCCTCCAGCCGTACAGGAGACCGCTCAGGAGGACGTGGCGAGTGTCCGCCACGCCCGTGAAGTGGAGTTGCGGTCGCTGAGTTCCGAAGAGCAGGCGGACGCCCTCATAGCCCGTATGCGGTTGTTGTGCAGCGCGCAGGTCGTGAAGCTCGGTGCAGCCCGGGTTGCTTCGATCCATCAGGCGATCCGGGCTACGCTCCTGGACACGGTCACGGTGGAACGGGAATTGATGACGGCCGTGTACAGCGGGAGCGCCGAAGTCTTCCTGAAAGCACTGGCCCTGGAAGCCGAGGAACGCATCCAGAAGGGTCAGGGCGCACTGCTCGGCGGGTGAAGCCAGGCTGGTCACACATGTCGTCAACTCAGATGTACACCTGTATCAGCCGTATGCGCTGGAGGTCATCCACTGGGTGGAGATGGGGACGGTTTTACACTCCCGTACCGGCATGCCCCGTGGCAGCGGCTACTTCCACCCGCCTGAACCGCGCCGCCACACTTACGAACACGCCTACCCGGCCCGTGCGACATCATGAGGCATGCCCTTGCCCCTGGCTTCGCTCCTGGCCCTGCCTGTACAGGACCGGGCGCCGCTGGACGCTCTGGTGTCCGAACACGCTGTCCGGCAAGCCCTCACTGCTGAAGGCCACCACGTCGCCCACTTCGGCCTCTGGGCCGTGCGGCGGCGCGCCCGCCGGCAAGATCCACTGGAGCGGGTCCTGCGTCAGCCCAAGGACTGGACCTGGGTGGTTCTGGCCCCCGTGCCTCCCGTGCAGTTGAGCGCCACGGACACCACACTGCTCGCCCGCACCACTCGCGGCCTGCACGGCGTCCGGTACGTGCAGTGGACCGCCCATGAGCAGACCCTCGACTTCACCGCCTGGTCCCTGCGCACCACCGTCGTGCGCGGCGCGCCCATCCTGATGCCGGGCCCCGCCACTCCCGAAGGTCGGCTCAAGTTGCCGCCCGGCCCGCTCCTACCAGACCTCTCACGCTGGTCCAGCGTGCCAGACGAGACTCTGGGAGCCGCTCTGATCGAAAGTGCCTACATCGAGCGCGTGGCGGCCGCCAACCTGGGCGCCTTCACGAACGTGGATATCCTGGCCCTGGCAGGCGAGACACCGGTCGTGATCGAGGTCAAACGCCGCGCCCGCACGGATGATCGCGCGACGGATCCCCTCACAATGACGACCACTCAGGCTGGCACGCTCGGGCACCTGAAAGCAGCTGGCTGTGACGTTCATGTCGCCGTGCTCGTCGTCCCCAAAGGCAGCACCTGGCAGCCCGAGGCGGCCCTGCAGCGCGGCACCTGGCGGGCGGGCGCCCCGGTCATTCGGCCTGGGTGGGGGGAGATGCACGTCGATCTGCTTGGTCCCGTGAATCCGCTCTCCCTGGCTGGGCTGCGTCAGGCTGCCGCAGAGTCCGCCCCAGCCCAGCGTCCCATCCCTCCGGATTCTGGCCGCTCCACACTGGCGAAGCGCCCGCACCGACCATCGCCTCCACCCCGGCTGCCGCCGGCCCTGCCCGCCCCCCGTCCGTGGCGTCCAGACACCTGGGAGGACACCGAACTCCTGAGTCTCTGGGCGCGCACCCCGGTTCGCCTTGGAGGCCGTACCTACCCCCACGCCGCCGGGGCCTACCTAGCCGCCCGGACCCTGGACCAGACGGTGCGTGAAGCCCTGACGGGTGTCATGGACCGGCGGGCGGCCCTAAACGTGGCCCGGCCCAGCGCGGAGCGGCCGGACTGGCTGGCGGTGCGGGACCAGGCGGTCGCTGAGATCCTGCGCGTCGCCTACCGTGGGGAGCGGGGCACGGCCCTGGTCGCCACCCTGCCACTCCTGCTGGTCGACGCGCCGGTCTTCAGTCCGCTGCTGGATGGACTCCAGGGCCGGGCCGGGCTGGATCAGGTGCTGCAGCTCCGCGGGCACCTCGCCCGGGACGTGGCCGAGCAGGCCAGGGATGGATGTGGCCACTGCGCTTTCGCCGGACCAGCACCCTGGCCAGGCTTCGTGCGCTGTGCCCACCCCAGGGAAGCGGCCGAGGCGCTCCAGTGTGTGGGCTTAACCTAGCGAAAGCCAATATTTTGGCCAAGTCGTTGAAGTCTCCAGAGTGGAGCCCGGGAGTCCTCCAATCGACGGCATCGCTGCCCCTGAGATTAGGTTTTAGCTGCGAACTTCACCTTGAGCGCCACGTCACCAAGCGGACATAGGTGAGGGCACCATCGATGCGCCACCAGGAGGGGTCTTCACCCGGGATGCCTACATTGATGCGTAAGACCAACTGATATGCCGGATGACAGTACGCCAAAACCGGACTTGCTGGTGCTTGCTTGAGCTGAGACAACGGTTGCCATCCACAGGTTGCAAATGCCCCTGGGTCGGCTATGACACTCGGATCATTCGTCCCCAATAACACGATTGCTTGGTATGACTCGTTGACTGTTTGGGTCGAGTAAGCTCCCTGAAAATGCGCAAGTGCGGCTTGGGGAAGTGGTGCGGGGCAGTTGAAATCGGACGCGGCGGATGCGACGCACAGATCACCTCCAAGTCCACTAGCAACAGCAAGTAGATCCATCAACGCCTTCACATCAATCCCCATAGGCAAAACCATAACAGAGGTGCCATGAGGCACCTCTGTTCCTACAAGCATCTCAATAAGGTTGAAGCACGAGGGGCTGCACGACGCTAGCGCGGTTGGCGGCTACGCTCCAGATACTCTCGCCTCGACCGAAAGTTTGTGCGCCATCACAGGACGCCTCGAGAAAGTACGCGAATGCGTAGCGTCCGGTCGCTGTGGTGTTTCCGCCCATAAACTTGCGTGCTGTCTGAGCGAAGCCATACCCGGTGCCAGTCGTAGAAGTGTACGGACCGAAGGTACGGTTGTTTGGGCCAACGACGGAGATGCTGTGGGTGACGGTTGCTCGAGCATCAATGCCGTCAAATGGGCTGGCATCGACGCAGCTAATACTGGCTCGTGACCAGGCGTCCAGACGACCCGCAACGATGCCGTTTACTTCCTCGGCAATTCGTGGCACTCCCACCCCAAGTTGCTGAGCACCGAGCTTGGGGAGATCCACAACGGAGGTTTCGGGGTGACCTGAGAATAAGAACGATGGATTACTATAGTAACCTAAATTACAATCCCAGTCGTAAATAACTTATTGATTCCTGCGCAACTGGGTCACAGCCGAGCTCCATGCAGGAGGCGCCTTGGAAGCTCAGCCGCTCGCACTTTCCGCCACGCCACTGGCAATCGGGCCTTCAACGTCTGAAGATCTGACGGGCAGAAGTTCGCGAGGATATGCTGCTTCACGTACGCCCACACCGGCTCAATCGGATTCAGTTCAGGCGCGTATGGCGGGAAGTACACCACCGACAATCGAGGTTCAGCTGCAACGAAGGCGCCCAGCGCCTTCGTCTTGTGAATGCGGGCGTTATCGAGCAGTACCGTGATCGATCCAGAAATGTGACGCAACAGATGCGACAGAAACGCCAGGACGTGTGCGCCGTTGATCGATGCTGGATGCGTGTGTTGCAGAAACTGTCCCGTCGTGGCGATCGCTCCAATCGTCGACACGCTGTCCCAGCGGTGCTTGGATACCAACACGGGCGTCTGACCACAGGGGGCCCAGGTGCGGGTCACGGTGGGCTTCAAGCTGAAGCCCACCTCATCGATGAAGACGAGTGTTTCTCCGGCCTCAACTTTTTTTTTCCAACTCGGGCACCGTGGTGTCCACCCAGCTGACGAGGGCCTCCTGATCCTGTTCTCGTGCCCGCCTCATCGGTTTCTGTGGTGTGAATCCCCACTGCCGTAAGAGCCGACTGAGGTGATCGACGTCGTACCACACGTCGTAGGTCTGGCCGATCAGCTCGCGCACCTGTGGGCACGTCCAGCGGGCATTCGGGGCCTGCGCGGGGCCCGGCCCCGCGCTGAGGATCGTCATGATCTGGGCGCTCTGAGCGTCCGTCAGTCGTGGTGTGCGGCCTGGAGCAATGGTGGCTTCAAGAGAGCCCTGCGTGCGCAGACGTTGTCGCCATCGTCGAACGGCACTGCTGCTGACGCCGCACCGTTCGGCGATCTGGGTGGAGCTCAGCTCCCCTGCGCGGAGATACGGTTCAGCGAACAGTCGCCGTTCTTCCATCTGTTCGCGGGTCCACCGGGTGGGTTGCCAGGCTGGCAGCATGCCCTCATCCTACCCCTCTCGTTACGCTCCAACGCAGGAATCAATAATGTGTTGAATCTTGGCACTGGGTGACACGCGTTTAGGAAGTCCCCGCTCCCCCGCTGGTATTGCTTGCCCCTCTTTCGGAACTCAACGCATTATTGCGATAATCAGCTATGGATTGGGCTTTTCTCACCGCAGCTTACCGCTGTCCCCACCAGCTCCTCTCCTGCGACGTGTCCTATAGCCAGGTGCAGGAGCAGCCAGAATTGTCCCCAGCCCCACGCCAGACACAGTTGTCTTGGTATCGCAATCACAGCTTCCATCTGAGTATTTCTCCCGAAAACGATCCTCAGGGTGTTGCGGCAGTTGTTGATATCAAAGATGGTGTGTACACCGCTCAAAAGGGGCAAGAATTCACACGATTGGAAGTGGCGGAGCTTGAGAGACGTCAGGGACTCATCGGAATGCATATTCCGCCCGCTTACCTTCAGCCAACCCTGTCCAATTTTAGATTTCAGAATCAAGTTATATGCAGAACCAAAGAGCTAATTACACAATGTTATCTGATCAGCGTAGAGAACTGCGTATTCTTAGAACGGCAAGCCTTTGAAGTACAAGCACAACCTGTACCGCCCCTTCTGCGCGGTTCGACGTCAGATGATTTACTGGAAAATTCCCTGAGTTGTCAGTATATTATTGATCGAGATTCCGGATTAACACTTTTCCGACGCGTCGAGAGTACTGGCAGGCGAGTTGATGTTATGATTGTAAATGCATTTAAGTGTACATTTATTTAAACGGGCTTAGCAAGGATTTGCTAAGCCCGTTATCCTCTAAGCGTTCAGTAGATGCAGTCCTCGTAGATAGTGCCAGTATAGAGATCAGGTGAATAGCTGACGATACCGCCACTGAAATTAGTGTATTTTACATTGATACTGCCGTAGTAGTATCCAGGCACACAGGGTCCAGCAGCAACATTAGAACTCCACGGAGACTTGGTCAGATTATACCGGCTTAAATTAAGAATCTGTGTAGAGCTTTTACGATAGAGTGCCCCACTAGAGTGCCACATGTAAACGGTAATGTACGCACGTAAATCCTGATTAGTAGGCCCACAGGTTAACTGCCCCTTGGTGATGATCTCGGCGTTATTGTGGCCCGATTGGTGAGGGTTTGAAACCTCCTTCGTGCAACCAGTGACGTCCTATGCTGTGAGATCGCCGCCAGACTTTAGTGTGTCCTGTGCAGCAAAAGTCGGCCCTTCTGGGCGAGAATCGGTGACGGCGCTCGATGAGTCGCTCTCTCGCACAGTCGGGGCAAGATCTGTCTGACCACATCCAGCAAGCAGCAGCGTGATGACCAAAAGGCTAACTCTTTTCATACACCCTCCTGAGTTGACAAGTCGAGGGAGGCGAAATGTGGCAAGGCCTCCTCCCGGTCCCAGGATAGAAAAAATATCCTCCCCAGAGTTGCAGATTTGCGGCATCCTTCAGCGGGTCGCCATGTAGCCTAAGCTTGCACAAACGAGCGTCTGTGCAATGTCTTGGACCATCTGATGGCAGGCTACTTCCCACATTGCGAAACTATGTTGCACAATGAGCTGAATTGGCAACCTGTTTTCGCAACCCTGGAGGCCCCATGCAGATTGGCTATGCCCGCGTCAGCAAGCAACACGAACAGGACACCGCCGCGCAACTGCGGGCGCTGAAGGACGGTGGGGCTGAGCGCGTGTTCACCGAACACGCTTCGGGGGGCCGCTGGGACCGGCCCGAACTCCACAAGATGCTCGACCAGCTCAGAGAAGGGGATGTGGTCATCGTCTGGAAGCTGGACCGACTCAGCCGCAGCCTCAAGGACCTGCTTCACCTGATGGAGCTGCTGGGAGATCGGGGCGTAGGCTTTCGCAGCTTGACGGAGGCCATCGACACCACCACCCCGGCGGGCCGAATGATGATGCAGATGGTGGGGGCCTTCGCGGAGTTCGAGCGGGCCATGATCCGGGAACGAACCCGCGCGGGCCTGGAACAGGCCCGGCTGGAAGGGCGTGTTGGAGGCCGCAAACGCAAGCTCTTGCCCCATCAGGAACAGGACATCCGCGAGTCGGTGGGGTCCGGGCGGCGGACAGCGGCGCAGTGTGCCCGCCTATTCGGGGTCCATCCCAGCACCATCACCCGACTGCTCCGGCGTTAGCTGGCGCGTGAAACACGACTGGTCCCCCGAAGAGCTGGCTGGGCAGTTCACCCTGACCCATCCAGAACGGGCGTTCCTGGGCTTCAAGGGCGAGGCGGCCTCGCTAAGTCTGGCTGCGCTGCTCAAGACCTTTCAGCTCCAGGGCGAGTTTCTGGACCATCCCCAAGGGGTGCCCGGTGTGGTCGTCGATTTCCTGGCCCAGCAGCTTGCGGTCTCCCCGGCATGCTGGGCGGAGGTGGACTGGTCCACCCGAACCGCTCGGCGTTACCGCGATGAGGTGGCACACTTCTGTGGCTTCCGGGCCTTTCGGGGGCTGGATGAAACCGCGTTGATCGCCCATCTCATGCCTCTGATCGCCGATCTCAATTCAGACTCGGAAACCTTGAAACAGCAGGGACGAGAGTTTTTGCGGGGAGAGCGCCTCGTTCCGCCCACGGCGGAACGCCTGGGACGTTGCCTGCGCGCTGCCGTGAACAGGCAGGAAGCCCGCTGGTTGCAAGGCATTCAGGCTCGCCTCAAGCCCCAGTCCTGTCAGTCCTTGGACGCTTTGATCAGCACTGACGCGGCGGCAGATGACCTGCAACCCCTTCTGGTCATCCGCTCCACGCTGGCCGCGCTCAAGGACACCGCCGGGCGGGTCAAGGTGGACACCGTCCTCGAAGAACTCGCCAAGCTCGACGAATTGCGCGCCCTGGGGCTGACTTCCGAGGTTTTCACTGGCGTTCCGCCCAGAGTCGTCGGGCAGTACCGTCGCCGGGCGGCCAGCGAACCGCCCCGCGAATTGCGACGCCATCCCGCCCCCTTGCGCCATGTCCTGCTGGCCGCGCTGTGCTGGCAACGCCAGACCGAAGTCACCGATGACCTGGTGGAACTGCTCATCCGGGTGGCCCACCACATCGGCACCCACGCCGAGAGCAAGGTGGAGGCGGAGTTGCTGCGGCAACTCCGGCGGGTCAGGGGCAAGAGTGCGCTGCTGTTCAAGCTGGCGAAGGCCGCCCGCGCTCAGCCGGAAGGAGCAGTACGGGAAGTGATCTATCCGGTGGTGCCGGAGCCGGTTCTCGATGACCTGATCCGCGAGATGGAGGCCGAGGGCAACTATGACCGCCAGGTGCGCCTGGTTACGCGCAATTCCTACGGCCACCATTATCGCCGGGCCATCTCGTTGCTGCTGGACGCCCTGACCTTCCGCTGCAATAACGACCGCCACCGGCCCATCATGCGGGCGCTGGAGCTGCTGGCGAAATACCGGGACCGCCGGACCTTGACCTTTCCCCTGAACGAGGACGTGCCGCTGGGTGGTGTCGTCAAGGACGACTGGCAGGCCCTGGTCCTCGATGACGTCGAGGGGCGCAAGGTCAACCGCGTCACCTACGAGATGTGCGTCCTGACCACGCTGCGTGACAAGATCCGCTGCAAGGAGGTCTGGGTCGAGGGAGCCGGGCGTTTCCGCAATCCCGATGAGGACCTTCCCGGCGACTTCGAGCAGAAACGGGCCGAGTACTACTCGGCCCTGGCCCAACCGGGTGAAGCTCAGACGTTTACCCGTCAGCTTCGCACCCACATGGAAACCGCGCTGGACGCACTGAACACCGATCTTCCCACCAACGCCAGAGTCAAGCTGGTCACGTCGAAGAAGGGGAAGGGGCGGCTGTCAATCTCGCCGCTGGCCGCCCTCCCCGAACCGCAGAACATCACCCGGCTGGCCGCGGCGCTGGTACAGCGCTGGCCGATGACCAACCTGCTGGATGTCCTGAAAGAAACGGAACTGCGGACCGGGTTCACCACCGCCTTCCATTCGGTGGCAGCCCGTGAGGTGCTGAGCCGTGAGGTGGTGCAGCGCCGATTGCTGCTGTGTCTGCACGGCATCGGCACCAACGCGGGCCTGAAGCGGATGTGCAGTGGGGGCGGGGAGGACAGCTTCGCTGACCTCCAGTACATCCGTCGTCGCTACGTCCACAAGGAACACCTCCGGGCAGCGATCAGCCGCGTGTGCAACGCCATCTTTCAGGCTAGGGACGCCACGCTGTGGGGCGAGGCCACCACCGCCTGCGCCTCGGACAGCAAGAAGTTCGGGGCCTGGGACCAGAACCTGATGACCGAGTGGCACGCCCGCTACGGCGGTCCCGGCGTGATGGTGTACTGGCACGTCGAGCAGCATTCGGTGTGCATTTACAGCCAGCTCAAAAGCTGTTCCAGCAGCGAGGTGGCCGCCATGATCGAGGGCGTGCTTCGGCACGACACCGAGATGGCGGTGGACAAGAATTACGTAGACACCCACGGCCAGAGCGAGGTGGGCTTCGCATTCTGTCAGCTACTCGGCTTTCAGCTTCTGCCGCGTCTGAAGAACATCAAGCACCAGAAGCTGTACCGCCCCAATAAGGGCGAGCCAGAAAAATACGTCCACCTGCAAGCGATCCTGACCCGCCCGATCCAGTGGGAGCTGATCGAGCAGCAATACGATGAGATGATCAAGCTCGCCACCGCCCTGCGGCTGGGGACGGCGGATGCCGAGAGCATCCTGCGGCGCTTTACCCGCCAGAACGTGCAGCACCCGACGTACCGGGCGCTGGCTGAGTTGGGGAAAGCGGTGAAAACCGCTTTCCTGTGCGACTATCTGCGCCAAGAGAGCCTGCGCCGCGAGATCCACGAGGGCTTGCAGGTGATCGAGTCGTGGAACAGCGCCAACGACTTCATCCTGTACGGCAAGGGTGGCGAGTTCACCAGCAACCGCATCGAGGAGCAGGAAATCCAGATGCTGGGCCTGCACCTGCTCCAGGTCAGCCTGGTCTACGTCAATACGCTGATGATGCAGCAGGTGCTGTCAGAGCCGGAGTGGCAGGGGCAGTTGACCGGGGCGGACCTGCGGGCCTTGACCCCACTGAAGTGGCAGCACATCAATCCCTACGGCACCTTCACGCTGAATATGCATGAGCGGCTGCCACTCAGGGTCTAGCGGGTACAGGCGAGTTGGACAAATTTTTGTCCTTCGCTAGGTTAAGCCCTGTGTGGGAGAGCTGGCCGTGCGGGGCCCTGGGGGGGCCGCCCTGGTCCCGGTGCATGCCGCTGGTGGCCGGGCCTTCCAGCGCAAACCGTGACAACCACCGCTCAGAACAGGCCGCCCACCGGGCCTTCCCGGACCTCTCTGGGCAATCTGGCGGCCGCATTCCGGGCCTGCACGGCCAGCTGATCGGCACGTTCGTTCTCCGGGTGCCCCGCGTGCCCCTGCACCCACTCGAAGGTCAGGGTGTGCCCCCGCGCCGCCTGGGTCAGCGCCTGCCAGAGATCCGAGTTCTTGACGCTCTTCCAGTTCTTGCGCTGCCAGCTGCTCAGCCAATCTTTTTCAAAGGCGTCAATGACGTAGCGGGAATCACTGACCACGTGCACGGCGCAGGGCTTTCTCAGAGCCTGCAGGCCTTCGAGCAGGGCGGTGAGTTCCATGCGGTTGTTGGTGGTCTGCGCCTCTCCCCCACTGAGTTCCTTGACGTGCTCGCCCATCGACAGGATGCAGGCCCACCCGCCGGGGCCCGGGTTCCCGGAGCAGGCGCCGTCGGTCACCAACCGCACAGTGGGGCGGGGCGCTGCGTCCGGCATCACAACCCCTGGACGGCGCGCCGCCCCGCCTCGTTCAGCTGGTAGGTGTTGCGGGCCACGCGGTCGAGGTAGGGGTGCGCCGCCGACTCGCGGTCCGAGCGCATATGGTCGGAGATGTGGGTGCCGAGCGTCACGGCTTCGTGAGGCCAGCCCAGGCGGAGGGCTTCCTGAAGCAGTTGCGCGCGCGTCAAGTGGGGGTGACCCTGCGCGTGCAAATTCTGTGCGGCTTTGATGACGTACTCCCAGGCGTGGCGCATGGCGGCTTCCTCTGCCTCCATCATGGCAAAACAGGCCTCCCATAGGGGCTCAAATGCACTGACCAGTAGGTCGTCCGCCGCGGTGGGGTCGTGCCCCTCAGGACCGGATAACCTGGCTTTAATCACGTCTGGAACGCAACAAGACCATCGCGTCGCGGTCCTGAACGGCCTGATGCGCTGACCCGGCGACTTGACCTTACGGTCGACCGCTAATCACATACGTCTATTGGTAAGCAATATTGCAGGCACGGTGCTCTTGAGATTGCGGTCAATGGGAAAAACATTGATTCAAAACACTTTAGCTGACTGGCTCTTTAATGCCCACAGTGTTTAATTTCTTGCTACTTCTCTTAGGCATGCTGAAATACTGATGCGTGATAGACCTGCGCAGATTTAAGAGCGACTTCACTGATATGGCTACGCAAATCGGTCGGTGCCACTACTTCCACCTCTGCGCCCCAACCGAGAATCCATGGAACAAGTTCCTTCCATCCGCCGACAATCAGAACGACACGTGTATACCCAGAGGACAACACCAACAATTCCGTTCGGGAACCGAGAGGCATCTCGGCAATACGCTCTCTCACTTCGGGTGTAAAGAATAATTCGACTCGTATGGGAGGGCCAGTCATGATGCCCCAAGCATTAGAAAGGTATTCAAGCGGATGGAAATGTTCAGGAATTTCACATTCATCCGGCAGGAGATAAGGATTGCGCATACGGGAAAGGCGGTAAACTCGAGGTTCTGCGTTATCCCCCAATCGATTATGGCCGATAGCATAGGCTTCACGGTTGCGGGCGTTAACTTCAATAAAATAGATGGCGAGTTCTATTTCGGATATTCTGGTTACCGAGTGATATTGAGTACGCAGTACCCTGCCTTCTAGCCAAGCCTGCGCTACTAGTTCAAATGTACGGGAAGCGTGACCATTTGGTTTGCGCCGGTAAGCTTCATTGGCCATAATCGCTACGCGCCGCGCGGGAGTGGGCAGTTGTTCGGTGAGTTTTTTGAGTGCGCTTAGGTAGTGCGTATTGTACTCCGTCGCATGGTGATAGAGCATTCGCGCAGCAGAATATAGAGCCAATGCTTCAACGGAATTGAGAGTTGTAGTACGGACAGGCCGACTATATTTTCCGTCTGGAGACCTCTTCACTTCATCGGCATTCATGAGTTCTTCTAAGTCCCGTTGCACGCTGCGGAGCTTAGTTTGAGGTAATCCAAGGCGACGCGTCAGTTCGCGGGCAGTGCATTCTGAATCGCTCAAAGTATTAAGGACGGCTCGGATGCGTTGGGCTTTAGTGACCGGTACACTCACAGAGACTCTCCTGAGCTGTTTTTAGATTCTTATAGTGATTTATAAAAAGTTGTTTGAATAGTTTAAGCAGATGCCTACTACGTTTTACGCACGAACAATCCTTTGGCTCTCGCGACAAACTCTGCAGTGAATAAAATATAGTTTTCTCTGTAGTGCGACTTCCAGGTGTGTCCTCAGGGGCGTCTGTTTGGATGGCACATTAAGACAAGAACTGGATCGCGTCTCACGAAACTGCCAGAGAATGACGCATTTTTGAGATTTTGCCTACGTCAGTCTTTGACATGTGAGCGGAACAAAATGCAAGTGGAGGACAGTTAGTCGTCGGTGAGACATAGCGCCCCTCGCGGGCTATGTCCTGCTGGATCTCATGGAGCATTCGTTCCAACCGATCATTACGTCGTCTGGAAGCCCGATTCTTCTCATGTCTATACAACCGAGGGGTCAGTTGATGTTGTATCAACTGCCGACCCCTCAAGTGCGTCACTAGATGACGCTCACCCCGTTTACACTACCTAAACAGCATTAATGGCATTACGGATTTTCCATGTGCCAAGGAGTGGTCATGACAAGTATTCGGGTCGGTCAATTGGTTACCTGGAAGACTCAAGCCGACTTAGGCACAGCAAAAGTGACAGCAGTGCAAGGGGCGACCGCGTCGATTGACTACTTCGTGTCGGTAGCCAAGCGCCGGCCATTTGAGGCTCCACTCAACGAGCTCGAACCGTTCACTCCTTGGCCTCAGAATCGTGTATACATCCGCAACGAAGGACAATGGCAGATGGGGCGAATTGGCGCTTACCGGGAGGATCCTCTCGAAGCCTTCTACATTCGCTTCCCCAACGATAAAGCGCGCGAAATTCCGGAGCACGACGTGTACCTGCGCTCAGCAGGCGAGGTGCAACCGGTTGAGGTTCTGAAGCTTCACGGGCACGAAACCCCCTTCTTTTTCAATGAACGTTGGCCGCTTGTTCAGGCCCTCACAGAACAACGTGGGGCTTCCCGTGGCATCACGGCTCTACTGTCGAGTGCTGTTGACCTGCGCGACCACCAAGTGGACGTGATCCGCCGCGTGCTTCATGACCCGGTTCAACGTTATCTGCTCGCGGACGAAGTCGGTCTGGGGAAAACCATTGAGGCGGGGGTGATCGTCCGGCAGTTTCTGATTGACCATCCGCAGGGCCGTGTCGCCTTTCTCGTTCCTGCACACCTTCAGGAGCAGTGGCAGCAAGAACTGCACCACCGCTTCTTCCTGCATGACTTTCCCCAAGCACATGTGCACGTGCTGGCGCACGGCACGGCCGCCTTACCGCCGAGCGACTTCGTGGTGATTGATGAAGCGCACCACCTTGCTGAAGGCGCCTTTGGCGCGGCGACGTCCCAAGAGCAGTTTCAAACGCTGGCCCGCTGGGTCCACGCCTCGCCACGCCTCCTGCTCCTGTCGGCCACCCCAGCCTCCAGCGATCAAGACGCCTACCTCGGCATGCTGAACCTGCTGGACCCGGGCGTGTACCGACTGGCCGACCGGGACGCATTTGAAACTCGTGTTCGAGAACGCGAGCGCATCGGGATGCTGTTCTTTGCTCTTCAGCCTGAAGTGCCGGCTGAAGTACTTCAGCCGACACTGGATGAAGTGCTGAGTTTGTTCCCTGATGATGCGCGGGCGAGTGACCTGATCAGCGAACTGATGGGGGTATCTGAGACCGAAGTCGCTGACCGCCATAAGCTCATTGGCGCCCTGCGCACGCATCTGAGCGAGACGTACCGGCTGCACCGCCGGATGCTGCGCCATCGGCGCGCGGCGCACGCTGAACACCTGGTGCGCGGCCGGACGCTCGGCCAAATGATCGATGTGCCGCAGCAGGACGCCCGAAGTGCCTGGGAAGCATTTGACACCTGGCGAGAAGCGCTCGCAGAAGCTCACGAACGCGGTGAGCTGCCTTTCGAACAGGCGGCGTCTTTCTTATCGGTCATGTGGGAAGCAGCCAGTGCCGGTCCTGCCGCCTGGCGCGACGCCGCCACCTCCCGCTTGCAACACCGCTCCTTCCCAGCGGGGACTGCCGAACGTGAAGCGTTGACCCTGATGCTCACGAGGCTGAAGGCCATCAATCCCGACGGGCTCACATCTGAAATCAATCGAACCGTAGAGCAACTCATCCGCACAGAAGCCGGAAAAATCGTGGTGTTTGCCAGCCTTCCTTCTACCGTACGCGCCATTGGCAAAGCCTTGAAACACGTGCTGGGAGACACGCGAGTGGCCAACTTCCTGGATGAACCGGACGCGGTGCGCCGCTTTCAGCAGTCCAGGCAATGCCAGGTGCTTGTGGTCGATCAGAGTGGCGAGGAAGGCCTCAATCTACAGTGCGGGGACGTGCTGGTCCACCTGGATGTTCCCCTGAATCCCAACCGCCTTGAGCAGCGCCTCGGCCGCCTGGATCGCTATGGGCGGGGGAAACCCATTGTGTCTTACGTGCTGCAGCATGACTCGTGGCCAGAGGTCCTGAAAGCCCACACCGAAGTGATGGCTCAGGGCCTGGGCATCTACGACCGCTCGGTGGCGAGTCTGCAGTTTCTGATTGACAGTTTACGCACCGAAGAAGTGCAGGCCGTGCTCGGCGGCGCCCCAGCCCTGCGGACCTGGGCCCAAACCCTTCCTGAGCGGATCCGTGAAGAACTTGATCGTCTGGACATGAGCGAAATGCTGGACGCGATCCAACCGGAAGCCAATCAAGAACTCGCGCAGATGATGGACGACCTCGGTGACGCTGAAGCGCAGGGATTCGAGCGGATTTTCACCTGTTGGGTGACCAAGGCCCTGCTGTTCCGGGCAACCTACACCGACTCGAGTGTCCAGTTCAGCTTTGTGCCACACAAGACCCTGGTGCCCTGGGAGCGGATTGCCCAGACTTTCAAACACGTGCAAAACCGCCCCAGCACCTTCTCCCGGCGTGAAGCCCAACTTCACCGGCACCATCTGCTGCGCGCCGGGGAGCCGTTCGTTGACGCCCTGACTGAGTATTTCAGCTGGGATGACCGTGGCCGGGCTTACGCCTTCTGGCGCGCGCATCCCGCCTGGGTGGAAGACCCCACGGTCGTGTTCGCGTTTCATTACGTGATCGAGGGCGACCTGAGGCCCGTTCAGAACCTGGCCGAACGCGAAAACCTGGACATGAAGGTTCTGCGCCGGCAACTTGACAGCCTGCTGCGGCCCTGTACCCGCACCATTTACGTGGACCGTTTCGGGAAAGTGCTTCCGGGCCACGTGCAGGCCATGGTCAGTCCGTCATACCAGTGCTACGAAGGCGCCGTAGACCACAACCTGAACCCGCAACGCCTCTGGGCGCTCACGGAACTGATGCCGCAGGGGGAATGGCTGCGGGCCTGCGATGAAGTTGAGCGCGTTGCTGAAGGCCGGCTCCGCACGGAGGAACAACTGACCAAGCACCTGGAACAGGCAGCCCAGACGGCCGAGTCTCGGTTGCACGAACGGCTGGAGCAGTTGCGCTCCCGTCACCGGTCAGGCCGGGCTGACGTGACAGACCGGGGCCTGGCAGTGGAAACCGAACTTCTTGACGCCCTGCTCAAAGGCGTGCGGACCCCGTGCCTGCACCTGGACTCGGTCGGCGCCGTGGTGCTGTCGACTCACACGCCCTTCAGAGACCAACTGTGACGTCTGTCAGCCAAGCGTTCGTAGCGCTGCAGGACGGCCTCCTGCGGGGCACCTGGGCAGACGTTCAATTTGAGGATCCGGTGTACCAACGTTGGCAGCAGGCGGCCCGCCACGCTCACCGGGAGGGCCACCCGGCGGGCCGCGGCAGCCTGGATGTGGCAACCCTGACCCGTCAGATTCTCCGCCGTGAAACCGAGCGGTCAGGGCAAGCCGTGGATCTCGCGGTGCCGCATCCCACGTCAGCGTGGCCGGACGAAGCGTACTGGCAGGCGTGTGGGGTGACCGTCAGGGCGCGCCAGGAGCTCCATATGGTGGTGCGTGCCGAACCGTGGACCCCCCCTTTCGCTGGCGGGGCCGATCCCACCGCACAGGCGATGGCTCAGCATCGGCGCGGGGAACCTGTGCAGATTCCAGCCGATCCTTTGTTCGAGGAGATTACTGGATTTGGCGCTTACAGCAGTGCCGGTCAGCAGCAGGCGCTGCGGGCCGTGTGGTTTGCCGCGCCAGGAGCCACCATTATCACGGTGTTACCCACGGGAACCGGCAAGAGTGCCGTGGCGCACGTACCCGCACTGAGTGCGGTGCGTCAGGGGCGCCTCAGCGTCATGGTGGTCCCGACTGTTGCCCTGGCGCTGGATCAGGAACGTGCTCTTCAGGCGTTGGCCCTCACGGCCAATATCGAACTACCAGCAGTCCTGGCCTTCCATGGGGGACTGACTGCGGCGCAGCGGCAAGCCTATCTGGAGCGGATTCAGAGCGGAACGCAGGGGATCATCATCACCTCCCCCGAGCAACTCGTCTCGAGTTTGTCCGGGGCCATGTACCGCTCGGCGGAAGCGGGGCAGTTGGCGTACCTCACGCTTGACGAGGCGCACCTGGCCACCCAGTGGGGCGCTGACTTCCGCCCAGAATTCCAGACGATTGCCGGCTTGCGCCGGGCCTTGCTGGACGCGGCCCCCCCGGAGCACCGACTGGTGACGATGCTGCTCACGGCGACGCTGACGGACGCGGATCTACACACCCTCAGGGGGCTGTTCGGCCAGCCAGGCCCTTGCGACGTCATCGCAGCGGTGAAACTGCGGCCTGAAATCGAGTACTGGTCGGCGGCCCTCCCCAGCGCAGAAGAACGGCGCGCCGCAGTACTGGAGGCCGTGCTGCACGCGCCTAAACCCGTCGTGGTCTACACCACGCGGGTCAGGGACGCCAAAGCTCTACATGCCGCACTGACTGAATTGGGGTTGTCCCGGGTGGGGTTGCTGCACGGCGAATGCTCCACCGAGGAACGCGTTCAGGTGGTCCGTGGATGGCGCGCCGCTGAACTCGACGTGGTGGTCGGCACCGCCGCGTTCGGTGTGGGCATCGATCAGGCCCATGTCCGTGCTGTCATTCATGCTTGCGTGCCGGAAAGCGCGGACCGGTACTACCAAGAGGTTGGCCGAGGAGGACGCGACGGCCGCACTTCACTGGCTCTGACTCTGACCGCGCCCCAGGACTGGGACGACGCAGCCCGCATGGCGGAACGTCAGGTCATCACGGTCGAGCGTGGGTTGCAGCGCTGGCGCCGGATGTTCCAGGCCGCCCAGCAGCTCACGTTCGGAGTCTTCCGCGTCGACATGGATTTGAATCCTGCTGACCTGACCCGGACGAACGAGCGCAGCCGGATGTGGAATGTCAACACCCTCAACCTCATGGCGCGCGCGGGTCTGATCCGGCTTCAACACATGCCCCCACCGCGTAGAGGACCTAAGGACGATGAGCGCCTGCACCAGCGGGCCTGGGACGAACACCACCGGTCACACTGGGTAGAAATTCTTGATCCTTTCCACCTTGAAGACAGCACCTGGGAGGCGCGGGTTGAACCGGTGCGCAAAGAAGCGCAGCGCGAAGCAAGACGCAGCCTCCGCCTGCTTGAGCAAGTGCTGAAAGGAGAACGGGAGGTGAGTGAGGTGCTGTGTGACGTCTATCAGGTGCACGCTTCCGAGGCTTTCCCCCTGGACGCCATCTACCCGCAACCTGCGTGCGGTGGGTGCCCGGTCTGCCGATCGGAACGCCGCCTTCCGGATCCAGGGGTGGATCCGCACCCGGTGGTGGTGCACTGGCAGGCGCCGCCTGCTGATCTCGGTGACCTGATGTCTCCAGGGCGGGTCACCATGATCGAAGTGCGGGATGAAGGGCAACGTCAGCAGTGGCTCCGCCGCCTGATATCACGTGGTGTCCAAGTATTGATCGACCCCGACCGGACACTGCACCCCACTCAACTGAGGGACCTGCAACTGCACGCCCTTCGCCCCTTGCTGGTGGAGCGCAGCGATCTGCTACTGTTCACGCCGCCACTGGCCAGTGTCCTGTTGGCCCCCAGCGAGCGGGACTCACTTCCAGACAGTTGGCTGGAACCCAGCGAGACCCCCCGACTGATTTTGCATCTGCCGCATCACACCATCACCGACGGGGGCGAGCCTCTGTCGCACTTCTCGGCCCGCTTTATCCGCGCGGCCCACTGAAAGGCCAACCATGTCGATACTTATGGATCCCGACGCATTCCCGCAGGCCATTCAGGCCGTGTACGACCTGCTGTGCCTCCGCCCCTGCGGTGATGATGAACTCACCCAGTGGCTCGCCCCTCAGGCACAAGTCACTGTGCCAGACAGACTCACGGCCGAAGGGTCATCCGTGCTGCGTGCCGCGCTCAACAAAGCGCAGGATTTCGGCTTGATTTGCCGCGAAGGTGACACGTGGCAAGTGGCCATCAAACTTCACAGCGCCACCGACTACCGCCGCCAGGTCCGGCAGGGCGCAGTGGCGTCCCAGCCGAAATTTGTAGACGCGGCCCGGTGGCTGCTGTCGCAAGACGCATTTGAAGTGCCAGCCGAGCGCACCTGGGACGACCACCAAAAAACCGGAACAGAACTCACCACCTTCATCTCAAATGACACGCAGTTCGTCAATTTCCGGCGCTGGGTGGTCTACCTTGGCTTGGGGCGTGAGCAGGCCGGGTATCTGATGCCCGATCCATCGGCGGCCTTGCTTGAAGAGTGGCCGACCTTACGTCCTGAACAGGAAATGACTGCGTCAGCCTTTTATGCCCGCGTCCAAGAGGTCCTACCCATGTTCCCCGACCCCCAACATGACCGACTGCCCAGCAGTGCGAGCTTCGCCCTGGTGGTGCTTGAGCGCCGCAAACGGTTGCAGTTTGAACACCATGCGGATACGGAGAAACTCAGCCTGACTGTCCCGGGCCTTCCTCGGTTGTTCTCGCATGTCCGCAGTAGCCAGGTCAGCGCATGACGGTGCTGTTGCCCACTGCCCTGCCAGGCGCCGTGTGCTGGGATCCCCGCGCACTGGACGAAGTGATTACCGTGGTGGCCGCGCATCCTGAAGAGGGCGTGTTTCTCGCTACACACCAGCCAGTCCTGCTGCGCCGGCGCAGCAGTTATCTCAATCCCACCTACACCGCATACAGCGAAACCGCATTTCGGGACGAATTTCTCGACCCCCGGCGGCCGTCGCTGCTGGTGCCGGTCATAGGCTCCTCGGGAACCGGTAAGTCCCACCTGATCCGCTGGCTCGAAACCCAGATCGAGCCGTCAGACACGCGTCGGTTGGTCAGTATCCCCAAGCACCGCACCACCCTGAAAGACGTCATCGATCTGATTCTCCGGGATCTCGAAGGCAGTGAATTCCAGGCGTTCCGGGCGCGGTTGCAAGGCGCGACCGAAGGGCTGACCGTGGAGGCGGCACGCTGGAACCTGCTGACCAACCTGGCGTTTCATGCCCAGAATCTGAGTGTGGGTGACCGGATCACCACACCCTCGGGGACGGTCCTGAGTGCGGGTCACCTGACATACCTCAAGACGCACTTGCCATCCTTTCTGCTTGAGGACATCGTTCGCAAAGCGCTCGACGCTCCTGGCAGTGTGGTCGACCGGTTCGTACGGGAGGCCCTGCAGGGCCGCACAGACGATAAAGTGCAGGCCTTTGCTATTACCGCAGCCGACCTACCACTGAACCTGAAAGATGTCACGCAGGCCGGCATGAAAGTCCGGCAGTTTTACCAGCAACTGGTGGCCAACCCCGTGCTGCGGGAGCAGGCGGTGGCCACCCTGAACCACTTTCTGGCTCCTGCTCTTCAACGGGTCTATCAACTGGGTGGGGAAGACCTCCTGAAACTGATGCGGGATGTTCGCTCGGCCCTCAAAGTTCAAGGCCGTGAACTGATCCTGCTGATTGAGGATTTTGCCCTGCTGCAAGGGATTCAGGCGCCCCTGCTTGAAGCATTGATTGATGACGATCAGCGTGACCTGTGTTCCATTCGCGCCGCGTTCGCCGTGACCAGCGGTTATTTCCGGCAGATGGACACGGTTCACACACGCCTCAGCTTCGTGGTCGACCTTGATATCGAAGATGCCAACGCTGTTCTCCAAGCCAGGCCTCACCTGATGGCCTCGTATCTCAATGCGGCGCGTTGGGGAGAAGTAGAACTGCAAGCTTTGGTTCCGCAATTGCGGAAAGGTCAGGCGGTGGCCAGCCGCTGCCACACCTGCCCAGTAAGGCCCACGTGTCATTCGTCCTTCGGGGCGCTTGAGGTCCCGGGAACTGAGGGACCGGTAGGCCTGTATCCGTTTAACAACCGGCTGATTGACATCGTGGGGGACCACGAAAATCCGGAAGGCTTCAATCCCCGCGGCCTCCTGCGCGGCATGCGTGATGTGTTGCGCGACGCCCAGGAGCGACTGCCAGATGCGGCCTTCCCTTCACCGGCTGTGCAAGACACCTATGGCAAGGCTGTCACCGTAGCGTCACTGCCTCTGGGCGACAAAGCCCGCCTGGAAGAGTTGCAAATCGACGCCGAGGAAGCCGACCGTATCGAAGCGGTGATGCGGCTGTGGGGTCCTGTGCCGCCCCGGTTGCAGAATCTACCCGAAGGCCTGCACGCCGCATTCCAGATTCCCCAGGTAGGGGAGGCGCCGCCACTGCTTGACGGCCCGCTTATAGGAACGCCCGATGACCCGGACGACAAAAAGCGAAAGAAAGCGGCCACACCTGCGTTGTTGCAGGCGCTGCAGAACTGGGCGAGTGGACGGCCGCTTACGCAAACCCACACCCGGGAGCTGCGCCGACTCGCTCATGAGGCAATCAGTGATTTTGCCGTTTTCGAAGCGGAGAACCTGCATGAGGTTGCGCTGAAAGACGATGGTGTGTGGTCTGCCGAGAGCATCTATTTCGAAGGGCAGACGAACAACTTCAATCTGGGCCGTGAAGCGGTTCGGCTCAACCTGCCCCTGCCAGGCCAGAGCCCGGTGGACGTGGCGGTGGCGCTGGGTGCGTATTACACCTTCAAGGAGACGGGACGGTGGCCGAGCGAGATTCCCGATGCAGCGTGGCGATTCCGGGAAGCAGTGGAACTGTGGACGCAGTACGTCCGGGTGGAATTGTCCCCCACTGGTCCGCGCCCGTCGGTGCTGCCAGTGGCCGTCGAAACGCTGTACTGGAGCGCCGTCGCGCTTGGCCGCATCAAAGTGGGAGACCGAGACCCGAGGGTCATAGGCGCGATGCTGCAGACTGTGCCGGAAGTGCCGGCTGAAGCGCCATTGGATTGGCGCCGTCAACTTGAACAGGTGCGCCGACTGCATCCGAAAGCCGCCCGGCAACTGCTGGTATTTGCTGGCGTCCGCAAAGGGGGCGCCGCGCGGCTGGTCAACGCGGCCCTGCTGCTACAACAGATTGAAAGCACGGCAAAACAGGCGGCTGTTCGGGCGCAGCCTCCCGAGCATGACCGGCTGGGCCTGGCCGAGGACCGGAACACTCTGTTTGAAGCCTGGCGGGCGGCCAGCGTCTCGGCGCAGCAAGAAGCGGACCGCTGGCAACAGGAGGTGCTATCGATCCTGGGCAGCGCCGACCAACTGAGTGAGACGGCTGTTGCCTTGAACGAAGCGTTCCGCGCGGCGGGCGAAGCGGGCGTGCTGCAACTGCCGCGCAGCATGGCGCCAGAAGGGGTGGCACAACTGCTGCGCCAGTTTAACCGCCTGCCCCTGCTCAGTCTGCTCAAGGCCGCGCGGCGCCTCGTCGACGCCGCCGACCTGGAGCGGCGCCTTACCACGGCGGCCAGTTTTGCCTGGGCTGACGCGGCGCGCAGTGAAGAGGTGGTCAAGCAGTTGAACCAGGTCCTGGATGACAGCCTGCGGTACGCCCGTCAGCGCGCGTCCATCGCCACCCCGGACGCCAGCGCGGTTCAAGTGGCGCAGATCTTATTGAAAGACCTGCGGTCCATCGAAGAGACCTTGTCGGGCGTTCAAACCCAAGGAGAACCCGCATGATGTTGGAACGTGCCCAGGCGCTCAAGGAAAGTGCCGAAGACCTGCACAAGCTCACGGACGTGCAGGAGAGCATCCGGCAATACACGACGCGTCAGGAGCAACTCCAGGCGGTCAAGGGGCAGGTGCAGGGCGCTTCACTCGCGTGGAGCACGCTCCGGGCCGCCGGCCTGGTGGCGAATGAGGCGTTACCAGCCAGTGTTGACGCGGCGTTGCGGAATGTGGCTTTCGTTCATAGAGGCGCGCAGGTCGACGCAGGAACGCTGATTAAGAACGATTTTTCGGTGGCCCTGCGGAACGTCAAGAAGGCCAGTGACGACTTGACCTTCGCGGCCCGCGAGGCCTGGGAGACCTACCTCGCCAGCATCGAACCGCCGGTACCGGCGCCAGTCCTGGCGGTATTTGAGCGCCAGGCGGGCCTGGCGCCGGCGGCGAGCGCCCTGCGGCAGGTGTACCAACTGCACGATCAACTCCGGCGCACTTTCCCGGTCACAGCGGAACAGGCGCACAAAGCCAAAGGCTTGGCTACAGAGTATGACCGGTTGGGAGCCGACCTGGTGGGCACCCACCTGCCGCCCGGCGTGGTGACGTTTTTACAGGCCGTGGTTCAAGGCCAGGCCAACCTCGCGGCCCTCACCCCAGAGGTGTGGGCTTGGCTTCAGGAGCACGGGTTCCTGCCAGCCTTCACGGTTCGCCTGCAATAAACCGCGAAGCTGCCGTTCTCACTCATTTCTTTCGCTGTTGAGGTCTTTTGTGCTTACTGATGCGTCTCGTCACATGCTTGCTACTGCCATCCGGGACGCCAAGTTCCGCTCGATTTTCCTGTCTGAGGCGGCGAGATTAACTGGTCTTGCTGTACACGCTTTGCGAACTGAACTGGCGGATGATCCGCTGTTAGAAGGGTATGACCAGAAGACGTTGAAGGGCTTCTCTCCGAGTGTCCGCCTGAAACTCAATGAAGCGAACGTCCTCACCCTGCTTCCGGTGAACCGTGGCCTCCTTGACCGGGTGTATACCCGGGACGCTCTCCTGGCGGTCCTGCTTCCTCTGCACGCCTCAGGGCAGATCCACGAAGCCAAAGGGGAAGTGCGGTTGGGCGCTGGGGCGGCTCCCTCCACCGCGGCTCCGGGAGTACGGCAGGTTCAGGCCTTAGGGGAGGAGGTGCCCGCCACGGGCGCATCCGGGAAAGGGTTGACCGCTGATGAAGTGAGGGTGCTGAACGCACTGGAAAATATCGAGGAGCGGCGCATCAATTTTGGGCTTTATGAGACGTATACCACCGCTCAGGAGGTAGCTCAGAGTGAGGAAGTGCGGGCCCAGTTGGGTGATTCGGCGATTCCAGGCCTGCTGGCCTCCCTAGTGGCCAAACGGTACGTGGTAGAACCCAGGAGCGGACTATACCGGTCGCGCATCAGTGAAATGGTGCGCCTGCTGAAGAATGTGAAGCAGCGCTTCCGGGACGGGGACGAAGCGCAAGCCCCTTATCTGGTGCAGAGCCTGCGCGTGCGGTTTAAGGACCGCGAACGGCTCCGGCGGGAGACGCGCTTCCGCGAGGTGCTGGACGGAGTGCAGGGCACCCACCGTGGACGGAAGGTGCGGGCAGCCACACGCCTGCTGGGGGAAGGCTTTTCGAGTGCGCTGGGGCGTCCTCTGGACCAGGTGGACGTCACGAACGTTCAGGCGCGCAGCTTCACGGAACTGACCGACGCTTACTTCACGCAGACCGGTGGGGCGTTCGTCATCACGGGAAACACCGGCAGTGGCAAGACGGAGGCGGCCCTGCTGCCCTTGCTCACGGGTCTGCTGGAGGAAATCATCCGGGATGACCGTCGGGGCGTCAAAGTCATGCTGGTCTACCCCCGTCAGAACCTCGCCAAGAACCAGTTGGAGCGCTTGTGTGAGTATGTGGCGCACGTCAATCGTGCCATGCGCGGACCGGCCGGCCAGGGCCTGGGCCTGCGGCCATTGAGTGTGGGAATGGTGTTCGGCAACACGCCGGGGACCCTGGGAGATCTGCAGGGCAGCGGTCCGAACAACGAGCGCAAGTGGCACTGGGACCGAAGTGAGGACGGGCAACGGCATGTGGTGCCGTACTTCACAGGCTCAGGCGGTTCCCCAGTGCTGGCGCAGGTGCAGGCCGATGGCCGCGCCACCTTGACCTCAGACGGAGGGTTCGACGTGGGGGGCTGGCAACTCGACACGTTCCAGGCCACCCGGGAGTCAGTGCTGCAGGCGCCGCCTGACCTACTGATCATCACGACGGAGATGCTGCACCGCTGGATGATGGACCCGAAAGCGTTAGGCGTGTTCGGATTGCCGCGCCAGTGGTCTGAGCGGCCGGCGTTTCACCCGCCGCGCGCAGTCGTAATGGACGAAATTCACCTGTACAGCGGTATTCATGGATCGCAGATCGCGGCTTTGCTGCGCCGACTGAAATACCGAATTGACAATGCCATGTACGGCTATGCCCGCGGCACGGCGGATGAGGCTACCACCTGGAGGACGCCCCTGCTGATCGGTATGAGTGCAACGATTGGTCGCCCTGGCCAGTTCTGGTCGAAGCTGACCGGGGTGCCGGAATACCGCGTGAGCGCCATCGAACCGCAACCGGAGGATTACGATCCTGCGCAGGGCCGCGACTACTTTCTGTTTATTCGTCCGGAATCGTTCTCGCGCGGCAAAGTGATTGGAGACGCGTCAGCGGCTATTCAGACCATCATGACCATCGCGCACAACATGGTGCGCCGTCCGGCCGAGGGACAGACGCCGGCCAAGCACCGGACCTTGATCTTCCAGGACAGCATCTCGAAATTGAAGAAGCTGACAGTGGAGTTCCGAGACGCGGAGAGCCGGTTGAATCTGGCAGCACTTCGTCTCAGGACCCCTGCCGGTGACGTGCAGGCCAGTGCCGCTTTCCGGGACGGGGAGTACTGGTACTTTGAAGCGCAGGATCCACATCAGTTCAACGAAGGCCGTACTCGGGTGGGCGCCGCGCCAACGGCACTAACCTCGGCAGACCATCCAGTGTTCAGCGGCGGTGGCCAAGACGGCCGGGTGCTCAACCGCGACATCATCTTTGCCACAACCAGTCTGGAGGTAGGTTATGACGACCCCAGTATCCAGTTCGTCATGCAGCATCATGCCCCGAGTAACATCGCTTCGTTTGTTCAGAAAAAGGGCCGGGCAGGCCGGGATCTGAGCGACCGGCCGATTACAGCCGTGACGCTCAGTCGCAGCAGTTACCGCGACGCATTTTACTTCCAAAATCCTGAAGCCCTCACCGATCCGGCCGATTACGAACCAGCGCTGAATCCGGAGAATGACTTTATTCAGCGTTTCCATGCGGTGGCCCTGCTCTTTGATGAACTGACCCAGCGGACGGGCCGGCTCTGGTATGCCCTGCCAGTCGGCACACCGCTGCAGAACCACCTGGACGCCATTTTTGGCGAGTTGACCCGCCTGGACGCCCGCTACCCCTTCATCACGAATGGATACGAACGGGTAATTGCAGCGACCTTACGGCAGCAGGAGGGGTACCGTACGTGGCAAGCGTTGTGGGAGTGGTTCCAGGCGACCCTGCTGGATCCGGAGGTGCGTCACCGGGCAGACCGGCCCACTCGAACCCGGCCAGTAAGTCTGCTGCAACTGTGCCCGGACATCCCGGAGAACCTGTTCAGCAGTGTCAACCTGCCGGTCGTGCAGGTGATGGTGCCTCCGCCAAGGGCAGATATGGACTGGAACTTTGTCAAGGAGGACGTTGCCCTCACATTCAGCGAATTTGGTGCTGGGCGCGTCACCAGGCGGTACGGCACGTCGCACCTGCTGCACTGGCGGTCCCCGACCGTACGGGTCAACGGTGTGATCGTACAAAACGCCATGGCGATGGAGCGATATAAGAAACGGGAAGGGGGAGGATATGGACCATTCAAGCCGGCCCTGATCAAAGACCTTCCAACCGCCAGTGGCCTGGGAGACGCCTTCGAGCAGTACATGCCCCTTGGCGTGCGTCGCCTGTATGGGGAGATGCCAAAGCGGTTTTACCGCCTGCGGTATCTGGAGTTGTGGTCATTTGGCCGGCTCGACCCCAACAACCCCAAATCACCAGTGCAAGGGGCCCAGGCGTACGGCCGGAAACGTCCGGACGGCAGTGTGGAGTTGAGGCAGTTGAGGGAAGAGGCTACCGCACAGGCTCAACAAGCCCTGCTCGAGGACGGATGGCGGGTGGTGTCCCCTGACAGCAACAGTTATCCGTTGTCTTTCTCGGCCGTGCACCCGTTAGGTGAGGCGAGGTTGCGCGTCCCGGTGCCGCCCTTGTTCGGCAGCCTGGTGCAACCACTGGAGTATTACTACGGCGAGCAGGACGGGCAGCGCTCGCGTTTGGCTGCATGGGAAGTGCAGTACGGGGCGGAAGCGACGATTGTGTTACACAAACGCCACCCTCAAGGTGAAGACCCGCAGGCGGGCCGGGGTCACAACCTGGTGCGGTACGTGAGTGAGCATGACGGCGAGCCGCTACTGTACGGGTACGACTTATGCACCGAAGGGCTTCGCGTGCCGTACGATCCGCAGGTACTCAGTCAGGCGGTGCAGGCAATCGCGCAGCAGCAGTGGGCCGACGTCCGCACGCAAGTGCATTTGCAGGACCAGTTCTTGCGCTACCTCCTTAAAAGTGAGCCGTGGGCAGAAGGCGTCGAAGACGGCTTGAACACCTTCACGCAACGCCGGATGGCGGACGTGTTGTGCACCATGCGTGCAGAAGCACGGGCGCAGGGGCAAAGCGGGCCGGAATTCCTAGCAGCTCTGCGGGATCCTGACGGGTGGCAGACACTGGTGCGGGGCGCGCAGCGGTACTGGGCAGACCACCGCACGCTCCACCCGGACTTCCTGGAGCAGGCCAGGGTCACGTGGCAAGACGACCGGGCGTACGAGAAACTGCGGCGGTTGTTCGCCCGCATTCAGAACAAAGCGCAGGTCAGTGCGTACGTCCGTGACACGCTCGTTCACTCGCTGAAGCACGCGGTACGGAACATGTTTATGATGCAGGGCAGCGCCGACCATCACCAGATTGGCTCCGGCACACAGTTGCATATCACGCATGGACACGACCCTCAGGACCATGCGTTCTACGTGTACGAGCGAAATCAGGATGGCGCGGGCAGCACCCGCGCAGCCGCGCGGGTCATGGGTGAACATCCCGCAGGCGAGCGCACAGGCCATCACGTCACCGCTTGGTGGCGCTATACCCTCGAGTGCCCCGTGGCGGAAGAGCAGCAGTTCGTTAAAGCAGTGCTCGCACCGAATCGTCGCACCCCCATTGCGCACGAGGTGCAGGTGTTGCTGGCCTTGCCCGCGCACGAACGGAAAGATGACGGACTGCGCCGCGCACTGGTTCAAGCGACAGACGGCCTGTTGCGGGACGACAGTCCTGAACTGATGCACCTGGCGACCGTGCTGACCTCTGAGGTGCACGTAAATGGGGAACGCTTTGCGCACCTCGATGTGCTGCTGGAACTGCTGGATCTGGAGTCGGAGCTCAGTGCCCGGTTCCACCGGACGCCTTTGCCGCAGGAACTCGCCGGGTACGCCCTGACCCTTTTGAAAGAGGACCGGAACCTACCTCACCTGAAGCGGCTCTTGCAGGTGTACCGCACGCATTTCCAACAGGTGTTGGTTGAAGAGGAGGGCGAGGAGGAGATGACGGCCGACGACCGCTTCCTTGCCCAGGTGGAAAGTTGGTCGCTGTCTACCTGCGTGGATGCCTGCCCGGCTTGCTTGGCAGGGTCCTGCGACCAAGGCCACATCGACGTAACCCGCCACAACGTGTCGCGGACGCTGCTTAAACGCGCTCACGAGGTGCTGACCGCGCCCATCACCGTTCGCGGTGAGGATCTGGATGTGGCGGAGGTCGTTCGTCTGGCCGACACTCATGGAGGGTTCGTCCTGCACGAGCATCAGGGCCACCTCAGTGACCAACTGGTGCGCGCCTTTGCAAGGGCTGGGCTGCAGCAGCAGGGACGCGTGTTTGATCCGGAGCACCTAACCTTGCGCACTGTGTTGTACCGGCAGGAAGCGCTGTGATTTTCCACGCAACCGATCGGACCGACCGCCTGAAGAACCAGATGGTGCGCCTGATGCTTGAAGCGCTTGATTGCGCGCCGAGTGACGTGTGGCTGATTACGCCGTGGCTGAAAAACGTCGAGTTCGACATTCGGTCGTTGGGCCCGTACCGGAGTGTCTTCGGGACACACCGGGAGAGCGTCACCCTGAAAGACCTGCTGCGCCTGCTTGGTCAGAAGCACTTGATTCATGTGATTGTGAAACCTCCGCATGAACTGGTGACCTTACCTGCCCTGGCGGAGTACCAACTCACGGCGGAGCAGGTGCGGCGCGTGCAGGCGAACGAGGATATGGACTTCGACCTGCAGGATGAAGTGCTGCGCGGCCTGAGGGAACGCAGTACAGAGCTGAAACGCGAATTTCTGAATCACGCGGACACCGTGCTGTTCGCAGAGGAACTGGCGCAACTTGGCGCGCAGGTGTCGTACCGGGACGCCCTACACGCCAAGTTGCTTTGGTTGCCGTCGGGGGCTTTATTCGGCAGTGCCAATTTCACGAACGGCGGCCTCGCCTACAACGCAGAGTTGGTCGCGGAGGTACGCAGCGATGAGCCTCTTGATGGGCTTAGAGCAGCGGCCGAAGAATTCCTGGCCCACAGTTGGCGACGTAACCAGTATGACCTCACGGATCGCGACATGGTTCCGAAGAAACGCACCTTACCTAGTGCCGACTTCTTCGCCCTGGCCAATCACCCGACTGTTGCCAACGAAGCGGCATTCAAACCCCTGCTGGATGCCCTAGCAGGTTTCTACCGGTAGAGGTCAAATCATGACGATGCTTGTGAGCCCCCGTTTCCTGGATGATCTGAAACATAACGCGGCGTTGCCGATGCAGCCGGCCATCATCAGTACGGTGAAAACCCTTCTGACGCATCCGCAGGCCACCGGCCTGCAGGTGCGCCGCCTGGAATTGATGGACGCCTGGTATTGCCGGGTGAATGACAACTGGCGCATGCTCTTCCAGTGGGGACGCAACCGTGAACCCATGCTGCTGCGGGTGGTGCCTCACAGTGTTTTCGACCGACTGACCGCCCGGGATATTGGAACCCAGGACCTTCTGAGTTGGGAACTTGAACCGCAGGCCACAGCCACACCACAAACGGCAGACTTCCAGGTGCCCACCACATGGAACCATCCTCCAAGCGACGCGGATTTTCCCCTGCGCGCCTTTACTGTGCATCAATTGCGGCTGTTGGGAGCGCCCGCGCTATTAGCCCGCGCATTACGTGATGCGCCTACCCTGGATGATGCCCTGAAACTTCCCGGACTGCCCGCACAAACCCAAGAGTGGATTCTGGCGCTCGCGACGGACCCGGCCGAGCCCCTAGCGGATCCCTTCCGTGTATTCAAACGTGCGTCTTTGGAGCAACTGGAGGCGTACACCCGTGGCAGCATCCAGGACCTTCTATTGGAGCTCGCCGAGGAGCAACTACAGCATGTGAACCGAATTCATACTGGAGCCACACTGCTTAAAGGTGTGGCCGGCAGTGGAAAGACGACCGTAGGCATTCACCGCGCTGTCCGGCTCGCACAGGCAGGACGGCAGGTACTGTTCATTACTTACAATCCCGTACTGCAACGCGTCACCCGAAGTCTGGTGCAAGAAGTGACTGGTACCTTGCCAGCCACCCTCCGCATTGAGGATTACCGGCAATGGGCTCTGCGCATGCTGGACGCGGCAGGAGTCCAGCAGCCTCTCGTGGACCGCGACCAGGCGCTGCAGTTCATTCGGCAGGCGATCAATGAGGTGAGAACTCAGCGGCACTCCGCGGTGCTCGCGCGCGCTCCAGAGTTCTTCTACGCTGAAATTCAGCGAGTGATAAAAGGCTTCGGGCTTCCGGACATGGATGCTTACCGTCAAGCGCCTCGGTACGGGCGCAAGCAGGCACTCAGTCCACTGTCCCGCGCTGTGGTCTGGGAAGTACTAAGTGCCTACAACGCTCACTTGCAGGCACGCGGCCTGATGGACTGGGGGGACGCGGTCACCCGCCTGTACCGCCTCCTGCTTGACCATCCCGAACTCGAAGTGGTAGACGACGTCATTGTTGACGAGGCGCAAGATCTCACGCCCTTGGAACTGCGGGTGTTGCAGCGTCTCACACGGGGCCAAGGCACTGAGCACAAAACCGTCCTGGTGTTAGGAGACGCCGCGCAGAGCTTGTACTCGCGTGGGTTTTCATGGAAGCAGGTAGGCCTCGATGTCCGGGGGCGTTCGTATGCGCTGAAAATCAATTACCGCAATACCCGCGAAGTGGTGCGTACCGCCGCTGATCTGGCCTCCCGAAATGTGCATCTCAAGGAACACGGTGAGTTAATAGATATGGCGTCAGTTAAGCGCAGTGGCCCACGTCCCATATTAATGCGCTTCGTTGAGGAGCACCAGATCAAACGCTTCGTCATTGAGGAAATCACGCGATTTCGCGAAGAAAACCTCTTACGCTTGCGTGATATTGCTGTGATCGCCACTACGGAAGGGCTCGCCCAAGAATACGCGTACGCCCTGTCCAAGCAAGGTATCCCCACTGACCACTGGGATCCAGTCCTGGAGGATCTGGACGTTCTGCGCGAAAGCGTCAAAGTGATGACGATTCATACTGCTAAAGGCTTGGAATTTCCTGTGGTCATGCTGGTTGGTTTAGACGCTGAGCACCTTGGCGCCTTGGGGTCGGAAACTGAGCGTGAGGAGCAAGACATTCTCATGGAACGCGAGCGGATGCGTTTCTACGTTGGTATGACCCGTAGCGGTGAGTTGTTGTACCTCCTCGCTACAGAGGGACAGGCGACCCCGTTACTACGAGAACTCAGTGGCGTTGATATCCGGGAAGGGCTATGAACGCTCTTGAACTTGCTGGCCGGTTGCAGATGGCCTCCCTGCCTGAAGCGGAGTACAACTTCACACACGCCGACGTGGGGACGTTGCCTGTGGCCTACCCTGAAGTCACTCTGGGCCTGACCTTCGTCTTGGCGGCGGGAGTTGAGGAACGGCAACTGGGGCCCTGGACCGTGGTGCAGTGCAGTACCAAACCTGTAGATGTGCGTGACGCGCTCAAACTGCTGAGCCGACTGTATGAAGACCGTAGCGCCCAGGGGGTCCAGGAAGTGCACTTGCCGCCTCATGGTGAAGTTCCAGAGAAACGTGGAACTGCTGTAGACCAAGGTCTTACTCTACTGCACGACGCAGAGCAAGAATTTATGCCTCCGGTGGATCAGTCTTCAGGCCTATCTGCTTCGCTCATAAGCGCCGCACCGCCTTCAGAGGATCTGGATCATGTCCTTGTGCACTATCTCGGCACTCTGTGGCTTCAGGCATTGAAAGGCGCGCACGGACCAACCGGTCCGTGGCTTCGGCGCCACGGTGACCAAGACCCTTTGGTTCAAGCCATGGATCGGGCCCGGCGACTTTTACATCCACCTGTCTAATTGGGCTGGCCCCAAAGTTTGGACAGTTTCGAGTAGAGACCCGGCTCAAGAGCAGGGTTCATCATCAGCACCCACTCCTGGAACCGGTCGTGGAAGGTGGTCTTGGGTGGGGTTTGGCAGGGCAGCCCATTGCGCTCCCGTGCGAAGAACCCAGAGGATACCTTCGAGGACCTCGCGATCAGAACGGGCGTGGCCGACCGCGGGTGGTGGTGGGTGGAATGAGAAGTGCAAGGACGGCCCATTGGGCATCGCTCAGCCGCATCGGCAGAGGGGGCCGCCAATCTGTGCGGCCCCCTGTCACTCAATTTCCGAATGACCTCTATTCAGGGGTATGGCCTGACCCCAAAGCTTGGACACTTTCGAGTAGAGACTCGATTCAAGAACGAGCGTACACAGTCGTCTTCCCTTTTTCACCCAGTGGTCGGGATGACGGCCGCATGTGCGGTGTCCTGCCCGCACATGGGGACGGCAGGCCGGCCACTGGCCTCCTTGGCCCACTCATCCGGTGTTCGGTAGCCCAACGACGAATGATACGGATTCCGTTTGTTTCGCCGACAATCCGGGACTTCACCGGATTGCCGGCTCCACGTCCGGAACCCGTTTTGCTCCCACTCGCTTCGCTCGGATTGAACGGGCTTTGCAGCCCATTCAATCGGAGTCCGTATTACGCTATCTCTGCCTGAGTGTGGCCTGCTTCTTCCTCTGCCATGTTGAGCACCTTGACCAAACAGCGTCGGACCAAGAGGAGACCTCTTGGCCCGACTGGGGTGCACTGGCTGGTCAGGTCAGGATGAAATGTGTCGGCTGGGTGCGGCTTTTTGAGCTGGAAAGAGAAATGGAACGGATTTTATTCGTCTGGGACGGCACTCGCCAGCATACGGCTTAAAACTGAAAGATGTCAGAAGACAGAAAACCATCCGTGAACAGGACCAGTCTATGAGGATCAGCGAGGCGTTCTTTGGCCTGAACGAGCAATGACCGCGTCAGGGTAGCCGTGCGCTCGCCGACCTCACCGCCCTGAACCACGACCCGTCCCCCGACTGGTCCTTCGAGCACCTCTGGATGAACGCATGACCCGCACCCTGAACACTCGCAAAGGCCCCCTGCACTTCCCCGCGTTCGTGCCCGTCACGACCTTCGGCGAGAAGTACCCCCTCGACGACCTGATCCGCCCCTACCTGCCCCGGCTCGCACCCGCGGTCATGGTCAGCGCGTTCTTCCTGCAAGACGCGCGGGAAGCGCCGGACCTGAGCGTGCCGTTGCTCGTGGACTCCGGCGGGTTCGCCAGTGTCTTCACGGCCGCCACCGTGACCCGCACCCGCGCGGGACTCGGCGTGATCGACTGCCAGGGTCGGCGCATAACACCCAGCAGCGTCCTGGAACTGCAGGAACGCGTCGCGGACGTCGGCTTCACCCTGGACCTGCTCATTCCCCCCGGTCTGCCCACCCGCGACGCCCGGCGCTATCACGCCCTGACGCGCGCCAACGCGCTGTGGGCCCTGCACAACCGCCGCCGCACCGACCTGCCCCTGTACGGGGTCGTGCAGGGCTGGGACGCGCAGGCCGCCGCGGAGCTCGCGCAGGAGTACCGGGAGGCTGGATTCGAAGGAGTCGCCATCGGGGGGCTCGTCCTACGCATGTCCCAACCAGACATGGTGGACGACGTGATCCGGGCTGTCCGCGCCGCAGCTGGTGACCTGCCCATCCACGCCTTCGGGATCGGCCACCCGGACCACGTCGGGCGGGTCTCGCGGCTCGGCGTGGACAGCGTGGATTCCAGTTCCTACGTGAAGTACGCCGCGGACGGCCGTCTCTACTCGGCCCCGCAGGTCCGGCACGCCCACCTCACCCCGCACGAACGCGTTCACCTGGCCCTGTGCAACCTCGCGGCGGCCATCGGCGCGTCCCTCCCACTCCCCACTGCCCGCTTCAGCACGCTCACCACCCGCACCTTGCAGCGGTGAGCCCCTCACCCTGCCGGGGGTTCTTACCCGCAGGCAGAAGGGATGTGCAAGACTCTGCCAGGCGCAGACTGCGCCCACCCCCCGGGCCTGTAATGCCGCACAGGTCCCAAGGAGCTCCCATGAACAAGTACTCCGGCGTATCCTGGATCTCCCCTCCTTCCAGGTGGGAGGCGCACGGCGCCCCACCTGACGGTCCCGCAGGACCTCGCCCCGCCACGAAACGAGACGGTTTCGCGCCCGGGCGCTGCCCCCCTCAGGGACCCACCGGCTAGAGCGACCACGAACGCTCCGCCCGACGTCAGCCCCGACTGACCTGCACACCGTTGAACGGTGGCAGGCACCCGACTGACGTGTGCACATCAACATCACGGCCGCGTCGTCACGCTGCTCTGATCTCTCCGGCTTCCCGGCCCCTGGGATCCGCCGCCCTCTCGTCACTCCCCTTCCTGCTGGAGGGGCCCGTGGCGATTCGGGCCGGATCGTCCCACGCGCGCTGGAGTCGCTTCACCCGAAAGGTTTCCCATGACTCAACGCACCACCCTGCTGACCATCCTGATCTCCGTCTACATCGGCGCGGAACTCGTCAGTAACGTCACCGCCGGTCGCCTCGTGCAGCTCGGCTCCCTGGTCTTTCCCGGCGCGATCTTCCTGTACTCCCTGACCTTCACCCTTAGGGACGCCATCCACACCGCGGGGGGCTGGACGGCCGCCAAGGCGGTCCTGTGGGGCGGTTTCGCCGCCAACGCGCTGCTCGCCGCCTACGGTCTACTCGTCAATGCCCTTCCGAAACCCGGATTCTTCCAGGACGACGCCTATCAGGTGGTCTTCGGTTCCACGGTCCGCGTGGTCCTGGCGAGCCTGGCCGCGTACCTGATCAGCACGGCCCTCGACGCCCTGATCTTCGAGCGTCTGCGTCACCGTGGGGTCACCGTGCAGGTCATCGCGTCGAACGCCGTGAGCACCACCCTGGATACCATCGTGTTCATCACGCTGGCCTTTGCCGGGACCGGCGCGCCCCTGCTGAACCTGATGCTCGGGCAGATCATCCTGAAGATGCTGATCAGCCTTCTGCTTATTCCCCTGGTTCGCTGGGTGCGAACCCAGGTCAGTGAGCCGCAGGAGCCCGCCCTCACCACCGCACCCGCAGGAGTCCGCTGATGCCTTGGAAACTGAGTTCGGAGTTCACGTTCGATTCGGCACATGTGATCACCGGCTACGACGGGCCGTGCGGGAGACTGCACGGGCACACGTACCGCGTCCGGCTGGAACTCACCAGTGAGAAACTCCGCCCGAGTGCGCACGTCAAGCGGGCCATCATGGTCGCGGACTTCAAGACCCTCAAATGGGCGAAGAAGGACGTGGACGCCGGCGGCCTGGACCACGCATACCTGAACGACATCCCGGAACTCGGGGACGACACGACCGCCGAGGTCGTCGCCGCGTACATTCACCGCCACACCATGAAGCGCGTGCGCGCCGACCTGCCCGACGGGGACGACGGCGCAGACCTGCGCCTGCACGTGACGCTCTGGGAGACACCCGACAGCTCCTGCGAGTACTGGGAGTGAGGGCGTGAACCGGATTCCGTCTGTTCCATTTGCACCTCGGCACCCCATCGAGGTCCAAATTCCACGCCCGGAATCCGCTGGGCTCCTTCTCACATCCGCTCGACTGGAACGGTTCTGGCGAACCATTCCAGCGGAGCAACAATGAAGTACCCGGTGTACGAGCGGTTCTACACCTGGCAGGGCGAGGGGGTTCACCTGGGCCGCGCGGCGTACTTCATCCGCCTGTACGGCTGCCCGCAGGCCTGCCCCTGGTGCGACAGTGCCGGCACGTGGCACCGCGACTACCGCCCGGACGGCGTGACCCTCATGAGTGCCGATGAACTGGCCGATGTGGTGCGGGCCGAGAGTCCAGAGGGCGCGGTGGTGGTGGTCACGGGGGGCGAGCCGATCCTGTTCGACCTCGCGCCCCTGACGGACGCCCTGCACGCGCTGGGCCGCCGGGTGCACATCGAGACGAGCGGGATCGCACCGCTGCGGGGTGAACTGGACTGGGTGACGCTGTCGCCCAAACCGTTCGGGCAGCCCCCGCTGCCGGAAGTCGTGGTACTCGCGGACGAGGTGAAGATCATCGTCCACGAACCCGGTGATATTCAGGCGGGCCTGGACACCCTGACCGGCCTGCCGGACGGGGCGGTGATCTGGCTGCACCCGGAGTGGAGCCGGGCCCGCGAGCGGGATCTGACTGTGCTGAACGGCATCACGCAGGCGGTGAAGGAGAACCCGCGCCTGCGGGCCGGGTACCAGATGCACAAGCTGTACCGCGCCGACGACCTCGACGCGCACAGTGACAAGCGCCTCATCCCCCTCGGTGGGAACGCGGAACTTGGGTACTGAAAGGCTGTTGGTGCAGTGAGAGTGATCTCTCAGGCAGGACTTAGTTGTTCAGGTGTAGAACAGGCCTCTCCCGAAGGGAGAGGCCTTCAGAGCCTTCCATTCACTATTAACCTCGGAGAATCAACATGACAAATCAGAATAAGAGGGCAGTGGTGCTGCTGTCGGGCGGGCTGGATTCGAGCACGGTGCTGGGCATGGCGACGCGGGACGGGTATGCGTGTACGGCGTTGTCGTTCCGGTACGGGCAGCGGCACACGGTGGAACTGGAGCGGGCAGCGACGGTCGCGGCGCACTTCGGAGCCGTGCACCGGGTGATCGACATCAATATCGGGTCGTTCGGGGGGAGTGCCCTGACGGACGAGTCGATGGCCGTGCCGACGGACGGGACGGAGGACGGCGTGATTCCGCCGACGTACGTGCCGGGGCGCAACACGGTCTTTATTGCCGTGGGTCTGAGTCTGGCCGAGGCGATCGACGCGGAGCGGGTGTTCCTGGGGATCAACGCGGTGGATTACAGCGGGTACCCGGACTGCCGGCCGGAGTATCTCTCGGCGTACCAGACGCTGGCGGACCTGGCGACGAAGGCGGGCCTGGAGGGGCGCGGGGCGGTACTGACAGCGCCGCTGGCGGAGATGACGAAGGCGGACATCGTGCGCGAGGCGCTGGCGGTGGGCGTGCCGATCGACGTGACCTGGAGTTGCTACCAGGGGGGCGAGGAGCCGTGCGGGGTGTGCGATTCATGCCGCATCCGCGATAAGGCGCTGATCGAGGCGGGCCGCCCGGACCTCGCCACCCGCTACGCCCAGGCGCAGGACGGTATACAAGAGTAAGTATGCCCAAGTACCCAAGCTTGTTAGTCATCAGTTCTTGTACGGGCGCAAAGCTATACAAACCGCCAAATCAACTTGTGATAGAGGATTTCCGCAAGGGAGGAGATCACCTTCGGGCTCGTGAGCAAGAGTTGGCGGAGTACCGAACTTCAGCCAAGCGCTTATACACGGGTGCGCAGCACCAACAGGTCTCCCGAGCTTTTGATATTCTCTCGAAGATCAAAGGTGTTGTCAGTCGGCTGGAAATCATCTCAGCCGGTTATGGCTTAATCGATCAGTATAAATTTATTGCCCCCTACGAAACGTCTTTCAACGAATTAAAAAGCCGGGAAGTCTTAGACTGGAGTAAGCAGCTGGGCATCCACGAGGCCCTGAATGCAAGAATAAAGTCTTATGATATTGTCATTTTCCTGCTCGGCGAGAATTATCTGAAGTCGGCCCTTCTCCCACTGCAGAGTCGTCCAGATCAAAGCTTCATTTTTCTGGCCAGTGGCGGGAGTGCCGCCATTCTTCCCGAGCATGCCGCCAAGCAGGCTGTTCTCCCTCTGGTCAATAAGGATGCACGTCGCTTCGGATACGGTATGGTTGGCCTGAAAGGCTTCTTGTTTCATCAACTCGCGCGGGCCGTCGCAGAACATCCAGAAGTGCTGCACGATTGGCACGCCGATCCTCAGAGCGCCATCACCTATCTGGAAACCTGGCAGGCGGCCCGCACGGCACCAACGCTCATGTCAGAGGCTGAGGTAGAAGCTTCAGTGCCTCCCATGCCGGTCACCACAGGTCCCAGCATTCACCGCACCGGACTGGGCTTCAACCCTCTGAACTTGAGCAGTGAAGCGTTTTACCCGAAAGCCCAGCATGAACTCGCGGTGCCTCCGCGGGCACGATTCACAGTGGTGATTAACAACCGTGACAAGCTCAAACTGACACAGGATCACGCAGGGGCGCCGTTGCCAACCCCCAAGATGGAACGCATCTGGAACTTTATTGAAACGGATCCCAGGGGGTACTTGACCTCTCTGGCGTATCACAACCCTAACAGTGATCCCTTGCCACAAACTGATGAGGGCAATATCTACGATTGCGGCGCCTGGAGTTACAAGGCAGAGCCATACCCCATCCTGAAAAAACGCAACGGACCCCTGACGCCAGAGGGCACCATGAAACTGTTTGAGGATGCAGGGGCCCGGGAAGGACGTGACATTATCGTCTCCCCGGATATGATGATCCTTGACGGTCTCGACAGTCCGCAGGTTGCGCGCGAAAAAATTGAAATCTCCTATCAGTTCGCAAGAGCCATGAAGCCCCTCGCCGGTGCGCACCGTCTCATGGCCGTCACCCACGGGTCCTTCGAGCAACGGCACGAAATGATGGAGCATTACCTGGATCTCGGGTACCGGCACATCGCCCTGGGCAGTCTCGCCCTGAAATCAAGTCGTGATCCGTACTTTGTTTACCGGTGCGTTGAAGACGCCTTACAGTACCGGGCCCAGGTGCCGGATCTGTATATTCACGTCCTGGGGGTTTCCAGTATCAAATGGGCTGCCACGCTCACACATCTGGGTGTTGACTCCTTTGACGGTTCCAGCATGTATATGTCTGCCTTCACGGCCGGATCCTTCCTTCAGTACGTCCCGGAAGACCCCAACCTCCTCAAAAAGTACCGGATTGTTGAGAACGTTCCTGGAAGCGATGAGTTACCGCCCTGCCACTGTCCTGCGTGCTCTGCCATGCGCGCCGAAGGGTGGGACACCCGGGCACAGGGTGGAACATTACGCGACCCGAGTGGCCGTCCCTACAACGGTGGCAACGAAGCGAACATGGGCCGCGCCGTTCATAACATCAACATGTACCTCCGGGCACTCCAGGACGTGCAGGCCCGTATCCTTGCCGGCGATGAAAGCCTCCTCGTTAAACGAGACCGCTATGAGGCTGCCCGGGAACGACGGGACAACCTGGAGCGGCCCATGGAACGCCTCCTGAATTAAGTACACTGCGTTTATCTTGTAGATAAACCGCGCGGAGCGCGCAGCAGAAAAAGTACGTTGGAGCGGGAATGGAGAGGTTCCGGCGCTTTGCCGGAACCTCGCAATGTTAGCTTCGACGTACTGAGCCATCCCTGGTGTTGCTCACGGTGGGCAGTCCATGAGGTCCACCATGCATTCCAGCAGGTCACTCAGAAGAACCAGACTGGCCTCCCGTGACTGCCGCGCCATCTGCACGGGTGCGTGAATGCCATGACGGCCCAGGACGGCTTCAATGCTCTGAGTCTGCGTCGCCTGCAGGCGACGGATCGAACGGGCCGTCTGCTCGGCAACATGCTGTGGCAAGGTGTCGGCGGCGTCCGCGGCCGCCGCCAGCGTACTGGCGAGATCTTCCAGATCATTCAGGTGAACGTCACTCGAATGATGCGTCTGTCGTGTGGGCAGTTGTTCAACGGGGTGCCTCTCCTGGTGAATGCGTTCAGCGCTGTCTCGGAACACCTTAACAGCGTTCATCCACTGGATCGGTTCTATTTGTTCCAGGCGTTCCCGCCACGTGCGCGCCACCGTGATCTGCACAATCGGAGGATGGTTCTTGAAGTCGCGACTGGCCTGCTGGGACTGACGCAGGACACCTGCCCACTCGCCGGACCGCCACGTGTGACTGGTCGGCGGGGCAGTGATGGTCCATCCGGCCTGATGAGCCAGACGCTCAATACGTCTGCAGGCTAGGTCCAATTCATCTGCCTGTTGAATGGCGTGTTCAAGGCTGCGTTCCACGGCCGTCCACTGGAGACGGTCTTCGTCTTGAAGGACGTATGCCTTGAGGGCTGCGGCGTATTCCACGGCGGGTTGGAGGAGTTGCGTCAACGAGAGCTTACTGCCCCGTTGCCGGTAGGGCGCCGCCGAGAGGCGTGAGAGTGAAAGCGTGGCCAGGGTATCCATGAACAGACTGGGATCGAACTGTCGGCACTCCTGTTCATAGAGCACGGGGTCCATCAGGTCGTCTCTGTGATGGAAGAGGCTCACAAATAAGCCCCGGTAGTGATCACGATTCGCCCGAAGTTCCTGGTGAGTGCGGTGTAACACGCGGTGGCGACGCTCATCCGACCAGGCCGTTCGCAGTTCTTTTGGGGCGAGATCATACTGCAAAAGGGCGCGTTTGCCATCCCCGCCGTTCATCTGCAGGGGATGGCCCTGGCAGACATGTTGACAGAGCCACCAGAGACCAAAGACCATCCTCGACCATGATTGTCCGGTGAGACGTCCGATCTGATCGCGCACGTCACTCCGGAAATCGGAGACAACATCTTCGAGAACCTGTCGCGTATGTCCCAGATCGGCAAAGCATTCTACATGGCGATTGGCGGAGAACGCATAGGTGAGGCATTCTTCAAGCAGTTGGGGCGGAAGAGTGCGGGGGAAGTGCAGGCTCGGCCAATGCTCAGGACGCACGTCACCGCTCTCGGGTAAGTAAATAGGGAGGTGATCGCCTCCGCGCGTGTACTCTAAAGGATCTGCGCTGAGCGCATTCAGACGGGGATGCTGGATAGGGCGCGGATCCAGCAGGGCCCGGAGAAGTCGTTCAATCCCGCGCTTGAGATACTGGCGTTTGGGAAAGGGAGCACCCGCAGATTGCCAGGCTTGCAGTTCACGGATGGCTTCTTTCCACAGATCTGTTGGATCATCCGCCGTCTTTCCGAAGAGCCACGTTGATCCTGTGGGATTGGGAAAACAGGGAACCGGAGGAACAGAATCATAACCGAATGCCTGCGCCACATCGTCCGGAACGTGAACACTTCCGTCCCGGACCTCACCATGCCAGTACAGCAGTCCTTGGAGTTCCGGTGGAATGTCTTGATGGTAAAAGGTAACGCTGGGCGTGCGCAAATAAGGGTGTGCCCGGAACAGAGTGACGTGGGGTGGTTCATTCAGACACAGGGAAGGTTTGATAACAGCGTCGAGTAGATTCCGTGGCGTTTGACGCGGGTTACCACTTTCGACCAGATGTGTGTATAGACGGTCGAGCATGGTGGGTGAAAACGGGTACAGGCCTGAAAACGCGGGCGAAGATCCGCCCGACTGAGCCGGCAGACAGCCCAGGTAGCGCCGGACCAGATCATGGAGATCTTGAGGTTGGTTCAGGAAAAACGTTTCTCCACTCTTGTGCGATAACTGGAACCGGGCACTGAGACGGTCACGGACATACGCCATCTCTGAAAGGTCTCCGTCGCGGTGAAGGTGGGTATCTTCAAAACCGCTGGTCAGCCCGATGACCGCGTCGAACCCTGGAGCGGAGAGATCAAAAATGTAGTCGAGGAGATCGTCACGTAAGAAGCCGAGAGTGGTGATGTCTTCCAGCAAAAGGACCGGACGTTTCCCGAGTTGGGCGGTATGTTCGGCCAGTGCACGCAGGGTGGGTTCGAGTGACTGGAGACCCAAGACTTCGCGAACGGCGCTGAACAACCAGGCCGTGAAAGGAACATCTGCGGGTGCAGGAGGCAGGTGGGGTGGCAATTCAAACGAAGCCAGCGGTTGATAGAGCCGCCGGGCGAGGTCAGGGAGAAAGGGCAGCAACTGCTCGACGTACCCCAGGCCGCGGCCTTCCCGGTGGGCGCGTAGCATGAGGTGCAGGCGAAGGTGATCCGTCAACACGTCCTGCGGCAGGTCAGTCGTCTGCCCCTGAAGGCCGGACGGTAAATGGGTGTGCAGCACATCGAGAATGCCGGTGAGATTTGCTTGCCGCCTGGAGATGTGCAGGGGTAGGTGCCGTTCACGCAACTGGTACTCCAACCACTGGCAGAGTTCAGACTTGCCACTGCCTGTTTCTCCCACGATGAACCAGACGCGATTGCTATCCAGCGGAGCAGACTGTTGAATCAGATCGAGTACTGCATGCTCACCGACAAACTGGCCATTGGAAAGACCGACGCGGTTGTGCGAGACGAGAATTCGGTTCATGCTTGTGTGTGTTAGCGTGAAGATTCGCTCGTGCTTCTGACGGGATTCGGTGGTGAAGACCTGAGCAACGTCGGCAGGATCAAAGGGAATCCACATGGGTGCCTCCGGCGGCGGCGTGAGTCCAGTGACTGATGCGACGGCCGCATAACAGCACACTGCCGACGGCGTCACTCGCGTACGTGAATGTCATGTGTCCTTGTTGTTCCAGTCGCAGGAGAGCCCGTGCAAGTCCTTCGTGAACCTCGCCTAGACGCGTGAAGACGGCGTAATAATCGCGGTGCCACGTTTCCAACAACGGGCGAACGGGGCCGCCCTGTGCAGGCAGCAGTTCTTGAAGGAGAGAGCTGGTCGGACTCAGGACCACCCGTTCCGGTGGAAGCCGGATGACCAGACCCAGGTCGTGCATGAACTGACTCCAGAAGTTGACTTTCGTATCGTTCCAGCGGAAGACCTGACCATAGGGCCCAGTCTCCATGCATTCGAGGATGCTGGAAATATCCGTGTGGACATGCCCCTGGTCGATCAATTCGTCATGAACTCCACGAAAGGCCCGCTGGGAGGTGTCTGATTGCGCGGACAGGAGATGAAGAATCGTGGCACGAAGATGCTTCGATTCATAGGGAGTGCTGAAGGTGCGGTCATCCCATGACCGTTCAGCGCTTGAAGCGAAGAGGCCCAGTGTTGTGCCAAAGCTCAGGGTTTCTTTGAGCAGACTGGCCGAGCTTGACAGGTAGTACGTCCAGTGTGGCGTTAAAGTCTCCTTGAGTGCTTTAAACGTTATGCCTGGGTGCTGTTCGATGAGCTCCTGGAGGAGAGAAAGGTCGTCATAACGGACTGGTATTCGGCCGATGAGTAAACTGCCTGCCATTCTCCCTCTCCCTCGATCTCAAGCTTGATGTGATAGTAGTTGTGAATGTAACGGGCGTATTTAGCGCGCGAGTCACTGCCTAGTAACTCTTCTGGAACTGTTCGGCACACTGGACATGTGCAGGCGAGAGGGCGAGTCAGACTGCTGTAGTAGCCTGTTTCCTGTGGAGATTCGGGCCTGCTGGATTTCTCGCTGATCAGACGGTAACGGCGGTATGGACGGGCATAGACAACGCTGCCATAGATGGCGCACCAGATGGCAGTGGCAGAGTCGCAACTGTAGATGTTGTTGATGCGTAGCCGTTGGAGAATGTGCTGTGCAGTGACGCCGAGTGCGTGGAGGGGAAGGTCGCCGGCGGCCTCCACCGCTCCTTCGAGCATAAATGGAAGGAGTTTGCGGTGGGTACGGTGGAGATTCGCGAGACCACCTATACCGATCAATTCAGGCTCAAATTGAGCCAGTTGAGAAACCACGAGGTACATCTCGTCAGGAGTGCGTGCTTGAGCGACAGTCATTCGTCGGTACCCACTCGGCAGGTCCTGCCGCATGAACCACTCGGCATTCACGAGGGTTTCATGAATACTCCGGCGTGGATCAACCTCTGGCCGCAAGAGCACATCACTGTGGGCAAGAGTGACCGTGCTCCCTGGGTACTGTTCGGCAATTTTGAGTTGATCATGCAAGGTGCGCAGGCGGTGACGATGCGTGTTACGCCGACCGTGATGGAAGGCGCCACTATCGAGCATGACCTCCTGTGGCGGGTGGAAGTCGTACCTGTACGTTGGCGAATAGGTGGTCGGCGAGACGAGCATGTGAGCGTAGGGGTCAAGTTGCGCGATTGGGAAGTCCCATGGGGTGTAGCCGCAAAAATACTTCACTCTTCCCTCCTGACTGGTCCTGATCTACCCAAACATTCGTCACACCTGCACGCCACCTATTATAATATGCATATTATAATAGGTGGCACAGTCAGATCAACTCTTGCACTGTAGGTGGAATGGCCCGCACACCTCGAACCTACCAAGCCCATGAACAACAGGCGTTGGAGTGGATGGCGGCTCAGATCCGGCAGGCACGTCAAAACTCTGGATACAGTCAGGAAGAACTTGCCGCCCGTGCCAACCTCTCGCGAAGCCACATCAGCAAAATCGAAAGTGCGCAGTACGACCCGCAGTTCACAACTCTCCTGCGACTGACTACTGCACTTAAGCTATCCATGCAAGATCTGTTACGCGGAAACGGGTAGTTGTAGTCTCCGGTTCCTCAGTACCCGACGAAATCTACTCTGGTTAAGACAAGATTGACCGGGAAGGGCGACAAGGGCGGGCCTCCTCTCCTCTGGTCACTTCTGCTCAGCGACGAGGACCGCAGCCACCTTCTCTCGTAACCCCTCACTGTCCCGCAACTCACGTAGAAGCACGTCCAGTACCATCTCCTGCGTGACGTTGAACCCCGCGTCCCGGATCTCTTTGGTGTAGTCCTCCAGCGCCTTTTTCAAGCTGGGTTTCACGCGGGTGCTCAGCGGCTTGCGTTCTTCGGGCGGGGCGACTGGCGGCAGGTTCAACCGGCGCGGCCCTTCAGTGATGGGTGGTGTGGGCTGTTCTTTCAGCTCTGGTGTCTGGGGCGCCGTGCGCAGCGGAGGGGTTTCCGGTTGCGGTTCGGCCTGCCCCATCATCTTGCGGATGCTGCTCATGCGGGCACCTCCTGCGGCAGCAGGGTCTGAATCTCCTTCCACAACTTGTCGTAATGCCACCACTTCACGCGGTCCGGGCGGTTGCCTTTTGCCAGGGCGTACTGCTTGCTGTACGGAATGGTGGCGGCCGCGATCTGTGCGTCCGGCAGTTCAGTCTGGATGGCACTGATCGTGTCGCGCGTCACCGCTGGCATCGTCCCTGCGTGGTTCACGACGATCAGGTGATGCAACTTCGGATTGGCCCGCAGTGGCAGGCGCATCAGGTGGTACGTCTCGACCAACTGGGGTACGTCCCCTGACCCGATGTGCAGGGGCATCAGCACCAGGTCACTCTCACTCATGGCCTGCACGATGCCGTGCTTATCCCCGGGGGGCGTGTCGATGAACACGAAATCAAAGGCGCTGCTCTCCCGGATATCCCGCAGCAGCGGATCGAGCTCGTCCGCCGTGATGCGGTCACAGGCGAACGTCTCGCTGCCCAGTTCAGCCGCCGTGAACCACTGATGGGCGCTCGGCGTGCTGTCCATGTCGATCAGGGCCACGCGGGCCCCGGACTGCGCAGCGAAACTGGCCAGGGGCACGATGGTCGAGGTTTTCCCGGCACCGCCCTTCTTCATGACGGCGCTGATCACGACAGGAGACATTCTGGCTGACATGCCTGCCATCATGCCGTCTCAACAGACGGAAAGACAACAATCAGGCTTGAAAGTTATCTTTCAATGCATCATGAAAGTAGGCATGAAAGAATGATTTCCCTCTGGATTTCTGTCATGAGCGAAATCAAGTTCACTTTCCTGTCTGATGGATTGCTGATCCGAACCCCTTCCACGCCGTTCTGGACACCAGATCCCGGTACGGCTGGCCTTGGATGTGACGTGGACTCCCAGCAGGTCATGGCTGACTTGAATGTAGAGCAACTCTTGTTCATCCCAACATTCCAGGATGATCAGGGCTCAGGGCACTTACGGCTCAGCAACCTCATCGGTGTGCGGTTGCCCGAAGCGTCCCAGGAGCTTTCAGGAATCCTGCTGATCGGCTGCTGCAAGAAGTTCCAGACGCTTCAAGATCAGCCCTTCCCGGGCTTGACTCGCCGGGTCGGGCAGCAGGTGATAGGAGATGGTGTCCGTAAATGCGGGGGTCACCAGCAGTTCGCGGGCCGCCTGAGCCAGAAACGCCTTGAGCTCACGGTCACTCTGCCTGACCTCGTCGACCACTTCAGGCCGCCCATCAAGGACAGAGACGACGTCGCTGATGTCATGGCTGAGGCCGTACTCACCCTCACCGCGGCCCTCGAAGGCCACCAGTTTGGTAGCGAGGAAATAGGGGGCCGTGATGGTTCGCACCTGGAGACCGTCCGCCAGGTTCAGGGTCTCGGCGTGCTCCATCGCGGGGAGGTACCAGGGGTTACTGAAGCCCAGCACCTGCTCGTCGGTTGGCATCACATCGAGGATCAGATCGCCGTTGCGGAACCGGCAGATCGGTGCGCCTTCAGTCGTGTCCTCGAAGAAGCCCTGCCCGTTCAGTGACTCGGTCAACCGGTTGTACCCGGCCCGGGTGATCTTGACGATGGCGTCGATATCCAGGGTTTCGCGCACGTCAGCGGCTGCGGCGTCGGTGATGAAGAGGGCGGTGGTACTGCCGCCGACGAAGACCATCTGCTGCGCGAGTGGACCGAGGCGGCGCACAGTCTCGGTGAGCCGCTCAATGTTCGCTGCGCTGCTCATGACACGACCGGGATCTGCAGGCGCTCGTCCAGAAGCTTGCCGGCCAACTGGCGTTCGCGGGTGCTTCCGCTCCGCAGGGCATCGACCAGCGCGAGCCATTCGTAGAGTGCTGGGTCCTGACGGGCGGCGAAGGGCACCGAGCGGTAGAGGGGGGCCAGGGCTTGACCACGGACGGTGCCTTCAGGGTCGGGCCAGATGGGGGGCGGGTCGCTGCCCTGAGCGATATGGGCGTTCAGTGGTGGCGCGGCGTAGGCGGTCGGCATGCCGCGGGTGAGTTCGCCCCGCACGGCGGGGAGGAAATAGGGGACACCGTACCGGAGAACCTCACGGACGGCTGACCGGATGGGGGAGACGTCGCTCTTGACGAGTCGGGACTGCTTGAGTCGTTTGAGTCCGGCGTGCACTTCGGACGAGCTCATGCCCAGGCTTCCTGAAAGCTGCGCGTGCGAGGTATACCCCGACTGAAGGAGCTTGAGGAGAATCAGAAGATCCTGGGGTTTGAGCATGGTCTCAGTATATTCGCTGTTCGCGAATCGCGAACAGCGAATGGAAGATCTGGAGGCAATGTGGTGAGAGAGGACCGGCACCCGGTGAAGTGCTCATGCCACTCGTTCGGGAAAACCCCTGATGGGGGTACGGATTGCTGAGATCCTGCTTACGCTGTAGCCGGCCCCGTGGGACCTGCAATTCGGACGTGGAGCGGACTGCGAACCTGACTGGGACGGAAGGGAGCCCATCTCAGGTGAGGCGTTTCCAGTCCGGTGGATGGGTGCCGGCTCAGCAGCGAACTGACCGTCCATAGGAGATAAATTTCACACTAAGGAATATTAGTGTCAACTCAATCTTTTCCTTAAGCAGCACCCAAGACCCCCCCACAGTTCCCGCCGCCCCCTTCCTGGCCTTCCTGTAAGGCCGCCCTAGAAGACCCGCCAGAACAGCGTTTTCGCGATTTTTCACCGGAATTCGCAGAAAAAGAGCCCAAAAAAGTGCATCTTTGTCGAAAAACACGACTTCGGATTGCGCTGTTTGGGGCACTCATGTGAGGCATCATGTACTGACAAACGCGGTCACGATCGTATCTGATGAGCTGCCACGACCGCGCGAATCGCAAACAGATGCAGTGGCTACGAGAAGTTCCGCAGACTGACACTGACCGGCTTCCCGAAAGTCAGCGGGAAGGGCCCGCGGAGACTGCTCTTCCGGAATCGCTTGACTTGGAAACCCATCAGCACACCTGAACCGCACCCCTCCTGCACACCACGGATCCCGCAGCCCCTTTCCTATCCTTCCTGTCAGGTGGCCCTAGAAGGCCCGCCAGAACAGCGTTTTCGCGATTTTTCACCGGAATCTGCAGAAAAAGAGCCCAAAAAAGTTCCTATTCGTTAAAAAACACGATTTCGGATTGCGCTGTTTGGGGCACTCATGTGAAGCAACATGTACCGACAAACGCGGTCACGACCGTATCTGATGAGCTGCCACGACCACGCCAATCGCAAACAGATGCAGTGGCTACGAGAAGTTCCGCAGACTGACACTGATCGGCTTCTCGAAAGTCAGCAGGAAGGACTCGCGGAGACTGCTCTTCCGGAATCGCTTGACTTGGAAACCCATCAGCACACCTGAACCGCACCCTTTCTGATCTGCTCTGCCCACATGTCAGAGTTCAGGAACCTACCTGACTCGACTGTCGGCATCTCTGCACTTTCTTTTCTTGAAGGGAGGAAGTTAAGAAGAGATATTCGGGAACACAGATGCCGTTGAATGCGGCAGAAGCAGATCAGACGCCAGCCGGCTGAACAACTTGTTGGCGGCTGCCCGTGAGGCGTGGGAAACCCGTCCGTTTGGCGTCACGTGGGTACTGACGAGTATTGCTGCTTCCATCGAGTTCGTTGACAAATTTGGAGATTGTCAACTTCATGGCCCAGATTCACACTGAGCCGCGAGTCTATGCTCACAATCTGTCAGTGTTTTTCTTGGCTAACCGGTCTGTGCTACTCGCGTTCCCCTGCAGAGGGGCAATCCGTATCTACGGTTTCGGGATATAGTCGGCACATTCTTTATTGACCGGCCTGATTGAAAAGACTGGCCCATGTGGTTGACGGGATCTCATGTGAGCCGCGTCAGTGAGATCAGCCGCATTGCGGCCTGTCTCCTGGATTTGCAGGCAGAGTCGGAGGAAAAGACAATGTGAGCCAGGAGCTGTCCGATATTTAGGGACGGAATTTTATAGCCTACTTGACTCAGAATTGTCTTGAAACCCAATCGCACACAACCATATACGTATGTCGTTATTCCGCACCCAGACGAGATTTTTGACGATTTGCTTTTCGGCACTTTCTGAACTTATGGAGTGGTCCTTCACGCAAAAAGCAGAGCCCGCGAATAACCATGTAGAACCCCGTCCGGTGGGGGCTCGTCACATACATGACCGCTCACATAGCAGCTGGCGGCTGCTTCGGCTACGCACTCTGCTGGCACTGCTCAACACAGAACCAGTGGATGCTGCCACCCGCCACACACCAGGGAACAAACTGTGAGCACGATAGAACCAACTGCCGACTTCCAAGCCTACGTAGCTTGGGAGCGCACAACGAATGATGCTATCGATTTTAAGAGGCTTTACGTCGACATGGCGGGCGACCTTAAAGCCGGATTGATGCTCAGCCAGATAATGTATTGGCGGCTGCCCCGGAAGAATCGGGGTGACAATGACACCCGATTGACGATATCGCACGAGGGGCGGCTCTGGCTGGCGAAATCTGACAAGGCTTGGTGGTCCGAGATCCGTTTGACAGCTAAGGAGGCGGTTGGTGCTCGTCGGACTTTGGAGAGCCTTGGTATCGTGACGCTCAAAATCAAAAAATATGCGGGGGTCCCCACCGTCCACTTCAGCATTAATGAGGACCGATTCGCTGAATTGTGGAAGCAGATACTTCAGATGCCGCTGCAAGAACGCCAAGCGGGCCGAGTGAGGCCAAAAGCGAGGCGCGAACTGATCCACAAGAAGGGCAGCAAGCCCACCTCTGGGAACCGTCGCAAAGCGCAGGTTGATGAGGCCGCCAGAGCCTCTGATGAGGTTGATGCTCAACTGGCCAACTCTGCCGGCGAAACTGGAGTCGGAGCAGCTGGTTATTACTCTTTTGATAATAACCAAACTACCAAAAGGGTAATAACGGAATTACCAAACGGTCAAAGACCGGATTACCGGGACGGTAATAACGGAATTACCGATTTGACAATTACATATACAGAGACTCCAGCACAGATGCCTGCCGAGAAGCCGACAGAGATTCAGACAGAGAAAAAATCATCCATCATTCCTGACTGGATTGAGTCAGTCAGGGCGCAGGATGATGACTTTTCGCCTGACGGCGGAACCACTGAAGGCCTGCCTGAAGACACGGACGCCGAAGAGGGCGAGGACCTGCTCCTGGATCAACTGGTCGGGTCTGGCATGGAAGGCGGGGAATCAGGCACAGCCGAAGGTGTTGAAGATGTTCCGCCGGCCGCCGCGGCCCCTGTGGAAAACCCCGGTGCCCAGGGCTGGGCGATCCTGGCTCTGGAACCCATTCCACTCGCGGACCTGCAGGCGCGGCCCCCCCGGGATCCGGAGGGCCTGAAGGTCCTGCGGGCCCTGATGCAGGCCAGCAGCGCCAAGCGCCTCGGGCACCTGCGTGAGCAGCTGGCCCTGCCCGGCACGCACCGCCATCTGCTGCCCCGCCTGACGGACGCCGAACTGGACCGCGCCGCGAAGGCCGCGTCGCACGACGCCCCCCGCATTCCCGGCGGCATGCCGAACGCCGGGTACTACGCCCTGGACCGCCTGCTCGGCAAGGCCTTCACGGCCGAGGCCCTCTCCGGCCAGAGATCCCCGACCCCGCAGCCGGCCCTGGGTCACGCGTACGACGTGAAGAATGAAGGTGCCCGCCCCGCCCCGGTCCAGGCGGACGCGCCGGTCGACGCGGCCATCGAGGCCGAGGGCGCCCTGGCGGCCGGGAAGATCTGGCGGCACAAGGCGAGCGGCACCCTGGTCCGCATTGAGCGTATCGACGGCCCGACCGTCTACCTCGACAGTGGCGAGAGCATGAGAATCGCGAAGTTCAGCACCAGCCACGTCAAGTACACCTTCACCCCCCAGCAGGTGGCGGACGACTGATCCTGACCGGTTCGCTGTGTGTCTGTGACCAATAGCGGCTGCAACGCTTGTCTGATACCGACTCCGATTGAATGGGCTGCAAAGCCCGTCCAATCCGAGCGAAGCGAGTGGGAGAAAAACGGGTTCCGGAAGTGAAGCCGGCAATCCGGTGAAGTTCCGGATTGTTGGCGAAACAAACGGAATCCGTACGAGGTGCATTTGCCCGGCGCTGGCGGAGGGTTTTAGGTTGTCCTGCACGTGACGTCGCCTGTCTGATGAGGTGGCCTGAATAGGGGATTCCCAATTGGGCGTGGTGTTATAAAAATCTTAACTTAGAACTCATAAACCCAACGTGCACACACACTGAGACCAAGGCGCCAGATGGCTCCCAAACGTCAAAGGAGGTCACCACTATGTCCCATACCCCTCTCCAGGAACCCCCCACCGGCCCAGACTTCCAGCCCGGCGAGATCGCGTCCGCACTCGATCAACTCGGCGCGCCACCCAGCCCCGCGTCCGGTGACGCTCCGCCGCCTGTCACGCCTACGCTCGTCCGCTGGAGTGAGCTGCTCGGCGCCATCCCCACCCAGCAGCGCCTGAAACCCATCACGGAGTTCAGCCGCGCCATTCACGAAGGCGTCATTCAGGCCGCCACGATCATCGAAGAATTCAGCCTCCCGTACGTCGACGCGAACGGCGAGGAACTCGATTTCGAAGGCCATGAGGAACTGATTCTGGACACGCCGCAGGTTCACGCCTGGCTGGCTCAGCAGACCACTGAAAGTACCTACGCCCTGATCCGTGGCGGCGGCCCTGTGCAGGTCACCGAGGAGCAGATCATGAAGGGTGAACTGGACTTCGCGCGACTGGCTGCGATCCGCCGCATGGCGGCCACGCAGAATCTGCCGGAACGCACCGTCACGGCCGCCGCATCCGCCCGCAAACCCAAGCCGAAACCCAAGCGGAAAGCCACGTCAAACACCAGCTCGAAAGCCGATCAGAAGTCCGGAACTGCCAGGTCGGAGAAGGCCCCCAAAGATACGCCCACGACCAGCAAGTAACCACCGTCAACGAGGTACGCGGGAGGTCCCTGTGAGGCCTCCCGCGCGCCATGAGGAGTCAGACCCATGGGAAAAATCCCCGCCGCCATCAACCGGCTCAGCGTCTCGCTGGCCTTCACGCCCGACGAGCGCAAGGCACTCGAAGACCTTTACGACTACGAGGGTGCGTGGACGGAACGGGAAGCCCGCCTGCGTTGCCCGAGGTACCAGGACCTCCTCAAAGCGGGTGTTCTCGTGTCTGTCCGAACCGTGATCGGCACGCTGCACCTGCTCTCCCTCACCGGCCGTCAGGTGCTCTTCCGGAACGCCGCGGGAACGAACGTCGCGCCGCAGCGCCACCTCGACCGGGCGTACCTGCGCCTGTGCATGGAGGACTACGGGTACCTCCCGGTAGACGACGACACCAGAGCAGTCCTGAAACCGTTCATCGGGAATCTGAACCTGTCCCCGATGATCACCCCCCAGGGCGCCGCGCTTGTCGGCGGTGCCATCACCGGCGGAGGCCTCAGCCGAACCACCACCGAGCGTCTCGTCACACGCCTGAAATCCTCCGCGCTCGCCCACCGGTTCCGCGTGATCCTGTTCACGCCTTCTCCGTCCCGCGGGCAGGGTCTGGCGCAGACGCACGCTTCCATGCTCACCGTCATCTCGTACCTGCCCGGCGGCGGCAGCGGTGAGCGCGCCCAGCTCACCACCTTCAACCCGGGCAGTTCCGAAGAGTACGCCGGTCCCGCCCTCACGCCCATCATCCGGGACATGTTCGTCCGGAAGCACCCTGGCCTGTTCCCGGAGCAGACGCTCACCCTCCTGGGAGAGCGCCGCGCCGACCGCATCGAGCAGTTCAAAACAGACCTCCAGGTGGACCGCGTCATCAGTGCCGAGCAGCTGCGCCGGCACTACTTCCTGTCACCGAACGACCTGAAGAACGTCCGGTACGTCGAGGCGATCATGCGTCCCGTCCACGGTCGCGTCAGCCTGGAAATCAAGACGCGCTTCTACCTTATAGGCGCGGCCCTTCAGCGCGTGGACGATAACGTCCTCGCCCATTACGCCGGAACAGGCGAGATGCGCCGCATCATGAACGTCCCGGCCGACGAGAAATTCATGGTGAATACTCGCAAGCGCGTCGCGCGGGATGATCCGGACGCGGTGTTCCAGAGCCCCTACGGACCCATCGCATTCGAGTACGACAGCGGCAGTTACAAGCTGGAACACGTGCAGTCGAAGTTCGAAAGTTTCGGGCAGCAAGACTACCTGCAGACCATCTGGGGAACGGCCAATCACAACCGCGTCCCGACCATCGAGAAGATCATGCGGGAGGAAGAAGGCCTCAAGGGGCAGGTCATCCTGAGCGAGTGGTGGCGTGCCCTCCCGTCTCCTTGATCACCTGGAGCGCCTGTCAGACCGTCCTGCCCGGAGGTGCAGATCGCGCCTCCGGGCTTCTGTTGCGCCCTTCCGACAGAAGGGGTGCAGACCCCATGAGCCCATCACATTCCCCGTCCATGCACCCCTGGTCGCCACCCTGATTTCTGGCAGCGGGACTGGTCTGCTCGGTTCTCCTGGAGTTCGGGTTTGACAGGCGCACCGAACGGCCAGAGCAGCTGTGCATTGACGCCGACCGCGCTGGGCTGTATCGGCAATTCAGAGAACCAGAGGACGTGTTCATCTCCGGCAGTCGCGGCGGCTCAATGGACGAGGTCAACCAGACCCGGATGAACGTGATCGGCCGGCTCAACTTCGGCGTGCGAAGCGAGTCGGAAACGAGCCTGATCTTCACCTGCTCCACTCGCCCCGGACGCACCGTCACACTGCGACCCTGGTCAGGGTGGGCACACCATCGGAGCGGTCGCTCATGGACCGTTCCGGTTGATTGTTGCGGTCCCCTACGCGGCGAGATCGGGGGGCCGCTGAACCGTCATGACGTGCGCCGGATGTGCAGCTGCTCCGCTCACCCGTTGGGGAGTCTGGGCGTGCCGTCCAGGCGGGTTCACAGTCGCCTGAGCTGTCCAGTTCTGGGCGTGCCACCTGCCCTGACGATGGACATATGGCGTAACGATCAACGCTGATGTTCCGCGCGGACGGCGAGAGGGTCAGGCACTCGATTTCGTCCAGACATGGAATGCCCCCGCGTGGCGAATGATGACCTCTCCGGGGTGGTCGCTGGGCGTACCGTGACCACTACCAAAGCAACTACCAAGGCAGACGATGCGTGTCCCCACGGAGGCGCGCATCTGCCAGTGCAGGGCAGTCAATCCGGCACCCGGATCATCCACTCGGCAGCCACGCCCGTCGTGACAGCTGACAGCCTGGTTCTGGAAAGATTCAGGTATCAGGAATGCAGGGTGGTAAACGTGCGGATTCAGAGTCGGCACGACTCACGAAAACAACGGCGACACCCGGCTTCGGAACCATAGATCCGGCGAGCGTCAGAGTGATGCGGCGCGTTCCCCGGAAGTGCGTTCTACCCTTGGTCAATCTGCGTGAAACGACTCCGGAATACGGAGCGCAGAACGTTCTGGGTACACGCGCAGACAGGACGGCGAAGAAGCCAATCAGAGGTCTGAAATGCAGGGTTTCGGACGTGCGGATTCGAGGTCCGCGCGACCCACGAAAACAGCGGCAACACCCGGCGTCGGAACAGCACTATCAGGCGTGCGTCAGAGTGATCCGGAACGTTCCTCGAAGGTGCCTTCTACCCTCGGCAAACCTGCGTGTGCCGACGTTGTGTTCTCGACAGTCAGGGGTGCCAGATAGTGGTTCGGGATACGGGGATGAGTGACCCTGGACGGACACCTGTGAACCTGCACATTCAGGATAGATACGTTGCCCAGACTGACCTGATCCAGCGCGCTTTGATCCGGCGTCGCAGCGGAGTGGTTCAGGTTGCTCGGACACCCGCAGATGACGGCGCGGCAGGAGACCGGAACGAGGTCAGCCGGAGTAGTCCGACACGTCCTCCGAAGGCGCATTCCGGACTCGGCCAATCGTCTGACGACCTCCCTGGGTTAGGCGTCGGAACGTGCCAGATCGCGGGTTGGGAACACGGGTGACCAGGGCACTTCCGGCCCATCTGTGCCAGGACCGGCCAATCCCCACGCTCGTATATTAGATGCCCTACCCACCCTGTTTTAAGACATTAGATTGAGGGGCGGGGCGGCTACCCTCCCATCTTCTCGTATAAAGCCTGAATCTCTCGGAGAGTAAGGGTACCTGGGAACTTCTGGGCCTCCTGGGCGCTGGCAGGTCATCTTGCCCCGTCCTGGCCGGGTCTGTGGGGTGCTTTGGCAGGAGCTCTCGCAGTGGGGTACGTGGGTCTTCCGGGGTGCGGCGCGGGTGGGTGTGGGGGTCGGCGCGGCGCGGCGGGTGGTGTGAGCGGCGGGCACTTCCGGGTGAGGTCTGCGGTGGGCGGTTGGTGTCCGGTGGCGCGGGTGACCTGGGGGGGCAAGGCGGGTGGTCTGCTCTGGGGTCTGCGGCGGAACTGAGGAACGTGCGTTCCTGGCATGGGCTCTGCGGCGGAGCGGGGGGACGTGGAAGATCACCCGACCAGTCACCGCGCTTCGCGCGGCCGGGGGGGGGCATGACAGGAATCGTGGAACCGGGAGCGCTGTTCGGGGTGGGTGACATTCACGCGGGCGTGTTGGGTGGGGTGACGTTCGATCCGGGCGCCGTGGTTCGCTCACTTCGTCCGGGGGTGGACGCGGAGCAGGTCCGCGTGGCGCTGGGTCGGTTCACGCCGCAGCAACTCAACGTCATTCATCACGTCGTCAATTCGGCGCGGAACGTGATGGTCGTCGCGACGGCGGGGAGTGGGAAGTCGACGGTCCTGCGGACGGTCGCGCAGGTGTTGCCGGGCGGGTTGGATGTCGGGGCGTTCGCACTCAACCGGTCGATCGCGCAGGAGTTACGCGGCGCCCTCCCGAGGGACGTGCAGGTGTCCACCTTCCATGCGTTCGGTCGGCGACTCGTGAAGGAGCACTGCCCGGTGCAGGCGACCTTCGTGGAGTGGAAGCGACTGAACATCGTGAAGTCGGTTCTCAAGGAAGCGGGCGTGTACTCGCGCGGCGTGGCGAAATCCCTGATGACCCTGGTGCGTCTGTCGATGGTGCACATCGCCAACTCGGCCGAGGCCGTCCTCTCTCTCGCGGCGGAGCAGGAGTTCGAATTCCCGGACAGCCTGGACGTGGTCGGTGCGGTGCGGGCGGTGCAGGACCGGGCGCTCGCAGATTTCCGCGAGCGGGGTCACTTCGATTACGACGACATGCTGTACCTCCCGCTGAAGTTGGGGTACGGCTTCGAGTCCCTGGACGTGGCACTCGTGGATGAAGCGCAGGACTTCTCCCGCCTTCAGCACCGGCTGGTCCGGCACGTCGTGGGTCGCCGGGGGCGCGTGGTGTTCGTGGGTGATGACTCCCAGGCGATCTACGGGTTCAGCGGCGCGGACCGGGGCGGACTCGACCGGGCGGCGCAGGTGTTCGACGCGGTGACCCTCCCGCTGACCGTGACGTTCCGCTGCCCGGCCTCGCACGTGGAGTTGGCCTCGGCGTTCAGTGACGGCATCGAGGCGGCGCCCGGCGCGGCGGACGGTGAGGTGCGGCGCATGACGGAAAGGGTCGCCTGCACGAGTACGGCATGAGCCTGCTGCAGACTCATACGGATTCCGTTTGTTTCGCCAACAATCCGGAACTTCACCGGATTGCTGGCGCCACGTCCAGAACCCGTTTCTCTCCTGCTCGCATCCGCTCGGATTGAACGGGCTTTGCAGCCCATTCAATCCGAGTCCGTATCACTACGAGTCGGGCCTGTGGGGCAAGGTGCTGCGCCGGGCGGTGGAGGCGGACGTGGACCTGCTGTCGTGCATAGGCCGGTATGGACGCCGCTTACAGGGAAAGCATGAAACATGAAGACCTTAGCTACGAGGCCATGTGACTGTTAAGTCAGAACTGGCCCTGGACAATGTCGCATCCTTCGCGTCAACCGGGAGCCCCCATGACTCACTCGCACTCTGAAGCCCTCACCAACGACATCAAGACCAGAGCCCAGCGACTCTTCCAGCACTGCCGGGATACAGGTTTGATCGAGACCGCCACCACATCGCACAAACTCGGCAAAGCCATGAACTCCACAGGCAGCACAGCAACGCCTGTCGCTGTCACGGCGCAGGTCGTCAAGAGCGTGGTCGACTACTACCAGACCAGAGAGCAGGAAACCACAAAGCGCGCGCAGATCGCCGCTGATCTGTCACGCGATCTGACTGAATTGGAATTGGCGCGCGAGGCCATTACCGTGTACATGGACAAGGCCTTCGACGAACGGAAAGTTCAGTTCGATCGGCTCTTCCGGGTCCTCGATCACGCACAGCGTGAGGGTGATACGCAGGGTATGAGTGCCACCCTCGACGCCCTCGTCACTCTGGCGCAGTCTTCGCCGTTCAAGAGCCTCGCGGAAATCCGGCACCTGACCCGAACGTCCGGGTTTGTCATGGAGCTCTGAGATGCCGTTACCCCTCCTCCTCCTGGCCGGCGCGGGCTTGGCCGGCACCGCGGGACTTCGGAAACTGGGCCAGGGTGTCGGTCACTTCGGCGATGCCAAAACTATTGCGGAGCGAGCCAAGCAGCTGGGTGAAGCAACGAAACGCCACATGGACGCCTCGGATGCGCACTTCAGCGCGGTCGCCGCGCATTTCGCGGAACACCGGCAGAATGTCCAGACCGTCTCACTGGTCCGGTTCGCGCAGCTGTACGAGCGACAGGAGGCCCGCATGAACCTGACTGACAAGGAGTTCGCAGTCAGGTTTCACATGCCGGAAGCCAGCTTCAAAGAGATTAAACAGACAGCTCACTTGGTCCTGAACCTGACCAACGCTGCCATGACAGCCGGCAGCGTTGGCATCGGCGCGGCGCAAGGAGCCGGAGTACTGGTCGGCACAGTCGGCGCCGCCAGCACCGGCACGGCAATCAGTGGACTCTCCGGCGCAGCTGCAACCAACGCCACCCTGGCCTGGCTGGGGGGAGGTTCACTGGCAGCCGGGGGCGGCGGCATGGCACTCGGGACCGTCGTCCTCGGCGGTTTGGCTGCGGCACCTGCCCTGGTCGTCGCTGGCTTCACGGTCGCCAAGAAGGGCGAACAGGCCCTGACAGCCGCGCATGAATTCGAAGCGGGAGTCAAGGAATTCCGCGCGCAGGTGTCCCTGCGTATGGCCCTTCAGCAGGCCGTGATCAGCCGGATGCGTGAATTGCACAGCGTCCTGGAGCGCACACGGTTTCGCCTGGATCAGGCCGTCGCCCTGTGCGAACAGCAGGAGCGGCAAGGAACGCTCAGTGACTCACAGTTCGAGCAGGCCCTTCTTCTGGCCCAGAGCGTTTCAGCACTGCTGAAAATCAACGTCCTCGAACCCGCGCAGTATCCCGACAAGACTGCTCAACCGTCGACATCGGCCGCGCCGCCAGCACAGTCCTCGCCTCAAGTTCCAGCCCGAACCGTTCAGGAGTCAGACCACGATGACGCAACGTGGTTCGACGACATTCTGGTGGTAGAACTCACGGATGAACGCGTGAACAGCGCCCTTTATACGCCCGATGGATCCATCCTGGCCAACACGGGACGGCAGCTGGCCCTCTGGCCCATGGATGACGAGCAACTCGAAGCGGTCACCCTGGACTTCTATGCCGGTGACATCAAGCATCTGGAGGCACATCCCACCGATGACCTGTACTGCTGCGCCCGTGGCAGGAGCCCTCTGCTGATTCTGGAAGACCTGCAGGAGGAAACCATCATTCACAGTGAGCTGGAGCTGGACGGTGTCTCGGTCATCGGCACGCAGTTCATCTCCGACGACCACCTGCTCGTCGTCGGCGAACATCAGGTCATGCTGATCGACACCGATGACGGCGACACGCTGTGGAGCTGGAGCACACCTGATCAGAACGTCCGTAGATTCGCTCTCCATCCCGGCGGGCAACTGCTGGCCCTCGCCTCCCTGGACAACGAGATCCACCTTCTGAGCCTGCCGAAAGGTAAGAAGGTCCGTACCTTCAGGCACGATGGCTGGTGCAACGACGTCACGTTCAGCCCGGACGGACGGTTTCTGCTATCTGCGTCGGAGGATCGGACGGCGCGCCTATGGTCTGTCGAGACGGGCTTGGAGTTACACCGCTTCGAATTCAGTGGCCGTTACGCGGACCGTGTCTCGTTCAGTCCCGAAGGTGAGATGCTGGCTGTCGGCTTCGCCAACGGAATGGTCGGCATCTGGGAAACGGAGGACGGACATCTTCTGAATCTCTTCCCCGCCAGTGCTGGCAGAATCACCGCTCTCCAATTTCTCGAAGATGCTTGGGGCCTCATCGCCGGTGGGGAGAGTGGGCTCAGTCTGTGCTTCCCCGACAAGGAGCACATTTCCGCTCACGAGGCCTGAACAGGTCGGTAGCCAGAGGCTCAGCATCCGGCAGTTTCTGGGAAGTTTGTATATGACGGCATCAGCCTGTTGATGCCGTCACGCAGGTGGGCTGAACTCCCGCTGAGCGATCTCACCAACTCCCGTAGAAGTGTTCCGATGACTTCCAGAACGGCTGCCAATGGGCGTAGACAGTCTGGACGTACAGGCCGCGCCGGATCACCCGTCAACGGCGAGCAGTAGGGGCAGCCGGGCGGTCCCTTCCGTCAGGCCTGCCGGCAGGGTCAGCTGGGCGTGACCGTGACGCGTCCGTCAGGCTCAGGGTATGGGCCCGGGATGAGGTGCAGGCGGGCGAGATCCTCGTGCGCCTGTTGACCTAGCCCTCTCAGGTCAGGAGGTCCGTGCCCTTGCTGTGAAGGGCAGCCGCTGTGTCCTCCAGAATCAGGAGCAGGTGGCCTCGGATGGCCTCGATGTTCGCCCGCATCACCGTGCAGCCGGCGACGGTCATGGCGCCGCTCAGCTCAGACAGATGCGTCAGGGTGCCCTGACGGATCCGGTGGGCGTGCCAGTCACCGCCCAGATCCTCGAGAAGTGCCTGCGCCTGCGTGACCTGGTCCGGTGTCCACGTGCTCGTCAGTGGCTGGGTGGTCACGACGGTCCGCATGTCGTCCAGCAGGCGTGTCACGGTCTGCTGAAGGTGCGGCCAGTGGGCGTCGGCGAAATCCACTACCACGCGATCCCCTCCTCGACCGGGCGGGAGCCGGTCACCCAGAAACCTGCCTGCTCGGTGAGCAGTTCGCTGCCCGCGCTGGTGAGTGCCGTCCAACCGGGGCCGAACGTATTCAGGCAGAGGCTGTCCGCTGCGCGGCGGTCCGTGAGAGAGGCCGCGGCGACCGCAGCGGTGACGCGCAGGATGGGGGCAGTGACGGCATCCAGTTCGAAGGGATTGAACGTGTTCAGGCACCCCAGTGGGCGGTCCATCCACACCTGCCCCGCGTTCGTGAACGCGACGTCAGCGGTAGGCAGCACGAACACCTCGCGTCTGTGCTCCCTCTGGCGCTCAGCGCCGTAGTTCCAGATTTGTGGCGCCTGCTGCTCGCTGGACCAGCCCCAGAATTCGTTCACGCTGACCGTGATGGGCAGCAGGCCGCAGGACGGGCAGTCTTCGAGTGGTTTTAACGTCGCGGGGGCAGATGGAGTGACAGAGCCGCAGGAGACGAGGGAAATGGCGGCGATGAGCAGGCAGGTCAGGGAGCGGGACATGCCGTCAGTCTGCAACCGCGCCGGGGAACTGCCGGGGAATCGGGCTGCCGGTCGGGCAGGGAACCCCGGTGCTGACTGCTCAACTAACACGGCAGGGTAATTGCTCGGGGCGGGGACCCGAAGAGCCAGCAGGTGGATGGAGAGTCCTGGGGCGTCCTGCTGGCTCCGGGGCGAACCTAGAAACCGCTGCCGGGGCTTTCATACTCCTGCCGCCTGAGCGGCTCTGCGAGCAGGGTTGATGGTCGGGTGACCCTGCTGGTCACCCTGACGGCGTCTCTGGGGCCGGCGGTCAAGCGCTGGGCAGGCCGCGGCGCTGGAGACGAAGCAGGAATGCCGGTGGGGGCGCCGTTCCGAATTCATCCTGAAGGAGGCGGCGGTACGCACGGAGTGCGTGTTCGGCCTCGGCCTGCCGGTCGGTGTCGAGCAGGGAATGAATGAGGCCCTGGTGCGCGGGGTCATTCCAGGGATCGAGGTGCAGGACCTGGCGGTACACGGTAGGGGCGTCGGCTTCAGAGGCGGCGGCGAGGGCCAGGCCTAGCGTGATGGCCCGCTGCTGGCACTGCGCCCGGAGATCTTCAATCCACTCGCTGTCGCTGCCAGGCATAAAGGGCTGCGTGAACGCCTGGAACTGCCGGGCGAGCTCCTGGGTGGTGAGGGATGGGGATGGATCCAGTCGGGCGTCCACCTCCACCCGGAACGTGGTGTCCAGTCGGTAGCGACCTTCACGGTAAGGCAGAGGATCGACGTCGGTACCGAGTGCGTTTTTCAGGGCGCCGCGCAGTCGCCGGACAGCGACCTTGAAGTACTCCACGTGTCGTTCCTCGGCGGACCCGTCCCAGAGGGCCGTCACGATCTCGTCGCGGGTACCGGAGGCGTGCAGGGCCAGCCACACGAGCAGTTCACGGGATTTGGCCAGGGCGACCGGTACGGTGACCCCGTTCACGCGCGCCGCCAGGTCTCCCAGGGTGGTGACCTGCAGCCGCACCGTCGGAGGTTCGGTCCGCGTGACGGTCACGTCTGCGGCCGCTGGCGTGAGGGGCTGCCGCTCGGCGAGAGGCAGCAGAGGCCAGAGAGGGTGGGCCTGCACCTCCCGACTCAGGCGGGGGTCATGCCGGGCCAGCAGTCCCTGGGTACGCAAGGCGAGACCGGCGTCGGTCAGCCGCTCACCGGGGGGCGGCCCGCCCGTGATGAGTGCCTTCATCAGGACCTGGTACGCCGCCCGCTGCGGGTCACTGGTCGAGAAGGTATCGAGCAGACGAAGCGCCGCGTCCACGTCACCCTGCGCGAGGAGCAGGTCAGCCCTCCGGAGGAGCAGGTCCTCCTGCTGTTGACGCAGCTGCCCGGACACGGCGTGCCGGTCGGCACGGTCGAGTGCCGCGAGCCCGAGGGAGAAGTCCGCGTCCCACCAGGCCAGGGTTCCCCTGAGCAGTCCCGTCCGGGCGTGCAGGAGGTGCAGGTCGCGCTCGAGGTTCGTGGGGACGCGGGAGAGCGAGCGTCTCAGTTCCGGTATGTCACCGGCCTGCGCGGCCAGTTCCGCCTCATCCAGGGAGATCATCGCGGCGCGCGCCGTCCAACCCAGCTGATCGTAGATTCGCCGCGCTTCGCGCAGCGCCTGCGCGAGCCTGTCCGGATCGTGGGCTGCGCGGTAGCGCACCGCCTGCAACTGCCACGCTTCCGCCAGACGTACCTGATCACCCTGTTGACGCGCCCAGGACATCAGGGTGTCTGCCGCTTCACTTGCCACCGGGAGGCGGCCGCGTTTCACGCTGGCGTACGCGAGGGGCCACAGCAGCGCCGGTTCCACCTCCCCGGGTTTCAGGAGCGCGAGCCCTTCGCGGGCATACTGCTCCTGAAGGTCCGGATCGCCCCGGCGTCCAGCCAGCATCGCGAGCGAGGCGAAGCCGGACGGCTGCAACTGATTTCCCTGCCTCAGGGCGTGCAGGATCGCCTCGCCCCGCGCAGAATCTCCCGTTTCGATCATGGCCCACGCGAGGCGCGCGCGCTGATCCGAGGGGAGTTCCGCGGTCGGTACGAGTTCCAGCAACTGCCGGGTCAGCGGATGCTCACCGCGACTGCGGAATTCGCTGGCGAGAGGTACCGCCAGGCGCAGGAACTCCGCGGTGGCCTGCACCGACGCGTACAGCCGGGCGGCCCGGCGCCGTTCACCCCGGTGCTCGGCCAGCCTGGCCGCCGCCAGCGTGAGGGCCTTCCAGCGATCGGGGTGGCGCCGCAGGTCCTGCTCCAGCAGGTCACGCAGCAAACGGTGCGGCTGGAAGTGCTGCTGTCCCAGAGGCAGGAGGGGCAATCCCGAGCGCTGCACGTCGGCCAGCCATCCGTCCGGCAGGTGCGCGCCAACCTGCCGGGCGTCATCCTCACTCCAGACATCCAGCACCGAGACCTCCGGCAGGGCCCGCTGCACGTCCGGAGGCAGGCTGTCCAGGGAATCCCGGACCAGATCTTCTGTGCTGACGTGCCGCTGCGAACCGGCGGCCGACAGGGCCAGACCGGCCGGCCACCCCTGCAGCCGCTCCAGTAACTCTTCGTCCAGCGTGACGCCCCTCGCCTCCAGCAGGCTCTTCGTTTCTGCCTCGTCCAGGCGCAGGTCAGTGGCATCCAGAATAACGGCCTGCCCGTCTGCGACGGCGCGGGCCAGACGGAGACCATCGGCACTGTACCGGCTGATCAGCACGCGGTGACCCTCGCCGAGCGCGAGCGCCAGCTGAATCAACCACTGGGCCACGCGGTCATCGTCCACCGGGTCAACGATCACATCCAGGTTGACGCTCGCATTCAGGAACGCCTGAGCGAGCGTCTCGATCAACGCGGATTCAGGCGTGCGTGGATCTGGTTCGAGGAGGTGCGGCTGCGCCCCGAGGTGGCGTTCGGCGGCGCGCGCGATCAAGACGGCCACGTCCAGCGGATGGGTGTGCGTTTCCGTCAGGCGGCACCACACAGTCGCGCGCGGTGTACTCCGGGCGTACTGGGCCAGCAGCGTCGACTTTCCGTACCCGGATGGGGCGGCCAGCAGGATCACCTGAGCGTTCAGCGGCTCTGCCAGACGCGCCAGCAGCGTGGGCCGCGTGACCTCGAAGCGGCCAGGGCGCGGAATCAGGAAAGACGTCATGACGTGCCCCCATTCTAAACCAGCCCGCGACCTCGGAGCGGGAAACAGCAAGGGAATCAGGGCCGTTCTCCCGCTGTTCCCCGGTGCGAACGCACACTCTGCTCAGTTCAAACCGGATCAGGTCGGCACCCACCGGAACGTCCCCTGCGGAACTCCTGAACGTGCCCATCGGATGCGTGGCCGCTCCCTGAACGCGACCTGGCATAGACCGCTTGAACCTCAAGATCCTCCCCTGCGTCTGACCCGGAGGCCCGTCTCAGTCACGACAGTTCTGACTTCAGCAGGTTCGTCCTCTCATCCCCGCACCAGGAGCTCCCATGAACAAGCGTCCCGCACTGCTCGCCCTGTCCGTCACCCTCGGTCTCGCCCTGTCTGCCTGCAATTCCAGCCAGGCGCCCGCCGCGCCTTCCGTCTCCAAACCCCAGTACCTCGTGCCCTGCGAACCGTACCTCATGCAGAGCGCCAGCCAGACCGTTCGGGCGCAAAGCTGCGGTGAGCCTGAACCCGAGCCTGATCCTCAGCCCGCAGCCGCGCCCATCACGCTGCGCTCCTGGGACAGCCTGGTGGAAAAAGCGCAGCGCCTGAACCTCAGCCTCGCCGAAGCCGCGAGTCCGTACAGCGAAGCGGCCGTGGCCTACCGGGCGCAGCAGGCCCTCCAGCAGTCGCCCCTGCAGGCTCAGGGAACATACCCGGTCGGCGCCAGCAATCCGCAGGACTTCGTGGATCGGCTGTTCCTGGGCTCTCCCTCCGTCTGGGCAGTGACGCCGCCCCCGGATCCCATCATCAACCCCAGCGATCCCTGCAGCCCGACGATCCAGACCTTCACGGGAGCCAACGATCCGGCCATCTCGTCCCTGGAAGAGATTCCCAGCACCATCTGGCCAGGCGCCCTCTACCAGGGGGGCAAGCTGTCCGGCGGTGTGGGAGCGATGGTGAGCATTCCGCTCTCCACGGATAAACGCAAACCCCTCACCCTCGAAAGCGACACGGCCTTCATGCAGCGGACCGGGATCACGCCGGATTCAGGCTCGGTGTACACCGCCATCGGTGAACTGATGCGGGATACGCAGACCGCCTGGGGTGGAACGGACCCGTCCACCGTGTACTTCAAGGTAGAGGAAGCGTCCAGCCTGCGCGAACTGAGCACGAAGACCAAACTGAACTTCAGCGGCTTCGGCACGACGGCGCAGGCAACCCTGGATACCAGCCACAACGCCAACGAGAGCAGCGTGTACGTCGTGTTCTACCAGACGCTCTTTAACGTCGCGGTGACAGAGAACGGCCGGCCCGTCAACACCCTCTTCAACTCGACGCTCTCGGCGGCGGACCTCGAGGGTCTGGGAATGCGCAACGAGGTCAGCACCGATAACCTGCCTACTTTCATCAAGAGCGTCTCCTACGGCCGCGCCCTGGTGGCCCGCTACAGATCAAGCAAGGACGTCAACGAGCTCAAGGCAGCGCTGAACATGAAGTTCCAGGATGGCAAGCCCGTGAACGGAAGCGTCGACATGAGCGCCCATTACAAGCGGATCATCGACAACAGCTCCGTGGAAGTCCACGCCATCGGCGGCCCCTACAGCATTCAGCGCGAGGCCATGAAGGGGGAGGGCTGGAAAACCTACTTCGAGAAAGAGGAGCTCCCCCTGAACACGCTCAAGCCCATCAGTTTCGCGCTGAAACGCTGGGACAACAATCCCGTCGCCTTGAGCAGTACCCTCAAATACGTGCAGCGCTCCTGCACCGGCTCACCTGCCCGCATTCAGTTCAAGGTTGAAAACCGCAAGGGCAACACCAAAATCATGCTCAAACGGTACGGCGAGACGAACACCACCGAAATCGCTTCCGTCACCGACGATGGTGTGGTGCGGGTCATTGACGCCACCCCGTTCCTCAGCCGACGGGGCGATGAGATCACCATCTACAGCGAGATCGACAAGTACGGCATGTTTGGCACCTCCCGGCGCGATACCAAGGTCACCCCGATTGTGGACGGACAGGAACTCGGAAACATGGTTTCTGAAGAGGAGTGCGGCACATGCCACTCGAAGAACATTGGCTATCTCACAGTCAACAGCAATAACGGACTGGTCGAGCGTCGGTAAAACCACTAGCGACAGGTGTCAGGCGATCACCGTCGGTCACGGAATGCCCCCACTCAGGGGGCATTCCGTGATTCGCTTGTGCAGCGCCGGGCGCCGTGCCCGATGATGGCCGCGGGACAACGGTGGCAGGCCTGTCGATCGAGGCGGGTCAGCGGACCCAACCCGGTCAACACCACCGACCAGGGACCTTCACAGGAACCCTACCGCAGGAGGCCGCGTCATGAAGATCGTCTGTATCAGCGACACCCACAGCCAGCAGGGCGAACTGTTCACCACCGGCCGTCGCCTCAAGCTCCCCGAGGGTGACCTGCTGATCCATGCCAGCGACCTGACCAGCCAGGGTCGCCCCGCCGAGTGTGCCGCCGCGCTGAGCTGGCTGGGCACACTGGCGCAGCGCTTCACGCACGGCGCGGTCGTGATTGCCGGGAACCACGATTTCCTGGCCGAGCGGGATCCGGAAGCGTTCGTGGCCCTCGTGCCCCGGAACGTCACCTACCTGAACGACTCGGGGGCCGAGATCGGCGGTCTGCGTTTCTGGGGTTCACCCATCACACCCTGGTTCCATGACTGGGCCTTCAACCGCCGCCCCGGGAGTGACCTCGCCGCCCACTGGGCAAAGATTCCAGCGTCGGTTGACGTGCTGGTCACCCACGGTCCGGTGCAAGGCATTCATGACCGCGTTCCCGCCAGCCGTTTCGGTCCCGCCGCGCACGTCGGCTGCCCTCAACTCCGGGAGGTGGTGGAGCGCGTCAGGCCGCGCCTGTTCGTCTGCGGTCACATTCATGAGGGTTACGGGACCGACGCGCTGAGCCTGCCGGGCACGACGTTCGTCAATGCCTCTATCCTCGACGGGCAGTATCGGCCCGCGAACCAGCCCGTCAGCGTGACCCTCTCCTGAACGCGGCTCAGCAGGTGGTCCGGCGTCCCCATCGATAGGGCCCCACCGCCCGGGCGGTTTCGAGGAGAGAATCGGATCGCGGGGCAATCGGGCATCTCCTGTGGTTCGGGAAACGAGGCAGTGAGCCAGTGCATCAACGGCACACCACCTGTCCGCTCCGGTCATCTCCACTCCCCGGCGCATCTGCGGCCTGATCGGACCGGGGCGCGCGGTATCCTGCGGCCCTATGGCCGATTTCGTGGTGACGGAGGCCTTCGGAGGTCCAGGAGAGGAAGGGGAGCGGCGGGTCTTCGAGGCCGTCAAGGCCGCGTACGCCGGTGAGGACGTCCTGGGATTCTGGCGCTACCCCCTCGTGACGCGCGAGACGGTGCGGGAACCGGACATCCTGATCGCCGATCCGGAGCTCGGGCTGGTCGTGATCGAGGTCAAGAGCCTCCCGCTGGACATGATCGCGGGTGTGAGCGGGTACCGCTGGGACCTCGCCCGGCCGTACTACGGGAAGACGCACCTCAACCCGTACGAGCAGGCCCGCAAGCAGGCCCAGCTGCTCGGTGAACTGGCCGTCCGCCGGGGCGACCTCGCGCAACTCGCCACGCGGGCCCTCGTGGCGCTCCCGCTGATCACGCGGGAGGCGTGGGACGGGCGGTTCGGGCACCTGCTGAGCGACGTGCCGATGCTGTTCGCGGACGAGCTGACCCCCGCGCGGCTGCGCGCCGCGCTGGAACGGACTCCGCCCGTGCGGTACGGGCAGCCACTCGACGACGCGGCTTGGGCGGCCCTGCGCAGCGCCCTGGGGACCAGTGGGAACGTCCCGAAACGCGTGATCCGGCCTCCCGCTCCTGCCGCGACGCCCGCACCGGTCCGGCGGGCGGACCTGGTGACGCGCAGCGCGCGTCACCTGCATGCCTTCGACCTGCAGCAGGAACTGATCGCCAAGACCATCCCACCCGGCCCGCAGCGCATCCGCGGGATCGCCGGGAGTGGGAAGACGGTCCTGCTCGCGCAGAAGGCCGCGACCATGCACCTGCGTCACCCGGACTGGAACGTCGCGCTGGTGTTCTTCTCGCGGAGCCTGTACGACCAGATCCGCGCGCAGGTCGACCACTGGCTGCGGCAGGCCAGCGGCGGCGAGCAGTCCCTGCAGACCGCCGGGCACCGCCTGCGGATCCTGCACGCCTGGGGCAGCAAGGACCAGCCGGGCTTCTACCGCACGCTGGCGTCGCAGGTGGGCGTCACGCCGCTCACCGTGGACCGCACGCCGCCCGGCAGTCCGACCAGCAAACTGCTGTTCGCCTGCCGGGCCCTGCTGCTCGACGCGCAGCTCACGCAGCGGTCCCTGCAGGTGTTCGACGCGGTGCTGATCGACGAGGGCCAGGACCTCGTGCACGAGGAGGCGGCCCTGAACTTCGAGGAGAAGCAGGCGTTCTACTGGATGGCGTACCAGAGCCTGCGCCCCGTCGCGCGGGACGCCCTGCTGGACACCGGGGAACCGGAAGCGCGGCGGCTGATCTGGGCGTACGATGAGGCGCAGAGCCTGGATACGCTGACCATCCCGAACACCCGGGAACTGTTCGGTGATCAGGGCGCGGCGATCTTCGGGCCGGGCGTGTCGTACCGGGGCGGCATCCGGAAGAGCGAGGTGATGAACCGCTGCTACCGGACGCCGGGCCCGGTGCTGCTGGCCGCGCACGCCCTCGGGATGGGTCTGCTGCGGGAAGGGGGCATGCTGGCCGGGCTGACGAACCGCGCTGACTGGCAGTCCATCGGGTACGACGTCGAGGGTCAGTTCCGCAGCGGCAGCGAGGTGACCCTGACCCGCTCGCCCGAGAACTCCCCCAATCCCCTCCCCGGCTTCACGGACGAGCCGCTGGTGACATTCGAGACGTACCCGACCCGCCGGGCGGAACTCCTGGCCCTGATCGACCGCGTTCAGGCGGACCTCGGTCCGCACGGGCTGCGCCCGAGCCGGCAGGTTCTGATCGTCGTGCCGGGCCTGGACTGGGAGCCGTACACCCTGCAGGAGGACGTGTTCAAGGCCCTGCGCTCCGTGAACGTCAGCGTGTACCTGCCCGGCAACAAGGACGTGAACGTCCCGCGGCAGAAGTGGCCGGACACGGACTCGAACGGGTTCTGGCGCGACGGGGCGGTGACGGTCTCGCCGGTCATGCAGGCCAAGGGGAACGAGGCGGACGTGGTGTACGTCGTCGGCGTGGACCGGGTCGCGGCGCGCGAGGACGTCATCCGCCTGCGGAACCAGCTGTTCGTGGGGATCAGCCGCAGTCGCGGCTGGGTGCACCTCAGCGGGTGTGGGATGGACGGCACGCCGCTGGCGGACGAGATCCGCCGGGTGCTCGAGAGCGGGCCGGAGCTGCGCTTCACGTACCGGCAGCCCCGGCGGCAACTCGATGACGTCCGCAACTGAGTGCGCCAGACCGGTCCAGGACGCCCACACCACCCTGGGCGTGCTGAGTGGCCGGCGTGACGGGCTGTCCCACGCGGAGCGGGTCGACCGTGCCTGACGGGCGCGAACTGCTGGGCACGCTGCTGAGGCACGAGGCCAAGACGAACACGTACAAGTTCGCGCTCGTCCGCGCGCTCAACGATCTCGCGATGGAACACCCATTTCTGCCGGACCGGGACGTGATCGTGCCGCTGCGCCGCGTGGCGCAGCGCTGGCTGGTGTCGTACTGGCCGTTCGTGGGCGAGCGGGAGGTCATGCAGGGGAGCCGTCCCGTCCGGGACGGCGTGCGCCGTCAGGACCTCAGTTTCCGGCCCGCTCTGACCCAGCTGCGGCGCACCTGGGAGGACCTGCCGTACACCCGCAGCCACCCGGCGGACGGGGCGCTGCTGCTCGCGGCGTACCGAGCGGACCGCGGGGAACTCAGCCCGGAGCTGCTCGCACTGACCCGGCAGACCCTGACGGTGATCGCGCACGCGGTCCGGCAGCCCGTGCGGTACGCCGGGCCGGGCGGCGCGCACGGGCTGTTCGGTGTACCTGCGCCGGTGGCGTCCCTGTCAGGGACGCCACTGCCGGGATCGTCACCGCACGAACCGGCGTTCGTCGTGCCCGCCGCGTTGTGGCAGGCGCTGCTGGACCTGTCGCTGTGGGTGGAAGCGCTGTGCCTGCAGCAGTGGAGCCTGTTCGTGGAGCGGGTGGAGCAGACGCCACGAGTGACACGCGGGGAGGTATTCACGCTGCTGACCGAGACGCCGGAAGGGCGGGTGCCGCTGACCTGGGAACGCAATCAGGTGCGGCTCCTGATGCTGGAAGGGCGTCCCTTCACCTGCCCGTGGACGGCCCGGCCACTGAGCACGGAGGCGTTCGATCTCGACCACCTGATTCCGGTATCGGTGCATCCCATCAACGAGCTGTGGAACCTGGTGCCGAGCGATCCGCAGCACAACATGCACGTGAAGCGCGCCCGCATTCCTGCGTCGGCGCGTCTCCAGGAGGCTGTGCCCATCCTGGCGCGGACGTACGCGGCGTACGGAGGCTCGTCGGGCCTCTCCGGCAGCCTGCAGCGGGACGTGCAGGGACGCTTCGGGCGCACCCTGCCCGCGCCGGAACTTGCGGCGGAGGTCGTGCGACTGGGTGAAACGGTCGCCCAGGCCCGCAACGTGCCCCGCTACTGAACGAAGGCGAAGGGACCGGCGCCGGACAGAGGCTTGGACCGTCCGTGAATGTGGAGGCCACCCGGTGATGGGTGCGTCCGGTGGGCCCCGGCTGCTGAAGCGCGGGACTCCGTTTCACCGGGTGTTCCGACGGCGCCTGCAGTGCGTCGGAGTGCCGCCCGGTCGTCACTTATCCTGGACCGTGAATGCGCGACGACCACGCCTGCCCCTACTGCGATCCTGCTGAGCTTCGCCGGGACGCGTTCGTCCTAGAAAACGACCACTGCCTCCTGAGCATCAAACCCAGCGAGACGGGCGCCCTGGAAGGGGCAGGGATCATCGTCCCGAAAGCCCACCGACCCACGGTGTTCGATCTCACGCCACAGGAATGGGCCGCCACCCAGGATCTCCTCCTGCAGGCCAGGGCGCATCTGGAGGCCGTCCTCGCCCCTGACGGCTACAACGCCGGGTGGAACGTGGGGGTCGTGGGGGGCCAGCACGTGATGCATGCCCACTTTCACGTCATGCCGCGGTTCCGGGATGAACCGATGGCGGGCCGGGGGATCCGCAGTCACCTCAAAGGAGCAGAGAACCGACGCCGGACTTGACGACGTACTCCGCCGTGCTCAGCACGTGACAGTCAGGCCCGTTGCGGCCCAGTTCTAGCGGACATGGCCGTCCCCACGCTCACCTGACCCCAGCAGGCCCAGCCGGATCAGTTCCTTAGGCTCGTACACGGGCACACCCAGCTTCGTGCGCATCTGGCGCAGGTGGGCGTCCTTCGACACGATGGCGTCCGCTTCAGACGTTATCAGGAGGTCGAGCAGGTACCAGTCCTTCGGATCCGGGCAAGAAGGGGTCACGCTAGAGTTGGAACGAAAATTCCCGCTAAGCGTGCAAGCATGTCAAGTTGACGTTCAGACCTGCCCTGACAGGTGTCAGTTTTAGCTGAAATGGACTTCAACTGGACACTCGGAGTGCCGTACTGAGCGCAGAGCCGAGCTGTCAGGAATGGGTATACCCCAGCTGGACGCCATCGTTCACGCCGGGGTACGACCGTGTGTGACGCGAGAAAACGAAGAGGGGAACTCCTTAGCGGGAAAAAGGTTCCAACTCTAGCGTGACCCCTGATGCTGGCACGGCGCGGGCGCGGGCCGGGGCCGGGTCAGGCGGTGGTGTCCAGGATTACGCGCAGCGTCTGGGCAGGCATGTCCCAATGCGGGAAGTGGCCGCTGTGGTCGAACCAATGCAGCCGGGCGTCGGGAAACAGCTCCTGAGCCCTCGACGCCTGGACCGGCAGGCACACCCGGTCCAGGCGCCCCCAGCCGATCATCAGCGGGCGCGCCAGCCGGCCCCGGGGCAGGCCCTGCTGCGCCTCGCCATACGCGAGGTTCCGCAGCAGTTCATCCGTGGACGGCGAGGCCGCGAAACTCCTCATCTCGGTCAGGGTGAGTTCCGGACTTAGCGCCCACGGATGCGAGGAGAACTGGGCGAACAGGGCGCTGCGGGTGACGGGCGACGCCGTCAGGGCGGGCATGACCGGCTGGAGCGCGCGGATCAGTTTGATGGACGCCGCCACCGTGCTGTAGAAGAAGGCCCGTTCCCAGCCCTGCCAGAACCCGCCGGGATCGAGCGACACCACCGCGCCCAGGACGCCCCCACGCCGCGCGAGTTCCAGCACCAGCCGGGCCCCCATCGAGGTGCCCACGGCATCGATGCCCAGGAGGTTCTCCCGCGTCAGGAACTCGGTCACCGCGTCGGCGAGCGTGGCGATACTCACCTCGCCGGGCAACGGGGGCGTGTGGCCGAAGCCGGGCAGGTCGACGGCGATCACCTCACGCTGCGCTTCCAGTCCGGGCAGGATCGGCGCCCACGTCTGCCAGGAACTGCCCAGCCCGTGGATGAGCAGCAGCGGCTTGCCCTGGCCGCGCCGGACGTGGAAGAGCGCAGGTGCGGAAGCGTCCTGGGACGGGGGCCGGGGGGCGGGTGTGGATGCAGTCACCCTCCCACTGTCGGGGCGTGCGGTATAGCCCGGCACCCGGTTGCCCCAAGGCCTCTTGGGTCTTGCCCGGCGGGGCGCTCGTGGGCGGCAGAAGGTGGACGGCGCGGCACCAGCCGGTGGCGTCCGTCCGGGGGCGTGGGCGCGGCCGACCGATGGCGTGACCGTCCTGGGCCTGACTACCAATAGACCTCCTGCGAAAATCACGCCACACCGGCAACGCTGCGGTTGCACACCGCTGCAATGAGATTGACGCGTAAAGAGAAGCGCCGCCCCCGGTGACGGTAAATGTCCTTCAGCACGCGGAAAATCTTCAGACACCGGATGACATGCTCGACCCGCAGGCGGGTCGACGCCAGTTCCCGGTTCTGTTGACGCTGTTCAGGGGTCAGCGGCGCTTTCTTTGTCGCTTTGTGCGGTGTCACCGAGTGACCGTGATGCTGCCGAATGCCCTGGTAGCCGGCATCCCCGATCAGCGCCGTTTCTGGATGGATCTGGACGCCTGACTGCCGAAACAGGGTGAGGTCATGCATGGACCCGAAGGCGGTGGCAACGCACAGGATCATGCGTGTGGACACGTCGATCACGACCTGCGTTTTGAGGGTGTGCCGTTTCTTCTTGCCGCTGTACCAGCGGCGTTGTTGGCTGGTGGGCCGTTCACACGGGGTTTCAGCGGCATCTACGGCGATGATCTGGAAGACGTTCTCTTCCTGTTTGAGGCTCTTGCGGCCAGGAAGTCGGAACTCTCCGCTCTGGATCAGGGCGGTTTCGACGCGTTCCACCGTGCGCCGCACGGTGGTTTCGTGAATGTTCCAGTCATGGCCGAGGTGGGCGAAGGTACGGTATTCACGCCAGAATTCGAGGGTGAGAAGGAGCTGTTCACTCGCGTTGAGGGCGGGAGGTCGACCGGACTTTTTCTTGGAGCGTTCTCGCTGGTCCAGGACGAGTTCCATCTCGGCGAAGGTTTCGGGGTAGATCCCGGTGTGCCGTTTGAAGCGTGTGCGGTTTAGCTGTCGGAGGCGTTCTAGACGGTCGTGGCTCACTCACGCAGCGTAGCTGGGGACTCTCGCAGGAGGTCTAATGATAAAATATAAATTTTCAATGTGGATAGCTAAAAGGAAAATATCCTTGCTTGATGTGCTCGAATCAATAGATGGAGACTCTCTGGACTGGAGGATGGAGGAGTTTTATGGTATAGCTTCCCCCCCAAAAAGTTTTTTAGGTAGTTCCATAACTGATTTTGAGGATTTCGTGATTAAAGAAAATTTGGGATATCAGACAAACTGGAGTGATCTTATGGATTTTGCTAGAGGCATCGATGACCTCATCGATATAAGAATAGTAGGATCGCGTACTACTGCAAAAAAAAGAAGCGTCCTAATTATTATAGAAGGAATAGATAGTACTGAATGGGAGATCAATTCTTATCGTCAAATAACGGGAAGTTTATTCGCCGACCAAGATATTGATCCACAGGAAAAATAGTGAATCGTAAAATGCTTTCAGCAGCCTATCTTTTGCTAATTAGCAATGGCTTTTCAATAGACCTCCTGCAAAAGTGAGTTTTCAGCCACCTCGCCTCTCCGTTGTTGTCGTCTGCCAAGAGGAGTACCCGCGCATGTTCAGGAGGGGACTTTCGCAGCAGGTCTAATGGTTCGGACAGTTGTTGACGTGGCGATTTCCCCAGCCTCATATACAGTACCGTTACAGTTGTTGAACGCTCCGATGAGTCCTGTAACATAAGGCCGTGCCCACCCCCGCTGTCGCCTACTACCGCGTCTCCACCGCCAAACAAGGCCAAAGCGGCTTGGGTCTCGAAGCTCAACAAGCCGCCGTGCTGTCACATGCTCGGAGCAAGGACCTTCAGGTTGTCCTCGAATTCACCGAGATCGAAACCGGCACCCGCAAACGCCGCCGCCCACAATTCGAAGCCGCCCTCGACCACACCCGCCGCATCGGCGGCGTCCTCCTCATCGCCAAGCTCGACCGCCTCGCCCGCAACGTCGCCGTCGTCGCCAGCCTCATGGAATCCGGCGTCCGCTTCGTCGCCGTCGACATGCCCGAAGCCGACAACCTCACCATCCACGTCATGGCTGCCGTCGCCGAGCGCGAAGCCCAGCTGATCTCCGCCCGCACGAAAGCAGCCCTCGCGGCGCGGAAGGCTCGCGGTTTGACACTGGGGAAGCCGGAGAACCTCACCGTTGAAGCGCGCCTAGCGGGCGCCGCGACTTCGAGGGCTCGGGCGGTCGCTGACATGCGACCTGTGGCGGCGTATGCGGGTGCCCTGCGTGCTCAGGGGCTCAGCCTACGAGCCGTCGCGGCGCAGCTGGACGCGCATGGGTTCCGGACGCGACAGGGCGGCCCCTGGAGTGCCGTGCAGGTTAAGCGTGTCCTGGACAGGAAAAAACAGGATGCCGCCGATCCGGCCGCATAGGGTTGACCTGCCCTGAATACCGCTCTATATTAAAGAAATCAAGGCGGCCTCCGGGGCGCCTTCTTCTTTTTCGAACTACCCAATGGTCGGAATTGGCAACTCCGACTCTCCGCTGATCCACTCGAAAGCTTCTTCTGGCCTGGCTCTAAAGCTTGGACACTTTCGACTGGAGACTCGGCTCAGGTGAGTCTGACTCTCTACTTCACGCCGTGCAGTTTCAGGGGAGCAGACCAGTCACGCGCTGCCCTGATGCCCTGGGCTGCAGAGTGAGGAGTTTATCGAGGAGCCCGGGGCATTGATCCGACTGAGGTCACTCCGAAGACCCTCTACCTCAACTCTGCGTGTCAGTCCTGCCAGTAGAACAGCAGTTCCCCGACATGAAGCGCCTCCCGCCTCCCGAAGGAGTACACGTGGAGTCCCGGCACCGCGACCGATCTGATCGTCTCATCCAGCCACTGCCAGCCCACCGATGCCAGCGTCAGGCGGATCTGCTCGAGGACCGCCGCCGAATGGGTGCCCTCGCTGCTCCAATCGTCCTCAGCTGCGAAGCGTCCCAACGTGCTGAGGCTCAGATTCCCGCCCTCCAGGGGAAGCACCACATACGTTCCTCCACCCTGCTGGTGCCAGTCACCCGCCTCGACGGGATCCCCGACGACGACACCGGCCATTCGAAGTGCCTGTACCACGCGCCCGTGCTCAGCCACAATGCCCGCGGCCTCCTCCTCACTCCAGCGGGGGAGGATCAACGCCTCCATCAGCCAGCGCACGTCCGTCCCCGATTCCGAAAGCGGCGCATAGACGCGTACGATCGCGGACCGGACCTCACCTGGTACCGAAGAGGGCAGCGGGACCTGCGCGTCCGGCAGTGTGCTCAGGTCAACGGATTCTCCGAGCAGAAGCAGCGTACGAGCCGCCCAGCGCCGCTCGTCGATGCCGACCTCCGGGTCATTCACTCGCGCGTGCAATTCGGCCACCGGGGCAGGCGTGAGGGCACTCAGCGCGTCACTGGACGTTTTGAGCACCAGCCAGTCAGGATCGCTGAGCGCCAGGAGTAGGCATTCGGCGGCCCGGGCGGGATCCAGTTCAGCCAGGCGCGCTATCGCCCAGTTCCGCACGGGGGCCACAGGATCTGTGGTCGCCAGACGGTGCAGTCGGTCCACCAGCGGAAGGTCAGGGAGGCGGGTCGTGTTCTCCGATTCCCGGGGCACGACTGGTCCGTGCGGATCGGACGCACCCTGCAGGGCTTCCACGAGGGGTTCCAGTCCGCCCACCTGCGCTTCCAGGGAGGCTAAGCCGTTCTGACCTGGGGTGGATCGGTGGGGCCAGGGATCGGCTGCCAGTGTGATCAGGTCGCGGGTGGCCGTGAGATCACCCAGTCGTCCACGCCCCTCCAGGAGTGGGCCCGCGGCATCAAACCAGGGCTCCTCCGTGCCGAGGGTGCGCATCAGATCCAGGCTGTCGCGGTCGTTCTGCTCGACCAGCGCGAACACCGCAGCCGTCCGGACCTCGCCCTCGGTGTCATCGTCGGTGAGCACTTGACGCAGCAGGGGAATGAGGTCTGATCGGGTCCGGGTCCCCAGTTCCTGAATGGCCGCGCGTCGAAGGAACCATGGCTGCGCCTGGTCGCCAGCAACGGTCATGAGTACCTGCCCGTCGTGATCGATCCGCGTCAACACATCCAGGAGGATCGTCGGGAATTCATAGGTGACGTCGTACTCTGTGCCACCTTCGCCTGCAGCGAACTGGAGGGCCGTGAGGACCTGTTCTGGCTGTCCGAGGAGCATCGGTTCGAACTGGGCTGTCAGGGCCGCCTTGGTGGCGTCCATGACGTCAGCGGGCAGGCCGTCCGGATGGTCGGCCCACATCTGGCGCCATGTCGTGCGGAACATGTCGAGCAGGTCTGAGGAGAGGGAAGACATGACACCCGACTCTACTGGCCAGTGGAGCGCACTGCAGCTCAGTCGATGCCCCGCAGGACGGTCTTGGTCGCGCGGAAGCGCAGGCTCAGGGTGTGGCCGTGCGAGCCGTTCTTGAACGTCCGCAGGATGACCAGCTGCTCGGAAGGGTCCACGCGGCGCAACTGCCCCAGGGCGCAGAAGCGGGTGCCGTTGGGACGCCGCGCGGGCGCGACGCTCAGGTGCTGCACGCCCGTCCGGTCGGTGAGGTTGCCCCACAGGTCCGTGCGTGGCCGGGCCACGCGTTCTAGCCTCAATCGACTCTGTTGGCGAATTCAGGTGACGGCTCCCAGACCCCGCATTTCTCGTTGTCGAGTCGCGATGATCCGCCCCTCAGAACAACAGGTCTCGAATTCGCCAACAAAGTCAGATCGAAAGTGCGAACTTCTCCACCGATCTCTGAAATGCCCTAACCTACCCACGTAGATGACGACTGGGACGGCAATTAAGCCCTTAAAAGGGGTTTCCGGGCGATTGAGGACTCTGTTGGCGAATTCAGGTGAGAGCTTCCATACTCCGCATTTCTCGTTGCCGAGTCACGATGATCCGCTCCGCCGAACAGCAGGTTTCGAATTCGCCAACAAAGTCGATTGAGGCTACAACGCGTATGACCTATGCCCCACGGGGTGCATCGGCCCGTCGTTCCCAACGGTGCCCGTGCCGGACTACACGGCGACACAGAGGCCCCCTGGTCGGTGGCCAAAAATGACTTTCCCGATCTCGCTCTCCTCGGCCCAAAGACGGTATCTAGCCATACCGTCTCCATTTTTTGCCCTGTGGGAGCGATTGAAACGTTCATAGCGCGAGCCCTAAACGGGGTAGAATTCCAAAGTTCATTGATCGATCACGAAATTCTTTTTTTCGTCAAATGAGGCAACACAGCAGAAATTCTGTTGGCAGTATGAACCTGCTCAGGCTTAACAAGCCTCCGAGCCAATTTCTTGTCTTCTGGAGAATCTAATGAAAAAATTTTCAGCGTTCGTACTGGTGTCAGCTTGTCTGGCGTCCTGCTCCCAAGTCCCCTAAATCAGTAGCACCACCGTACAGGTGGCCTCTCCTTACAGCAGTGACGGCACCTATGGCGCCGCCGATGCGCGCGTCCGGATCAACCTTCAACTTGAAGCCGGTCTTCAGGCCCAGTCTTTGACGCCTTTGTATGTAGAAGCCATTGAGCTCTGTGGGGCGACGGGCTGCTACCGTTTGACCGGTCCTGGTCTGATTGACCCATATCGGTGGAACAAGCAAGGGGCTGCACTTGTCGCAGATGTGATCGTTCCAGCGGGCACATACAACCGCGTCAACTTGCTCGTTCCTAGCACCGACGCAGGCATTCAAGCCACAGCCCTGACCCTCGACACACCTGTCTCGGTGGTCGCTGGGGCTCGCCAGGAAATCTTTCTGTCCCTCGCCAAGCCACTCGGTACCCTGAACGCGGGAGGTGATCTGGTGCCCGCCTACCTGGCCTCAGGCGTTGTGCCTGGCGACAGTACGCTCGTTGCTGGCCTCACCACCACTGGCAGCTCGACGTTCACCTTTGAGAGCGGTTTAACCCTCACTGTCCCGAAAGGTGCCTTGAAAGACGCCGCCATCATGGGGGTCGCCGATCGGCCCACGACAGAGCCAGCAGGACGCGTTGTTTTTGGCTCTCCAGTGACATTTCGCTCACCACTGAAGGTTCGCGTGCCCTTCAGCATAGACCGGTTGCCAAAAGGACTGAAGGTCTCAGATTACGTCTTGACGTCCGGTGGACAGCCGGTGCCTGATGCACGCTACGAAAATGGCGCCTTCACCGCGACGCTGACATCCCTTCAGAATCTGAGCATCACGACCAACAAACCTTTTATGCAGTTTGAGGACGGGACGGCGGAGGCGTTGCCTCAAGTGGTGAGTGCGCAGGCAACCGATACCAGTCAATGCTTCAACGCGCTTCGAGCGAATTTGGAAACATATAAAGCACGCATCGCTTCATCAGGGAGTCTGTACACCACAGATTGTCTAAACATCGCTCCGTATGTCCACGTTGTAATCGTTGATATGACCAAGCCACTCTACAAGTTTAGAATTGGCCTTGGAGATTTCTATCAAACCAAATCCGATGGCCGAAACTACTTCTACCTCCGGAATATCAAAGACCACGCCACCGCGATGAGGGCATTTGTTGCCATCAATGGTCCAGCATGGACCGGCACGGAGGGCTTGAACTTCGGCACGCAAAACGGAACGCCGGATTTTACTCTGCGCATTCAGAACTCCCTCAAATACACCCAGAGCGATAAAGGCGAAGCCGCTGTCTCCTTTGCTCAGGAGGATGGCACTGGACTGAAGGCTCGAATCCTGATCAAGCCAGCGGGGACAACCAGCTACGGTGATCCGACGTTTACCTTCAATCAGGCAGCGTCATCGACATCCATCATTCGTGATGGTGGGTGCAGCTCACTCCTAGATCCCAATGGAGAAGCGAAGTTCAATACCGCCTTCGGTTTCGGAAACAATCGTCTGATCTTCGTCTCGAGTGATCAGAATAAGCCTGCGGTCGAGCTGAAGGCCTTCTGTGACGTCTTTCTGGGTTTGAACGCGACGGCAGGCGCCCAGTGGACGGACGGGGCGAGTGCCGCTGGCCTGGTTTACGCCGGCGATCATAAAAATCCGACGAACACACCCTTCATGGATGGTGCCCGGAAGGTGCTGACCGGTCTGGGTGTCACGAAAGAATAAGGGTGGCGAACTACAGTGACGACATGGAACAGGTCATGAGGCAATCATCCATACAAGACGTCCCCCTAGCACTGCGCCGGGCGCTGACGTACACATTGAGTAGCGTCATCGTCTTCTTGTTGGTCCTGCTCGCCCTTCGGTATGGCGAAGCGTTCCGTTTGAATGAGGCGTGGTACAGTCCTCAGGCCTTGTGGCGCAACATAGAAGCCACGTGGCCAGACTTCCTCCGCCTGGGCCTCCTGACCTTGTTCCCAGCGGCGTTGCTCAGCGCATTTGGCCGCACGGCCTGGACACAACACGGCCTTGCTGCCCTGGTGACGGCTGCACTCCTGACTTTGTGGAGCACGCTGGGTGGATTCGGGGGAACGCTCGCCCTCCTTCCAGCGGCGCTCGGTGGCATTGCGCTTGTCGCTGCTGCAACGGCGCTGTGGCATGCTTCGAGACGCTTACACTGAGGATCAAACGCCTCGAAAGGCATGAAGGAAGGTACCTCATCAATAGTGCGGACAGGTTCAAGCGGCTTTAACGCCAAGATCCAGCGGCCTGGACGGATGTTCCTCCAATTCAACGAATCGCTGTGACAAACCCAGATTGGCCATCATTCGCGAGGCGAACAGCCGGTTAAACGCGCGTCGTTTCACATCCTCGTACGGGTAATAACCTCGGGTGCTAGGGGTTGGCGACGAGACAGAAAAAGCGGAAGCTCCGGTATGCCTACCAAAGAACTTCCGCTGCACCAGTCTACTGTGACCGACCTCTTCACGATCATTTACGTCTACGTCGACGACTACCTCAAGGCCGCTGCCCGCAGCGGCCTGTTCACATTACCCGACGAACCCAACCAGAAGGCCAGTTACGCCGAGCTCATGACCATCGCACTCGTCGGTGAACTCCTCCACCAGCCCTCGGCACAGCAGTGGTTCGCTCAGGTACGCGTCACCTACACCTTCCTCTTTCCCTCCTGACCCGATCGCTCCCGGTATCTCCGCATCCAACTGAACCTTGAGCGGATCTATGCCGACCTCGCGCTCCGATTGCCCCACTTCGATGACGACACCGTCTATGTCATCGACAGCAAACCGCTCGTGTACTGCGTTGGAGCCCGACACAAACGGCCAAGGAGCATGACCACCGCGACGAGTGGCCGCGGCGGACACGGTGGATACGGCAGAACCGGCTTCTTCTACGGGTTCAAGCTGCATGCCGTGATCGTCGATCACGGCATGCTCGTGCGCTTTGCTATTGTCCCTGGGAGAGAGGGAGACCCACCCGTGGCACGGGCGCTCTTGGATCCCCAGGAAGCGGCGTTGGTCCTGGGCGATCGAGGGTACCAGGGCTGTGGCGTGTATGCCCAGCCGAAGAAAAACTTCAAGAAGCCACGCCACTGGTGGGGGGCGATGCGATGGGTGAGGAAAACGATCGAGACTGTTTTTTCACGTCTGGATCGTTCTTTTCACTTGATGTTGCCACAGTTGAATTCGGAGAGATCCATTCGGGCACACGTGTGTCGCAAGATCGCCGCCCACAACTTGGGCCTCTATTTCGGAGGCTACTGAACCCCTAGCACCCGAGGTTAATAACATTCGGCTTTGTTGGCGAATTCGGGGATCGTCAAATTCATGACTCGGGTTCACACTGAGCCATGAGCCTACAACCAAAATCTGTCAGTGAGGTTCCCGCCGAAACGGCTCGTGTCGCTCGCGCTGCCTTTCGCAAAGGGAATCCATACCTGCGATTTCGGGATGAGTTCGGTTCGCTCTTCACCGACCAAGACTTCGTTCAGCTCTACCCGCGTCGGGGACAACCCGCGTTTTCCCCCAGTCAGCTCGCTCTCGTGACCCTCGTACAGTTCGCAGAGAACCTGACTGATCGCCGGATGGCCGACTAGGTTCGTGCCCGTATTGATCTCAAGTACCTGCTGAACCTGGAATTGACGGACACCGGCTTCGACTTCTCCGTACTCAGCGAATTCCGACGTCGGCTGGTCAATGGGAACGCAGAAACACTGCTCGTGAACACCATGCTGGAGCGCTTCAGGGAGCAAGGGCTGGTCAAAGCGCATGGCCAGCAGCGCAGCGACTCGACCCATGTTCTGGCGGCCATTCGCCTGCTCAACCGCACTGAATTGGTCGGGGAAACGATGCGGGCCGCGTTGAATCAACTCACCGCACAGTTCCCGGAATGGATTCAGCAGGTGGCTGCATTTGAATGGTTCACCCGCTACGGCCACCGAATCGAAGACACGCGCTTGCCCAAAGGGCAAGCAGCACGGCAGGCTTACGCTGAACAGGTAGGTACTGACGGGTTCAAGCTTCTGGCCGCTCTGGACAGCGACGAACAGTGCCTGACGATGTGCGCTCTGTCCTCGGTCCACACCCTCCGTTTGGCATGGGCGCATCACTTCAAAGAAGTTGATGGCAAAGCCTCCTGGCTGCCTGGTGCGGAGCTGCTGCCTGCGGCAGAGCGATTCGAATCGCCGTATGACACAGATACACGGTGCGGGAACAAAGCAGGTTCCAACTGGATCGGCTACCGGGTTCATCTCTCGGAGACCTGCGACAACGAGCGACCCCATCTGATCACCCATGTCGACACCACTCTGGCGACGGTCCCCGATGTCAGTATGACTGCTGTACTCCATCAAGCCCTTTCCGACAAAAACTTGTTGCCGGACGAGCACTTATTGATACCGGCGTAAGTTGACATTGCTCATCACTCTCCTGTGCTGGAAGGACGCTGGCCAGGACGCCTTGCATGTCAGTACAGGTGATGCGGATTTACGCCGTTATCAATAGTCGACTCCGGGTACGTGGATGCTGAACTGCTGGCCACGTCCCATGCGACATTCGGGATTGATCTGATCGGCCCTGCCCGCCGGGACAAGAGCTGGCAAGCCAAGACCGAAGGAGCCTTCGACTTCACGGCCTTCCGGGTGGATTGGGACGGGCAGGTCGTGACCTGCCCCAATGGGGCCCAGACCAGTTCCTGGGTTGAGCGCCCTGGGCCGTATGGCACGCCGACCATCTACGCCAAATTTGCCAAGAAGAGCTGCAAAACCTGTGAACTGAAAGAGAAGTGCACCAGGGGTGCACTCCGGATCCTCACCTTCCAGCCGCAGGCAGTACAGGAAGCCTTGAATCTCGCACGCACACTGGAATCCAACGGAACTTGGCAGGGGCTGTACCAGCGCCGGGCAGGGATAGAAGCGACCATGTCACAGGGGGTCAGGGCCTTCGGCCTGCGGCGGGCACGATATCGGGGATTGAAGAAAACTAGCCTTCAGCACGCCTGTATTGGGGCGGCGATCAATTTGGTCCGCGTAGTCGACTGGATCTTGGAAAAGCCGCGCTGGAAAGATCGACTCTCTCAGTTTGCTGCTCTGCGTCCCGTTGCCTGAATTCGCCAACAAAGTCCAGACTTTGTTGGCGAATTCAGGTGAGAGCTTCCATACTCCGCATTTCTCGTTGCCGAGTCACGATGATCCGCCCCGCCGAACAGCAGGTTTCGAATTCGCCAACAAAGTCGATTGAGGCTACAACGCGAAGTCGTGGACATGAGGACCGGCCCATTGTGCGTGAACCGCCGGGGCAGTTGGGCATGGGTGCCCCCATGCGGCGTGTGGGTGCTCCCATGCCAGGGTGGCCAAGCATCCTCCCCGCCAGGAACAGGCCGTAGCGGCAACCCCGGCGACCGGGACGCGCTAGGCACTTCAGGAAGTGAGCCGGTCGAGATCCTCCCCGAGGGCCAGCCAGACAGCGGCCCGCACCAGGTCCTGGGGCGTGGCTTCCGCAAGTTTGGGGTGCAGGGCGCGCAGCCGGTCGAGCTGGTCGCTGCCGATGTTAACGGTGATTTTCTCTTTGCTGCCCGTTCCCGTTGGGATGGCGGTCGCTGGCCCGCTGTTGGGGCGCGCGCCGCCCTTGCCGGTGCCCTTACCTGTACCCATATCGCCCTCCATATCCCTGCTGGACGTCTTCAAGCCCCAGCACGCCCGGTATGCCCGGGAGGCCGCGCTCCCGCAGCCCGGCGTAAGGTAGCGCTCCTGGGCTGCAGCTGGTGCCGTAGATACGTCACCGCCTCCCCCTGGACACGCTCAGGTAAAAACTTCGACTGGCGCATGCAGACTCCGGTAACTGACGGTCCACTCCTTCCTCAGTGGGTTGGGCAGTGTGGGCGTCTCACTCCAGCCGCACGCCTGACGTCTGGTCGGCGAATCTGGTCCGTCCCGGACCGGTGAGCCAGGAAGTACCTTCTGGCCGCCCTAAACCTCGTGAGCGCGGCTGCCCGCACTCTCAGCTGCCATATTCAGTCAGCCGTTCCCCCATTCATGCAGGAAAACAGGTTTTCAGGTTTTCGGGAATGGCATCCTGCAGAAGAAAGGGCTGGCCCTGACGCCAGCGCCGGAGCAGCCATTCCACCCAGATGTGCTCATCGGCCTGCAGAACGAGCAGGTTCTCTGGCCGGGCGTCCTTCTTGTCACCATTGAGAAGGACCTCGAACTCGTCCTCGAATTCACCGAGACCGAAACTGGCACACGGAAACGCCGACGGCCACAACTGGAGGCCGCTCTCAACCGCGCCCGCCGCATCGGTGGCGTCCTTCTCATCGCCAGGCTCGACCGTCTCGCCCGTTTCCTCGCCGTCGACATGCCCGAAGCCGACAACCTCACCATCCACGTCATGGCGGCCGTCGCCGAGCGGGTAGCGCAGTGGATCTCTGCCCACACAAAGGCAGCCCTCGCCGCCCACAAGGCCCGGGGCTCAAGCTCGGCAAATACGCTCGCCGACCAACTCCGCACGCCCATCAAGAGCGGTGCAGCGCCAATGAAGGACGGTCATCTGAGCGCCGTTCCGCATCTGGGGGAGACTGTGGCATGACAGAGGCGTGCCAACTGCACTGGGAAGAACAGCACCTGAACGACATGGACGCCGACACCGACATCGTCCTGGAGCGCCGCGCAGATAACGCGGATCTGCCCAACTGGCCTGAGGGCACCGAATCCCCTAACGTGACCGGCGAACCACTTCTCGGCAGCCGAAGCCGAGCTTCGCCTCGACAGCAGAAACGCTTTCAGTTCATCCGGCCTCTTTTCCATCGGGACGTGTTCATACCGGATCGTCGAGTTCGCGCGCCAGGACATGCTGGCTATGCTTCTTCTCCAACTCAGCCGCATCGCTCCCCTGTGACGCCTGCACCGCCTGAGCGAGCAGCTCATGCAAAGTCAACTCGGTCGGATGGACGCGCACCAGGGCGCGGAGCATGCGTTCCGACTTGCCGGACTGACCGCGCGCCTGCAGGTCACGCGCGACACGCACGCCCACGCGCTGCAACTCCCATTCCAGCTCCGCCCTCTCTTCCGCGGCCCACGTGGCTGCCGACCAGGGGAGAAACGGTCCGGCCAGAAGTTCGGCTGCGCACGTGACGCCGCCAGGGGTACCTTCCTGCAGGGCTGCCCGGACCAGCGCGACATCCCAGTGGAGTGGTCGTCCCGTCAGGATCACCCGGTAGACACCACGGTCCCGGTCGAAGGGCAGCTGAAGGCCCGGAACGGCCCGTGTCAGCCCATGTCGCGCCACATGCAGGTAATCCCGCGCCGCCTGGGGAGCGCACTGCTCGAACACGTACGTCTGCAACTGTTCCAGCGTCGCTTCCTTCCTCAGCAGCAGGTAGGCGAGCAGCTCGACGGCGCGTCTCAGGCCCACGTTGAGTTTGACTGGCAACTCACCCAGTCGTAACCCGTACCCACCCAGGGTCGTGAGCACCAGTGCCTCAGGACGAGACCGCTGCAACTGCTGGAGGTCCTCCCACAGGGTGACCAGGCTTCCCAGCGTGCCCTGAGCAGCCTGACTGACCAGGAGGCGGCGCAGGGCCGGGCGCGCGTCCACCGATGCCGCGAGGGTCACGTTCGCCCCCAGGGCGGCACGCGCCTCAGCAGCCGATTTGAAGGCCGCCAGGGCCGCTGTCTCCTCTCCCTGGCGTGCGTGGGTGTCGGCAATGACGATCCACGCTTCCCCGACCTCACGTCGCAGACCGAGCTCCGTGAGGCGACTGGCGCAGCTCCGCAGCTGATCGATCGCCCCCGGATGGTCCTCACTGGCCTGGAGTGCCGCCGCCTGCAGGTCACAGAGAGCCTCAGCCCGGGAACCCACGGCACGGTGGCGTGCCCTTGACAGGTGCACGCGCGCGTCCGCGACGTTTCCCTGTTCGGCCGCGATGACGGAGAGAGAGGCGGCTGCATACACCTCCGTTTCGAGCTGGCCAGATTGCCGGGCGAGTGCTGCGGCCTGACCGAAGGCGGCGACCGCTTCTTCCGGTACCCCCTGGAGACGAGCGAAAACACCACGGTGGTAGGCCAGCAGGGGTTGCGCCTGGGGGCTCAGAGGCGACGCCTGCAACTGGTTGAGCGCCTCCTGCGCCCCAGCGAAGTCCCCGGCCCGGGCCAGGCAGCCGGCCAGTGTCCACAGGAGAGGGGCCCGCTGCGCCACGGACCCGAGTGGGAGCGCCTGACGGATGTAGCTGCTGGCTGCGTGATCCTGTCCCAGCGTGCTCAGGACCAGGGCGAGGGCCGATGCGAAGCCTGGCAGAAAGAGACTGGCGGTCTCGTCGATGACGGCCATGCGCCAGGCACGCTGTGCGGCGGCCAGCGCTTCCGTCAGACGACCCGATGCGAAGGCCAACATGCTCCGCTCACGCCACGCGACCGCCTCCCCGAATGACGTCAACCGCCAGGCATCCAGATCGGCCAGCAGCTCCGCCGCCATCTCCAGGCTGCCCTCGAAGCGGTATGCGATCGCGGCGACAGGCGCGGCGTCCTCGAGGCCAGCCGCACGGAGCTTCAGAAGAATGCCGAGCGCCTCTGCCCGTCGGCCCAGGTGCATGAGGCACAGCGCCAGCCATACATCGTCCCAGGTTCCGGTGGATGGCATCGCTTTGCGTAGCTGCAGACCTTCTTCAAACTCCCCATCCAGCAGGGCGTGCAGGACCGGACTGTGTGTCGACGACGGAATTCTAAGCGGTTCGCTCATCCGAATCTCCGGGCCCTAAGCGGCCTCGACCTACGCTCGACGGCGTGACGACCGCTGATCAGACGCGTTGGACCACATCCTGGCGGCATCACGAAAGGGGGAAGGAATGCTCTCGTATCGTAATTGGCGGTACCACCTCGCGCTAGTCCTGTGCACCCTCGCTCAGTTCGCCCTAGCGGATCCATCCACAGGCTCTGGGGGGATCGGCGGTTAGCAGGGAGTGAGGTCAGGAGGGGCCTCACATTCGCCGCAGCCATCCAGGGCGTTCGCGAAATGCGTAGAGGGAGGAGAAGCATGTCGGATGCAGAAAAGCCTGATCAGCAGGGCGAAACCGCAGACGAGCAGTCGCAGAACGAGGAAAAGAAGGCCTCTAAAAATCCTCTGAAAGATCTGGGCAAGATTCCATTGAAGGACCTTCCAAAGGACCCCATCAAAGATCCGGCTTCCGACAAGATTTTCAAGGATCCCAGGAAGGACCCCATCAAAGATGCAAGAAAAGAACCCACCAAAGACTCTTGGAAGGATCCAAGAAAGGAGCCAGTCAAGGATACGATCAAAGACTATTGGAAGGAAATACGGAAGGATTCCATATTCGACCCTCGCAAGCCCCCGATGGCTGACGTTCGCTGGCCTGACATACCATGGTGGTTAGATCCTGCTGGCATGCAGGGACAGGGAAGTATGCCGTTCGTTCTCGCAACTCCCAGTCGGGCGTTCGCCGCGGCGTCCCCTTCAGCCCAGGAAGCTCAGGCTGCGGAAGCCGCAGCGCAAATGGCTGAGCTTCAGGAACACATCAGGCAACTCGAGAGTGAAATCGCTCAGGCGGCCCTCAGACAGCGTCAGCTGCTTGAAGCGTATGCCGCTGCCGTCTCTGCCCTGGAGATGGTCATGATGGGACAGGCAGGCGAGCAGTGATTCTGGCCATCTCCTACCCAGGCGAGGAGCATACCGATGACGTCGTCGCACGTCTCGAAAAACGCGGCCTGGATGTCCTCCGCATTGATCTCGCAGATTTTCCCGGTCGCACTGGTCTGAGCTGCACATGGAACTCTTCCGAGGGAACCTGGGCGGTGATTTCGACGCCTGACGGTACGTTCGATCTGCAGGGCGTTCGGGCGGCCTGGTGGCGCCGGGTCAGACATCCATCCGTCGATCCGGCCGTCACCGATCCCAATGCCGCTGCATTCGTCCTGAGCGAGACGAACGAGGCTGTCGACGGAATGCTGGATTCGCTGGACTGCCTATGGATGAATCCGCGCGCTGCCGACAACGCCGCACACCATAAACCACTCCAGTGGACGGTGGCACGGCAGGTGGGCCTGGTCGTACCAGACACCCTGGTGACGACCGATCCTGATCACGCGCGGAAGTTCATCCACCGTTCCTCGGGTTGCCAGACCGTCTTCAAAGCGTTCATTGCGATGGCAGACGCCTGGCGGGAGACGCGCCTCGTGGAAGCCTCAGACCTTGATCACCTGGAGAGTGTCCGCCTAGCTCCCGTCATCTTCCAGGACTATGTGCCTGGTGTCGATCTGAGAATCATTCATGTCGGCGAAAAGTTCTACACCGCCGAACTGGACGCACGCAGCACGTCCTACCCGGTCGACATGCGAATGGTCATCGGGGAAGCCAACGTCAGAAGCGTCACCCTGCCTGAATCAGTTGAGAAGAGATTGCTGGCATTGCAGAAACGGCTCGGACTGGTATACGGCGCGATCGACATGCGGCGTACGGAGACAGGCGAATACGTGTTTCTCGAGGTCAACCCGGCTGGGCAGTGGCTGTTCGTCGAATCACTGACCGGGCTGCCCATCAGTCAGGCTGTGGCCGATCAGCTCGAGTCCATGGCGAACGGTACGAACCGCTCAGAGCACATCAACCCTTACTCAAGAGTCGCCGCGTCGGCTCCAGGCGGATCTTGCTAGCCGACACGGGCCTGTTCTTCCGAAGAGCGGTTCGGATGCCAAGACGAGGTATGCAGACGCGCGATGAGCAGCAATGGACACGTAACGCGAAAAGGGCTGGACAAGGAGAAAAGTATGCCAGTGTTGCAAATCGCAAACGGCCAATGGCTGGCCGATCAGGAAGATGACTTCAACACGCTGATGCAGCAATGGGATCTGAGTGATCTCAAAGCACGGCCAGTGGTGCATTTTCACGGGGGATGGTGTCGTACGAAGCCGCGCAGACCATGGCGCTAAGTCTGGCACCAGTGTACCGAGATGCGGGTGGCTTCCCGATCTTCTTTGGCTGGGGCTCGGATTTGAAAACGGTGCTGGTCAACAATGTGGCTGACTTCGGTCAGGACCCAGCGTTCCGGCGATTACTGGCCCGCCTAGCTCAATTCGTGGTGTCCCGGTTGGGTGGCCCGTTTGCATTGGCCGGTGCACCTTTTGGTGAGGCAGCGCTGGTGCCGCTTGAAGAGGTCGAAGCGCAACTGTCGGCATCTCCACCTCTTGCGAAGTACGAACATCTAGTGACCGAGCCCGGCCTCGTTGCGCTCGGAGGACCTGCCATCGACGATGAGGAGTACGCCGTGCTGGCAGCCCTCATCGCACAGGACTCTGAGTTGGCGGTCCTGCATACCGACTCAGAAGTGCTGACAGCATTAGTGGTGCCGACTGTCTGGCCAGCCGTTTGGTGGGCGGGGTTGGTCACACAGGCGATTAAAGTGGCAGGTGCCACGCTAAAGCGGCTGCGCAGCGGACGTGGCCACGGTCTGCATGCCACATTGGTCGAAGAGGCCCTACGCGTTTTCGGCGTGGGTGACCTGTGCGCGGCTACATGGACGATCATGAAGAACGAAGCGGCTGACGCTGCACAAGAAGAGGGGCCATACGGGCAGCTGCTCACACGCCTGAACGACGGCGCGGCGCGGCCCCTGCTGGTGGGCCACAGTGCCGGCAGTGAACACGTGATTGAGCTGATTGAACTTGCAGCCCGCATGGAACTGAACATCACCTTCGATGTCGCGCTGATCGCGCCGGCCAGCACCCATGACCGCGTGGCGCGAATGCTGAACAGACACGCCGAACGTCTCGGTGAGGTGCGGCTCCTAGGACTGGATGACGCTCTGGAGCAGCGCGACACGTTGCTACACGCTCCGGACGTGCCGGAGCCTATCCGTGCTGCACTCGGCTGGCTGTACCCCCACTCGGTGCTGTACTTCGTGTCCGGCGTCTGCGAGGCGGAAGCTGACACGCCACTTGTGGGACTGCGGCGGCACCACCTGCCACACCCGGCGTCGCATCCTCTCGTGCAGGGCTACTTCGCACAGAGCACTGGACGCACTGTCTGGCACAATGGTGGCGATTGGACTCATGGCTCACTGGACTCTGACCATAACTGGCTGATTGCACAGGTGCAGGTACCGAATCCGGCGGTGCTCCCTACCAATGGGGAGCAAATGGATCTCGCCCAGGTGCAGGTGCAGAATCCGGCAGTGCTCACTCCCGATGGGGAGCAAATGGATCGCGCCCAGCTGGATGACGGGATGGTTGCAGCCAAGAAACGGTATGTGGCAGTCAATCGTGACTTCGCGTTGATGGGTGGTCTGCCCGGCCCGGGTTTCACAGATCTAGTTGCGCAGACCAGTCGTGAGAACCGGCTGATGCATGTGGGACAGCAGGCAGCTTTGCTGAGCCTGACCGAGGCCGAGGCAAGTGAACTGCGCACCCAATTCAGCAGCGTCGACCTAGAAGAGGATATCCCTCACTTCCTGTCTCGCTCACCGCTGGTACCGAAATTCAAGGTACAGAACGTTCCATATGGCCAAGCGCTGAACGCGGTGATGCTCACGGTCACGGATAACCAGTCAATTGCCATCGCTGGCGTGAAGGTGGTGGCATTCACGCCAGGCGGTACAGCCTTCACGAGTTTGACTGATGCACAGGGTGTGGCAACATTCAATGTACCAGTCGGCACAACTTTAGGACCGGTCTACATCCTACCCCGCAGTGGGTTCTATGCCCAGAAATTACCCGCCTTACCTGTCGCAGTGCAACTGCAACCCCTGAACCTCCCTGGAGGAAGTGGACGCGACTGGAGCACCGATTGGATCCGCAGCGGAGTGAATTTATGTGACGGAAGTGGCGTGAAAGTGGCCGTGGTGGATACAGGCGTGTCTCACAACGCCCTGAATGTTACGCAGGCCCGTTGGTTTCTGAATGGTAAGAGTGACTCGGAGAGCTCGGCTTTGGACGTTGACGGGCACGGCACACACGTGGCGGGCGTGATTGCAGCCATGAATCAAGTGCTCGGACATGCACCACAGGCTGAACTGTACGCTGCTCGGGTCTTTGATGCTCTGCCCGGCGGACAGGCAGGTGGCGCCTCAAGCTATGACATCGCCCGTGCAATTCGCTGGGCGGTGAGTCAAGGCTGCGATGTGATCAACCTGTCGTTGGGTTCAAGTCAATCCTCGAACGTAATCCAAGAAGCCTGTGTAGAAGCCGCAGCTATGGGCACGTTGGTGGTGGCGGCGTCCGGTAACGACGGTCTGCCAGTTGTGAACTATCCGGCGAAACTACCTGAAACGGTAGCTGTCGGTGCGCTTGGAGTGAGAGGCACATACCCCGCGAGCTCGCTCCATGCTGGCGCTGAGCCTCCAGTTGTCCAGGCTCACGGAGTCTACCGCGCAAGCTTCAGTAATTACGGTCCGGAGGTGCGCTACCTCGCCCCGGGTGTGGCCGTCCTATCATGCATGGCTGCTCCTCTCGGTACGAATCCACCGCTTGGACAAGGGGTAGCGGCCATGGACGGCACCAGTATGGCGGCCCCCCAGATCAGTGGACTGGCAGCTGCACTCATATGCCAAGGAAATCAGCCGCGCAGTGCTGCGAGACTGCGAGCCCTACTGGTCCAACTTGATCAAATCATGTCGGCAGTATTGAAGCCGTATCCAGGGGTGACCGGACCTGCGTTGCCAGTACCTGTTCCTGCCGCCAACGTTGTTAAAGCGCACTCAACCAGACCGATGAAGGCGAACCCGCCTCGTAAGGATGGAAAAAGTTGATACTCTTCACTTGACCACCTGACAGAAATCATGAGAAAGCGTCCCCGGTAGCCTGACCCCAAAGCTTGAACACTTTTGAGTAGAGGATCTGATGGACTCGGATTGAAAGGGTTGCAAAGACCCTTCAATCCGAGCGAAGCGAGTGGGAGAGAAACGTCTCTCCGGGTTATCAGCGAAAGAGACGGAGTCCGTATGACCTGACCAGCAGTCTCAGGGTCGTACTGCCACCCTGAACCCTTGGTCCCACTGGTTCAGCCCAGCAGTGGCCGGGGTTGCAGCCGGGGGTCCGGGGGCAGCCACAGCGGCGCGCGGTCCTCGATCACCAGCCGACTTCCCCCACTGCCGGTCAGGTCCAGTCGCCCGAACTCCGGCCCGTGTCGCGTGCGCCACTGTCCCTCCTCGAACGTCACGCGGATCAACCCGCTGTCCAGCAGGCGGTGCACGGTCGGCGTGAGCGCCACCCCGTTGTGCACGTGATCCGATCCACCCGACGCCACGCTCCGCAGGTGCGCGGCGTCCAGTAGCGCCCCGCTCAGGTCCACCGGGGCCTGCCAGCCCGTCACGGCGCACCGCCAGCGGTACGCGGCCAGTACCTGCGCCCGGAACGACCGGTCCCGCACCGCCCGCTCCACCAGCACCCGGCGGCGCTCCGCGTCCTCCCCGTCCGAGGTGGTCCACGCGGCGCTCGGGGTCAGGCCCAGCAGTCCGGCGGCCGCGAAGATCCGCGCGGCATCCGCTTCCGTGACCGGCCGGATGGAGAGACCGTTCTGACGGACGCCGCGTTCCCGGAGCGGGAACGCGCCCAGCCACGCCTCCATCACCACGCCGCCCTCCTCCTGCTTCACGGGGCGGGGCAGCGGCACGACGGGACTGTCGTACGTGAGCACCCACAGGCCCTGGCCCGCCGGTTCCGGCGGGCGCGTGACGACCGTCCACCCGATGTACGCCTGCAGGCCCCGGCCACTCCCGGCGCGGCGGGACTCGTACAGGATCACCACGGTCGGCTCCCCCGCCATCAGAGGGGCCAGGGCGGCGTTGTAGCGGGCGGGGTAGGTGTAGTGGCGTTCGCTGTCGTCGTACGTCTGCTGACCGGCCTGGGAGACCAGGATCACGTAATGCATGGGGGTCGCTCCTCTGCGGCCAGGTTACCCGGGGAGCAGCGCACGGGGGACCGCACCTGCCGGCATTGGGCATTGAGCGTCCACGCACCAAGGGCCCCCTTCTGGCCCGCTAGGATGCGCGGGATGCCGCCCACCCTGCGCCTCGACCGGGGCACGCTCGTCATGACGGACGCACCCGCGTCCGTCCGTGACCACTTCACCTGGGATGACCGCAGTCAGTCCTGGCGGGCCCCCGGGCACGCCTACCGCGACGTGGTCGAAACCATGCGCGCCGCCGGGGTTCCCTTCAAGGACAGTGCCGCGGCGTTCGAGCCGCTGGTCCTGGGCTTCGCGCGGGAGGTCACGCCGTACGCGCATCAGACGCGCGCCCTGAACGCCTGGAAACGCGCCGGTCGCCGCGGCGTGGTCGTCCTCCCCACCGGCGCCGGGAAGACCCTGGTCGCGCAGCTGGCGCTGCGGGACACGCCCCGCAGCGCCCTGATCTGCGTGCCCACCCTGGACCTGCTGCACCAGTGGTACGCGGGCCTGCTCGCGGCGTTCCCGGACACCCCGGTCGGCCTGCTGGGCGGCGGCAGTCACGACGAGGCGCCGCTGCTGGTGAGTACCTACGATTCCGCCGCGATTCACGCGGAGTCCCTGGCGGGGCGGTACGCCCTGCAGATCTTCGACGAGGCGCACCACCTGCCCAGTGATTTCACGCGGGTGATCGCGGAGATGGGTCTCGCCCCGTACCGCCTGGGGTTGACGGCCACGCCGAAACGCAGTGACGGGCGGGAGCGGGATCTCGACCGGCTGGTCGGGCCGGTGGTGTACGAGGTCGCCCCGGGCGACCTCGCGGGGGACACGCTCGCCGCGTACCGCGAGGTCGTGATCCGCGTGCGGCTCAGTCCGAACGAACAACAGAAGTACGCGGAGTTGATCGCGCTGCGCAACGACTTCCTGCGGCTGAACGGCATCCGGCTGGTGTCGCTGGACGGCTGGAAGAAGTTCATCCTGGCGAGTGGCACGCCGCACGGGCGGCGGGCCATGTTGGCCCACCGGGAAGCGAAATCCATGGCGTACGGCACCGAGGGGAAACTGCGGGTGCTCGAGGAGATCCTCGCGAACCACCCGCGGGACCGGACGCTGATCTTCACGGATGACAACGCCACCGTGTACCGCGTCAGCCGGGAGTTCCTGATCCCGGCGATCACGCACAAGACCCCCATCAAGGAGCGCCACGCCCTGCTGGAGCGGTTCCGCGGTGGCGAGTACCGGATCCTGGTGGCGAGTCGGGTGCTGAACGAGGGCGTAGATGTCCCCGAGGCGAGCGTGGCGGTGGTGCTGTCAGGGACCGCGACGGAACGGGAGCACATTCAGCGGCTGGGGCGGATCCTGCGCCGGGCGGAGGGGAAGGTGGCGGTGCTGTACGAGGTGATCACGGAAGGGACGAGCGAGGAGCGCGTCAGTCAGCAGCGCCGCGGGCAGTGGCAACCCGGCCAGGGTCAGGGACGACCAGCCAGCTTCGAGGACCTGAATGCTCCCGAATGACCTGCTGCTGTTCCGGGTGAAGGCGGGGCTCGTGGAGCCCCGCCGCCTGAAGCCCACTACCCTGAACCTCACGCTGGCCGGGACGCTGATCGCGACCTTCGAGGCGAACGTCGGGAAGCGCCGCTTCGAACTGGACGAGGACCTCCGCACGCTGGAGACCGGCCGGCAGGATTTCAAGGTGCTGCGTGGCCTGGCGCACCTGCTCTCCAACATGGGGACGTTCGAGGCGGGGAGCGGCGTGGACCCGGTCCTGGCGCGGGAGCGGGTGTTCACGCTCGCGCAGGAGGTCGTGCCGAGCCGGCGCCATGCGGCGGCGGTCCTGGAGCAGGCGGCGCGGTCCCTGAGCACGGAGGGGGAGGTGTCCGGCGAGGCCCTGCAGGCCTCGCTGTACGCGGACCTGCCGGATCAGCAGACGCTGGTGGCGTTCGAGCCGCCCGCGTCGCTGGAACTCATTCACCGCTACGACCTGGCGCAGGCGCAGGGTCAGCTGTACCGGGCGACGGAGCTGGTGATCACCGCGCGCCGGAACGAACCGGCGCGCTACAGGCAGCTCCTGAAGTACCTGAAGTTCTTCGGGCTGATGGCGACGGTGGAGGGGGACGCGTCGTACGGGTTCTCCCTGACGCTGGATGGCCCGGCGAGCCTGTTCTCACCCACGACCCGGTATGGGCTGGGCATGGCGAAGTTGCTGCCGGCGCTGCTGCACGTGACGAAATGGGACCTGAGCGCGACCTTGAAGCCCAGGAAGGATCTCGCGTGGGTGGATCCGGGGGACACGGAGTGGTCGTTCCAGGTGACGAGCGAGGACGGGTACGTGAGTCACTACGCGCCTCCCCCGGAGTACGACAGCGCGCTGGAGGGTGGCTTCTCGGAGCGCTTCGCGAAACTCGACACGCCCTGGACCCTCGAACGCGAGGTGGACCTGGTGCCGGTGCCGGGGGGCGTGATTCTCCCGGACTTCCGCCTCGTCAACGGCGACCGGAGTGTGCTGGTGGAGATCGTGGGCTACTGGCGGCCGGAGTACCTGCGTAAGAAGTTCGACCTGCTGCGCAAAGCGGGGCGGACGGACGTGATCGTGTGCGTCTCGGAGCGCCTGAACCTGGAGCGGGCGGGCGTGGACCCGGGCGATTTCGGGGAGCGGCTGATCTGGTTCAAGGGCGTGCTGAACCCCAAAGACGTGCTGGCACTGGCGGAGAAGTACGCCGTCACGCGGCCCTGAAGAAGGGCCCGGTCACATCAGTCGCGTGCCAGGCCCCGCCCTCGGTTGCACCGGAGCTTCAGGGTTCGTCGATGGTGGGCGCGGCGTACAGCACTTCGGTCGTGTACTGCTTCAAGAGGTCCGGGAACACGGCATAGTCCTCTTTTTTCGGGGCGATCTCACTCGCGGCCAACCCCAGCACCCACCTGGGATCGCTCTTCACCGCGAACGAGCCGTGCACCTGCCCGTAATCCTCCGCCCATGGCTGCGACGTCACCTGACCGTCCAGCAGGCTGGAGAGGAGCTCGACGACCTCGTCTCGGGGCAGGGCCGTCACGAAGAGCCGGGAGTGTCCACCCTGCAGGCCGTAGATCTTGCCGCCGTCCACTTCCTTGAAGTCCGGGGCCTGCAGGCGCGTGAGGATGGTCTGGTTGACTTGATCGGGGCTCATGGCCGCTCCTTTGGTGTGGACGTCCGTGGTCGGTGCCGGTCGGCAGGCGGCCACGAGGAGGCAGAAGGTGCCGGCCAGCATGACGCGCTTCACTGGCCCCTCCAGGCAGTCCAGATCTCTCGCAGCTGTACCCGTACCTGATCCGCCACCCGCTGCGGAATCTTCACGCCGCTCTCCAGGTAGGTCACGATCGGCATGGCCTTCTTCTGGTACACGGGCATTCCGTATGGCGTGGGCATCGGCGTCGAATCGTAATCGTCTTCGTAATGGTCGAGTTTCAGCAGGCTGGCCAGACTGACGTCGTCTGGATCGAGCGGCAACGGACCAGTACTGTTCAGGATGGCCGCGCACCGTTGCTTGAAGGCCTCGTACGTCTTGACGTTCCGATCGCCGGCGACGGCTTCGATGTGGGAGAGGAGCGTGTTATACGCGATGTTCGCGTAGATGACCGCCTCAAAGGGGTCTTCGCCCGGCATGAGATGCAGCTTACCGGTGGCGAGTTTCCGGTTCGCTTCCGTATTGATCCGTGGATCCCGTGCCGCCGAGTAAGACCCGGAGAACGTCGTCTGTACGTCCCGCTTGTCCTTGCCGGGTTGCAGGGTCGCTTCGTCCCTGAGGCCCTGCGTGGCAAGGACCTGCAGGTCTGGGTGAACGGGCTTCGATCCCCGGATGTACGTGCTGAGCATCGGCGTGACGTGACCGGCCTGGACGTTCTCGGCAACGCTGGACTGGAAGGGGACCCGGCTGCCGGCGGGGCGGCTGGAGCGGTCGAAGTAGTAGATCTGCCCGTCCAGTGCCTGCTCCCCGGCGGTGGGGACGATGTCGCCGTCCACGCGGTAATGACGGGCCGTGATGGGCGCCCCCTGTCCAGCGCCGGCGTTGTACTGCCGCACCTTCTGCACCTCGGCGGCGTCGATGCCGGGGGCCTGAAACGTCACCACCGACGAGAAGTGGGCCGGCCGCAGCGCGGTCACGAGCTGAGCAATTCCTCCTCCCAGACTGTGCCCGGTGGAAACTGCCTTGCCGGTGAGGCGACTGAGGTTCGCATCGATGAGCTTCAGGTTGGGTTGGACCTGGAGCCACCCGATCTGTGTGGGACTGGCGTCCCCGATCACCGTGTCGACGGATCCCTCGACGGCCAGGGAGCGGGCGTCGCGGACGATCTGGTCGGTCTTGTCTTTCGCGGCGGCGGCTTTCTTCGCCGCGGCGTCGCCCTTGACATCCAGCTGCACGCCTTCGGTGCCGCGGAACGCCACGATCGGGTGCGGCCATTTCGCTTTGCCCGGGATGGGCAGGAACACACGCATCTGGAAGCCCCAGCGGCCCCGGACGAGGGGACCGGCCTTGAAACCGAAGTGCGTGAGGAGGGCGGCGGGGTTGCTGTGCCGGCGCTCGTCCAGCGTATCGGCGTTCATCTCATCGGCCGGTTGATTGCTGTACACGAGACCGACGGCCAGTTGCTCAAGGAAGGCGTCGTGGGTCAGGGTGGCGTCGCTCACCGGGGGCGGGATCAGGGCCATGAGGGGCGCGCGGAGGTTGGGATCCCGGATGCGTTCGCCCAGGGTGGCGCTGAGGGTCTTGCCGCCGTTGAGTTTGGCGTAGGCCGCAGCGACGGCGGCGCGTTCACGCACGGGGATGGCGGCCAGAATGCCTCTGAGAACCGCGACTTCGTGGGTCGTGGCGGAGCCGATGGTGTCCTGCGCCTGGTACGCCCCGCTGAGATTGCCGATGGTCACGAACTCCAGGCCGTGGTGGGTGCGGGACATCTGTCTGGTGGTGCCCAGGGTCAGGTCCTGCGCGGCGCCCGGACCCAGCAGTCCTTTCGCCACTGAGTTGCTGAGCTGGTCGGCCCAGTCGGGGATGGCGTCGCCGACTTCGCCGAGATTGGATTTGACGGTGCGGTCACGGATGAGTCGTCTGGTGTTCGCCTGGATCCACGTGTTCAGGTAAGCGGCGACCTCCGCGGGTTTCCCGGCGAGGCTTTTGACCTTGAGGGCCGCCCGCTGCACCTCGGCGAGTACGACAGGCGGCAGCGTGGTACCCGGCGTTCTACCCGCACCAGGGGGGGCGGGGGTCGGTGGAGTTCGTGTGGAGGCTGTAGGACGGGGCCTGAGCGCTTGTTGCATGGCGTCTCCTTACAGGCAGGGTACAGCGTGGGTAAGGACGCGGGTGACGAAAATGACCGGACGGCCAACTGCGCGGGCATCCCAGGCGGGGCGCCGCTGCGGAGGGACGCCCGGCCCCCCTGGCGCCGTGGTTGCTTGCGTCCGACGTGGCACCAGCCGCGGTGAGCGCCTCAATGCAGTGTCGGCCCCGCCGCTGCACGCATGAATTGACACCATGATCACATTCAGGTGATTATCTGAGAACCGTCATGAAATATGCCCTGCTGCTGATCCCGGCCCTGCTGGTCGCCTGCACCGCCGCTCCCACACCGGCCGCTGATCCCTACGACGCCCTGATCCAGGCGGTCGGCGGGGAGGTCGCCCTGAGCGAAGCCACCCGCGACCTGACGCACGACCAGGCCCAGGCGTTCTTCGCGCAGTACGGCATGGGCTTCCGCTCCCACAGCGAGCTGCAGGCGCAGCTCGCCGACGGCTGCCCGGTGCGCTTCAGTGGCAGTGACCTGAACACCTGGCACGCCATCGGCGGCGGGTACTACTACATCGACAGTTCCGGGCGTCCCCGCAGCGCGTACCGGTACCTGCCGCCCATCACGGCCGCCGCGCGCGACACCACCTGCCAGGGCACGGTGGGGAACCTCGACAACCTGGACGGGTACGACGGCGGGCACCTCGTGGGCAGCCAGCTCGGCGGGTGGGGCCGCCGGGCCAACATGGCCCCGCAGGAACAGAACTTCAACCGGGGGAACTACGCGCAGATCGAGAACCAGACGGCGAAATGCAGCCCCCTGACGAAGAGCAGCCTCACGTACCTCGCCCGCGTCACCTACCCGAACACAGGCACGAACACGCCGGGCAGCTGGACGATCGAACTCAAGCTGAACGGCGAGGTGATGACCCGCACCTTCGACAACGCCCCTTACGGCGGAGCGAACGGCACGGCGTACCGCCAGCAGATCGTGAGCTGGCTGATCAGCAAAGGCTGCGTGTAAGGCGCGGGGGAGCCCGCCGGACCCCCCTGTCACTGCAGGGGCAGCGGCAGGGTCCCCAGGGCGTCCAGGAACGATCCCTGCCCCCGGTAGGTGACGGCGTCCCCATCCAGGCGCAGGTCGCCCTGCGTCACGGCCTGCGCGGCCCAGCCGAAGAACGCCTGCACGTCCGGTGAGACCACCCGGCGCGTGGTCTCGTCCGGGCCGTACGTGATGACCTGCCCGGCTGCGCCGGTCTCGCCCGGCGCGAGGTCGGTGGCCAGGCCGTTCCCGCTGCCGTCCGTGGCGAGCGGGAGCCACGCCGGGTGGAACGTGACGGCCCGGATCGCCCCGGCCGGTTCGCTCAGCAGGCTGGTGTCGTCCGCGGCGAGTTCCATCCAGGTGGCGTGCTCCTGCGCGGCCTTCCGGGCGGGCAGCCACGTCAGGCCGAACAGCACGCCGGGCCGCTGCGGGTCCTGGCCGTCGACGGTGCCGTACAGGTCCTGCACGCCAGGCGGCAGGGGCGTGCCCAGGATGGGTGGGAGTGCCTGAAGGTCGCCGGGGGCGGCCGGTCCCCGCAGGGACGCGCGGAGGACGGGGAGGCACTGGTCGAGTGCCTGAACGAACGCGGAGAGACTCACGCCGCCCAGCCTACGGGCCGATCAGCCAGGGAATGTCAGGCGAGTCGCGCCCGTGCAGCTCCTGTCGCAACGGTCGGCCACGTCCCTCAATAGACCTGCTGCGAAAGTGGGTGTTCAGGTCGCTTGGCCTCTCCGTTGTCGTTATCTGCAACGAGCAACTCCGGCGCGGGTTCCGAAGTCAGCGGGACTTTCGCAAGTGGTCCATTGAATGATTTTCTTTTCAAACAAGAGTTTCCAGGCGGCACGCGATACCCTCCAGAACGCTGCCGATCACGGCCCTACACGGATTTTTATCGGTCAGCACAGCATTCTGCGCGGACCTATTCCCTTCGCCCCGCGCCACACGACATCCGGCGTCTCTCGCCTTCTCGTTGTTCGACCGCCCGATGCTTGTCTCCAGGCTGTTCAGGCTGAGAAGGGCTTGTCACGGCTAAAAATTCTCTCCAAGACGCAACGGAGAAAATGGCGTGCTGACCGACGTTTCTCCTTCTCCGCGCCCCCATGACGTCGTGTGGCACACGACTCCAACAGGCGTGGAAACTCTTGTTTCAAAGAAAAAAGATGATCAATCATCAGGCGGCCCGGTCATTCTCTGTGCAGCACGTCGTTTTTCGGAAAAACCCCGTAAAGTGTCACCGGCAGATCTGAAATTCGCCCGGCCCCAGGCCGCACGGGTATGCCTGTCCTGGACACAGTTCCCGCCTACCGACTCCACTGCTTCATCAAGTGCGCGTTCGCGTCGGCAAATCACACTGAACCGACCCCCCACTCAACGCTGCTCACATCACAGTCTGAAGTTACGGGTGCGGCGGGAAGTGCCGGGAATGACGTGGCGAGGTGCACAACATCAGGCAGCTCAGAATCCGGAACAGTACGTTCTGACCGGGTTGAAACAGAACGCAACCTGCTTGAGGCCGCGTGATACGGACTCCGATTGAATGGGCTGCAAAGCCCGTTCAATCCGAGCGGATGCGAGAAGGAGAGAAACGGGTTCCGGACGTGGAGCCGGCAATCCGGTGAAGTTCCGGATTGTTGGCGAAACAAACGGAATCCGTATGACACGACATCCATAGCGACGTGGAAACTCTTGCGTTCTCTGGCCGCATGGGGAGATCAGGAGCGTGCAGACCGGCTCTGCCGATGCTGTGGATGAAAAGATCGGGGGTCGCTAGGCCGCCTCAGCGAAACCGGTCCTGCGTGTATAGCGCGGCCCCGAGCAGGCCTGCGTCGGGTCCGTAGACCGCTGCCTGGATGGCCGGAGCTGAGGAGCTTTGCAGTGCCGATTGCAGAAACGCACGCGTGTATTCGCGCAGACCGACGCTGCCGCCCAGGCGGACCACGTTCAGCCCCAGCAGGCAGTGAGCGTCCCGGATTCGTTCAGCCAGGGTCGAAAGTGCCGGCTCCAGCAGGCGCTGCGCCGCACCCGAGCCGCTTTCGGCCGCGTCAAACAGCGCGGCGGCGTTCGGGTAGCCACCTGCGTGGGCTACCCGCCGCAGCGCCGTGCCCGACGCCCCGTATTCCAAGCGGCTCGCCGTCCGGCCCCGCGGTGAAGCCCAGTCCTACATCCTGTCCGCCTGGCGCCTCGTGCAGTCGCCCCCCCAGCACGAGGCCACTGCCGATGCCGGTGGAGACCGTGACGAACATGAAGTTTCCGTTCTGGTCCTCCGGCCGGGCGTTCCACTCGGCCAGAGCCGCGGCCTTCGCGTCGTTGAGCACATGAACGGGAATGTGCAGGGCCTGCTCCAGTCGGTCTTGCAGCGGCAGGTCCGTCCAGCCGGGCATGGTCGCCTGGTTGACCGCCGTGACACGCCCCGAATGCACGCGGCCCGTACAGGCCACCCCGAGGGCCTCCCCGGACTCTGGCAGGCCGAGATCAGTCATCAGCGCGAGCAGGCGCCGCAGCAGGTCGTCCGGCCCACTGTGGGCATCGGTGGGCATTTCGCGTCGGTCAACCAGGCGCTCTCCTCGCAACCGGGCCACGCGCGTGGTAGTGCCGCCGATATCTACCGCCAGACCGGGTCGTCCTGTCTCTAAGGGCGTGGTGCTCACTCTACTTCCAGTGGAAAGACGCCGGTAAACAGTCGGGGCCAGGCCAGATGGGGAGGACCGGGCCGCAGGCGGTAGCCGAGTCCCGAGAACTCGCGGTCCCACAACACCTGCATGGGTGGCCCCATCAGCTCGGCCATCCGCTCGTTGGCAAGCGGAAGTTGCTCGCCCAGATCAAAGGGGCTGGGGTCGGTCAACCCGGCGCGAACCTGGGCGCGGACCTCAGCCTGGTACAGCGCGTCGTCGACCAGCCGGGAATAGAGTGCCTCGATGCGGGCACGCTCGTCACGCACGGGCAACGCACCCATCGAGACGGCGCTGCCCAGGGTATTGCCCGCCGTGTTCCATGCCGCGTAGCCACTCAGCCGCGCCAGAGGCAGACCCTGCATCAGCCGCCAGAGCCGCCTCTCGGCGCCATTGGGGTAGGCGATATCGGCCAGACTCACCCGCTCGCCCCGGGCCAGAGCGTCACGCAGGAAGTCCACGAACGCCGGGAGGTGTCGGGCCGTGGTGTCCACCGTCGCGTAGTCCGGCTGCACATTCGCCTGCCGTTCTCCTGGAGTGTTGACGGCGAGGATGAAGTCGGCCTCCGCACGGTGGTCGACCTGGACACAGCCGGACGCGCGCATGTGCGCCTGCACGAGTTCCCCGGCCCGGCGGTCCTCGTAGAGCAGGCCGGCGGCGGCCCCGAGCGGGCCGGAGTACTGCACGTACACGCGCGGCACACCGTCACGCAGCAGCCGCGTCAGCAGCGTGACCGGCACCTCGTCCGCACCGGGGTAAATGTCCACCTGTGGCCAGATGTTCAACTCGTCTGCCCGCGCCTCCAGCAGGCGGCGGTCGTGGGCGGCCAGGCCGTAGGGCGTGGTGTCGTCCAGCGTCAGGCACAGATGCTCGATCACGCCCGCGCGCACGCTGTCCAGAGCCGCGAGGTGCAGCGTGCGGTTGCGCTCACGGGTACTGACCCAGTCGCGCAGGATCTCCGCCGGAAGGCTCGCCATGGCCGCCTCCAGGGCAGGCAGGTCGGCTTCGCCGTGGCGGTCGTGGCGGTCGAAGGCTGCGCTGTAGGCGCGCAGCTCACGGCCCCACTCGCCGTAATACGGCTTTTCCTCCAGCGGGTCATTGTCGTGCGCCACCCGGACGATCACTCCGAAAGCCAGGATCCGCAGCCCTGGGTTCAGGCGCCGGGCCTCCTCCAGCGTCCCCAGCCGCTTCAGCACGTCTTCCAGGGGGTCCGAGACCCGGCGGGCCGGAATCATGCCGCCCAGGGTCAGGGTTTCCAGGCACACGATCAGGGCGTCCGCCTGCGGGGCCTCCCGCCGCAGCCAGGAACCGAGGAGCGCGGTATCACCGGGTTCGTTCAGTCGCGGCAACGCCGCCGGTGGCGGTACCCGGATCTCGGCGCCCGCCATCTGCGCGAGCTGGACGGGGTGGGCGAGAGTCTGCGGGCGTACATCGGGAGGGATCAGTAGGATTCGCATGGTTGCCGGGACTTTGAAGGAATGGGAGAGGGCGTGGCAGGGTCGGTCAGCCAGGAGACCGCCGCGTCGCGCATACCGGGCGTGGTGAAGTGCCCCGCTTCCGGGAAAATCCGGGCCGCGAAGAGATCAATCTGACCAGCCTGCTCGTAGGCCGCGCGGTAGGCGGTGGCGGTGGCTTGCAGATCGTGCGGGGGAAAGACTCCATCGGCCTCGCCGTGCAGCAGCAGCAGGCGGGTGGGAGGCGCCAGGCAGGCCTGCCGCACCGGGCGATGCGCCTCCATAAATTCGCGGGCCAGTGGCGCCGTGACCTCGTCCTCCTGCCAGATGCCCCCGCTGGAGATGACGACCACCTGCCCGACACGTTTCTCGCGCTGCGCGAGGGAGTGGGCGACATACCCCCCCATCGAGATGCCGATGGCGGCGGTGGGGAGCTCACCGAACTCGGCGTACAGCGCGCCGATCAGCTCAGGGGCCTCCAGCGCGGTCCGGGCGGCGCACAGGCGCACAAAGTTGCGGTGACCCAGCACCTCAGCCGTCAACGTCGCTTCCCGCCGTTCGCCGTGCCCCACCGCGTCAGGCAGGACGACCGCCCAGCCTGCCCCCACCAGCGGCGTGAAGATGCCGAGGTTGCCCTCCTTGCTCGCGGTGACCCCGTGGTACACGAGGGCCAGGCCGAGTACCTGTCCCAGCGGGCGCTCGATCAGACAGGGAATCCCGGCCAGCACCCGGCGCTCGACCGCGTAAGGCGTTTCACCGACCAGGGGCGTCGCATAGGGCGGTCGGTTCATAGATTGGCGCCCTGTGCTTTCAGGGCGGCGCGCAACTCCACCCCATCCACCCCGCGCACGTCGCCGCAGGTACGCGCCGCCCAGGCCGCCGCCAGCCCCGCCGCCTCACCCATCGAGTGGCAATTCTGTTGCACGCGGATCGCGCTCTGCGCCTCGAACGTGGCGCTGGCGCAGCGGCCGGGCACCAGCACGTTCCGCAGGCCCAGCGGGATCAGCGCCCGGTAGGGAATCTCGTGGAAGGCGTCCGGACGGAAGTAGGGCGACTGACCCTCGCGCTCGTGGTAGAGCTTTTTTCCGCGCGGCGAGTGGATGTCCACCGGGTAGTGGTTGCGGCACACGGCGTCATTGAAGGTGCGGCAGTCGAGGATGTCCTCCAGCGTCAGCACGTAGTCCCCGACGATCCGCCGCGTCTCGCGGATGCCCACCATCGGAGCGTAGCTGCCCAGAAAGCTGGCCTCGCAGCCGGGCAGGTAACGGCGGCAGAAGACCAGCAGTCGCTCGGTGGCCGCCTTGCCGTCCACCTGCGCCGCGCTCAGTTGCCAGGGGTCGGCGCCGTCGTTGAGGTCGGCGGCCAGCCGGGGGCAGTTGAAGCTGATCTCGCCGGGGCGCCCCGGCACGCTGAAGCCCTGGAAGTAGTCGCCGTCGCGCTCCAGCAGGACGCCGTCCTCCACAGCCTGCCGAAACAGCGGCTCCAGGGACGAGTTCTTCCCCCAGACCATCCAGAAGTGCAGGAAACGGGGGCTCTCCTGGGGCTGCCCCTGCCCGGCCAGAAAGGCGCAGAGCCGCTCCAGGTCCACGCCCGCCAGGGTGAAGCGCAGGCTCATCGCCTGGTGCAGGCCGTCCTCGCCGCCCGCCTGGAAGGGGGCACCCGCCGCCACGGCCACGTCGGCGTCCCCGGTCGCGTCAATGACCACCTTGGCCGGAAGCTCGACCAGCCCGCCCTTGTTGTGGACCACCAGCCCGCGCACGTTCTCTCCGTCCAGGACGGGTGCCACGACATGGGTGTGGTAGAGCAGTTCTGCGCCCGCTTCCACCGCCATCTGCTCCAGCACGAGCTTCATGCCCTCGGGATTGAACCAGTTGTCGTTGCCGCTGGTGTCCACTGCCCCGTCCCCCCGGGCGATCAGCCGCGCCTTGAGGTCCTCGGTCAGGCCCTGGTTCAGGCTCACGCCTGCCGAGACGTTCCGCATCAGGGGCGTGACCTGCGCGTTCGTGCCTGTGCCGCCCAGCGAGCCGAACGCCTCGACGATCAATGTGCTGGCACCCGCCCGCGCGCTGGCGATGCCCGCGATGGCCCCGCTGGTGCCGCCGCCCGCGACGATCACGTCCCAGCGCCGTTCAGACGCCCTGTACTCCAGCCCCATCAGCCCTTCACCGCGCCCTCGATGCCGCGCATGAAGTAGCGCTGGGCGAACAGGAAGATCAGCAGGATCGGGATGATGGTGAGGACCGTGCCCGCCGCAACCGCGCGGGTATTGGTGCTGAACAGGCCGTTGAGTTCAAGCAGCCCGGCCGCCAGCGGGTACAGCTCGCGGTCGTTGAGGATGATCCTGGCCCACAGGAACGAGTTCCAGGTCGCCACGAAGTCGAGCAGCGCGAAGGCCGCGATGGTCGGCAGGGCCAGCGGAATCATCACCCGCCGCCAGATGGTGAGTTCCGAGGCGCCATCGATGCGCGCCGCCTCGATCAACTCCTGCGGAATCGAGAGGTAGGCCTGCCGCAGCAGAAACAGGCCGATCACGCTGGCGAGGCCGGGCAGCACGATCGCGGCGTACTCGCCGGGCACGCTCTGGAGCAACCCCAGCTTGACCGTCGTGATGTAGTTGACGATCAGGCCGGCCTCGTTGGGCAGCACCAGCACGGCCAGGATGGCGTAGAAGATGAAGTCGCGGCCCGGAAAGCGCATCCGCGCCAGCGGGTAGGCGGCCAGCGTCGCCAGGATCACGCTGCCTCCCACCCCGAAAAAGCAGATGATCACGCTGTTCAGAACCCAGCGCAGCATGGGCGCGTTCTCGAACACGGCTTGATAGTTGCTCCAGGTAAAGCCGCTGGGCAGCAATTTGGGGGTGTAGATCGCGCCGGTCGTCTCGAAGGAGGTGATCAGGGTCCAGTAGAAGGGGTACACGGTGACCACCGCGATCATCAGCAGCAGGGCGTAGGTGAGTACCTTGCTGAGCAGTCCACGGGCGCGGCGCCGCGCCCGCAGCTGCTGGGCTGTCACGGGAGGGGGGGGCAGGGTCGTCATGTCAGGAAACCTCGGAAGGGAGAGGAGGGCGTCACAGAATCCAGACTCATACGGACTCCGGTGGAAGGGGCTGCAAAGACCCTTCAATCCGAGCGGATGCGACTCGCAGAGCTGCCCCGCAGAGTGGGAGCAGGGCGGTTTCCGGACGTGGAGCTGACAACCCGGCGCCCTTTCGATCTGTCAGCGAAACAGACGGAAACCGCATCACAGGGCCTTGCCGCCGCGCGTCAGGCGGAAGTTGATCAGGCCGAAGACCAGGCTGATCGCGGCGACCACCAGCCCCGCTGCCGCCGCCTGTCCGTACTGAAAGTCCTGGAAGGCCTTGGTGTAGACGTAGTACATGGCCGTGTAGGTGGAGCCTGCCGGGCCGCCCTGGGTCATCACGAAGATCTCCTCGAAGACCTTGATCGCGCTGATGGTGGACAGCACGCTACACACCAGGATGATCGGGCGCAGGCCCGGCAGCGTGATGTGCCAGAACACCTGAAGGCGGTTGGCACCGTCGATCACGGCGGCCTCCTCCAGTTCGCGGGGAATGCCCTGGAGACCCGCCAGGTACAGCACCATGTAGTAGCCGATGCCCTTCCAGAGCGTCACGAACATCACCGCCAGCAGCGCGGTCGCGGGGTTGTTCAGCAGCGAGTGCGGCTGGTCCATCAGGCCCAGGCGGGTCAGCACGAAATTGACCGGGCCGTCCTGCTGGTACATCCAGGTCCACATCAGCCCGACGATGGCGAAGCTGGTCACCACAGGCACGTAGTACGCCGTGCGGAAAAGACCGATGCCCGGCAGGTCACGGTTGACCAGCATCGCCACCGCGATGGAGAGCAGCTGAATGACCGGGACCACCAGCAGGTAGATCAGGCTGCTCCGCACGCCGCTCCAGAACTGCTCGTCCCCGGCGAGTTCGCGGAAGTTCTCCAGCCCCACCCACCGGGGCGGGGAGATGATGTTGTACTCGGTAAAGGCCAGGTAGGTGCCGAACACGACCGGCCAGAAGCTGTAGAGGACCAGCAGCACCAGGAAGGGCAGCAAGAAGGCGTAGGCAATCAGGGTGGTGCGGGCGCCCACCCGCCAGCTGGTGCCGCGCTGGCGCGGAGCGGCCGGCCGCAGCTCTCCGGAACTCTTTTGTAGACTCACCTTGTTCCCCCCAACAGTGTCAGGCCCAGCAGGGTGGGATTGGCGCCCCTGCCCTCGCTGACCAGCGTGACCTGTTTGATGACCTTGCCCGGCGCCGGATTGCGCCACTCGAGTACTCCCAGGGACACGTCCAGTCCGTCCTTCGTCTTGCCGAACCATGCCGGGGCCTGCACCATGCTGGTGACCAGCGGCTCGGTCCAGGCGCGGATATGGCGGCCGTATTCCAGCGGCTGGACCTGCCGCGTGCCGTCTGCGAACTCGATCTCATAGCGGCCGACTGGCTCGCGATCCGTGGGATGGGGCCATCCGGTCGTGTGCAGAAAGGCGATCCCGTCTGCTTTCGCTCCGATCGGCAGACTGACCCGCTCGGGCAACTGGCCCACGGCGGCGCGGCTGCCTCTGGTCATGACCGCGCCTGAGATCAGGAACCTGTAGGCGCCGATCTTCACTTCGCCGGACGGGAGCGCCGAGAGGTCGGTGCCGGGCCCTTTCTGAATCCATCCTGTCTCGTCACGGTCGGCCAGGGGTCGGGTGACCACGCTGGTGAGGTTCACGAGTTGCCCGTGCTGGGGTGTGTAGCTCGAGCCCCGGTACAGGTCGCGGTAGCGCGCGGCTGGGTTCTGCACGGGTGGAGCGGCGGGATTCCAGGCGCTCGCGGCTCCGCGCACGTAGGCCACCCCCTGGTCGGCCTGCCCGTCCCAGATGCTGGGGTTGCCGAAATAGCCGCTCCAGCGCGTCTGCACGTAGCCTGTCACCTCCGAGCGGGCTGCGCTCCGGGCGAAGCTTTCGGGGTTCATCGGGTCGCGCCAGCCTGCCGCGTAGGTGCTGAATCCCGCCCGCTTGATGTCCGCGAGCAGTGGATAGTCGGCAGCCGGGTTGTAAGCCCAGTACATCACCTCGATGTCCTTCGGCAATGCCGCTGGAATCTGCTCCCGGAAGGCGTCGGCGAAGGCCACATCGTGCCAGATCATGGTTCCGGCCCCCAGCGACTTCAGGTGGTGGTAGAGCCGCAGCGTGTCGTCGGTAAAGAGCTTCACGAAGCCCTGCGCCTTGCCGTTCTCACGGGCTGGGAACCGGTCGCGGTTGCGGACCTCGTCGTGCCCGATATGCACCCGCCGGGCCCCGAAGGTCTTCACGGCCTCCGTCAGGATGGGCAGCACCACGTCGTAGGTACGCGGATTGAGCGTGTCGTAGGCGAATGGGTTCTGACTCTGCGGGTCCTGCATCAGGTCCCTGTTGGCCCCGCCGTGAAAGAGCCACCCGGTGTGCCCCAGCGTCTCGATCAGGGGGATCGGCTCCAGGCCATAGCTGCGGGCGAGGTCCGCGATGCGCGCCGCCTCGGCCTTGCTGGCCCCGCCAGGGTGCGCGAAGCCGCCCTGCCGGGCGGCGTCCCACTGGACGTAGTTGCTCATCACCAGCACCGAGTTGTACTTCAGTCCGGCCAGCAGCGGAATCAGCGCGTCGTTGATCCCCTTGCTGTACTGGTCGAGGTACAGCATCGCCATGCGCTGGGAGAGCTGCGGAAAGTCGTTGACCTGCGCGAAGCGGATTCCGGTGGGGGTCAGCAGCTGCCGCAGTGTCTGCGCGCCGTAGTAAGCCCCTCTGGCATCAGCCCCCACCACCGTTGCTCCACCGCTGTCCACCCACAGCGCGTAGCCTTCGGGGCGATCGGTGAAGAGTCCCTTGTCCCGCGCGAGCTCCGCCAGTCGGGCGTCATGGCGGGTACCGATGACGATGCGGCCCGCCGCGCCGCTCGCCAGTGGCAGCGCCGTGTTCAGGCGGGTCATCCACTCGGTTTGCAGGTCGCGTGCGGCGGCCTGGAGTTCGTATGCAGTGCCGCGCACTTCCAGCGTGAGGCCCGCGAGTGGCAAGGTGCCCTGCGGATACTGCGCCCGCTGTGGCACCGGAATGATCTGGGCGGGCGGCAGCGCATGGAAGGCGTCGGGGACGGGTTTGAGCGGCAGCGCATGGAAGGCGTCGGGGACGGGTTTGAGCGGCAGCGCCAGGGCGCTCGGGGCGCCATACAGCGTGGCCGTGAGGGTGAGGGTCAGGAATGGATGCAACGGGGACCTCCTGGAGAGAGCAGCGTGGAAAAGCCAGCGGGGGACAGAGGCCTGCCCGCTCGCTGGCTGGCTGCGTGCGTTACAGGCTGGCGTTCCAGACTTTCACGGCGTCGTCCAGGGCTTCCTTGGCGCTCTTGGTCCCTGCCATCGCAGCCTCCATGTTGTCCTTGAAGGCCTTGAACAGCTTGGAGGCGTCGGGCACGACGACCGTGAGGTCCTGGGCGCGGCGCAACTGCCTGGCTGCCTGGAGGCGCCCCTGTTCCACGGCGCTCGCCCCGGCCTTCTGGAAGTAGGCGTCACGCGAGGATTTCTGGGTGGAGGGGAAGGTCGTCTTGGTGACCTTGGAAAAGGCGAGCTGGCTGGCGTCGTTGGTCAGGAAGCTCGCGAGTTTGAGGGCCACGTCCCGGTTCTGCACGCCCTTGGGCATGCTCATCGCCATCAGCGGGGTGTGAATCACGTTGCCGGCCAGGTCGAGCGGGTAGGGGCCGACCTTGGTCAGACCGTAGACGGTCTTGTTGTCGTTTTCCACCCGCAGGATGAACTGCGGTCCAGTGATGAGCATCCCCAGCTTGCCCGCGCCGTAGAGCTCGGTCGCGGCCGTGAAGCCCCGGCGCATGGTGTCTTCCGGGATGTAGCCTTTCTTGTACAGGTCCGCGTACTGCTGCACCATCCGCACGTGCTGGGGTGAGTTGAACACCGCCTTCTTGCCGTCTTTGGAGAGGATCGGCAGGCCCGCTTCCTGGAACATGTACAGGAAGCCGAGGTTGTTGATGTTGGGCACGAAGCCGTACATGCCGGTCTTGTCCTTGATCTGCTTGGCGGCGGCGATCAGGGTCTGCATGGTGCGCGGCGGATTGTTGGGGTCGAGTCCGGCTTTCCGGAACAGGTCGGTGTTGTAGGCCACGACCTTGGGTGACCAGTACCACGGCAGGCCGTAGACCTTGCCGTCCACCGTGAAGGTGTTCAGCGCGCCCTTGAAGTAGGTGTTCAGGACCGTCTGGCCCACGCCGTTCATGGTTTCAAGCGCCCCCTGCTGCTGGAGCTTCACGATCATGTCGGCGTTGAGGTTGACCACGGCGGGCGGGCGACCGGCGGCGACGGCGGCCAGCAGTTTCTGCTCGATGGCGTTGGCGGGTACGTCCACCCATTTCACGTCCACGTTCGGGTTCTGCTGCTCGAACTGGGTGGCGAGGCGCTCCATCTCGTCGTTGAAGAGGGGCGCCAGCGAGATGGTCCAGAACTCCACCTGGGTCTTCTGGGCAGCGGCGGTGGAGAGGCCGAGCAGGGCAGCGGTCAGCAGAATTTGTTTGCGCATGGTTGAGGGGTCCTTTCGGCGAGAGAGCTTTGGGTGAACCGTGACGAGGCGGGCGTGGCGCACGTGGCGTCCCGGTGGGCTGAATTTATGGGTTCGTCACATTCTGGCCTTCGCGGAGTGTGCCGGGAGGAAAGGCCGCAGGTTGGTGTCGGGGAGGCTGGACACTTTCGGAGCAGGTAAAGAGCAGGGTCATGACGGGTCCTCCTCTGGGCGCTAGTAGCTCTTGTCCACAACGGCAGAAGCGGTTGCCCTGACCGCTTCCTGTGCACCCGGAATCCGGGCATGGAGGCCGGTGTAGAGGGCCTCGAGCACCAGCAGCTGTCCAACCTTGCTGGCAACCGCCCCGCCGCCCAGGGGATCTTCGGGCGAGGCGGTGTGCAGGGTGCAACCGGCGTATTCGGTGACCGGGCTGCGGGCGCGGTGGGTGATGGCGACGACGAAGGCCCCACGCTCCCGGGCCTGGCGCAGCACGTGCACGGTGTCGACGGTGCTGCCCGAGCGGGTGATTCCGACTGCCACCGAGCCGGGTGGCAGGACGGCGGCGCGCATGGACGCCAGGTGCGGATCCGTCAGGGCCGCCGCGTTCAGGCCGAGGCGCAGCAGCTTGTAGGCGAAGTCCAGGGCCGTGACCCCGCTGGCCCCCTGACCAGTGAGCAGAATGCAGGGCGCCCCTGCCAGCGCGTTCAGGGCGCGCTCCAGCTCGCGGGGGTCGAGCACCTTGCTGGTATCCTCCAGCACCCGCGAGCAGGTGCGGACGGCGTGCGCGATCAGGCTTTCGGGCGTGCCGCTGGGGGCGTCCACCGGACCCTGCACGCTGGCCAGATCGGCGGCCAGGGCCAGCTTGAATTCCTGAAAGCCGGCGAAGCCCAGGTCACGGCACAGGCGCATCACGGTCGCCACTCCGGTGCCGCTCGCCTCGGCCAGCTCGGTCACCGTCTGGTAGATCACCTCGCCGGGGTGTTCGAGTGTATAGGCCGCTGCGCGTTGCTGGGCCGGGGTCAGCAACTCTATCTGCGCCCGCAGGCGGCTGAGCGCCCCGGTGATCCGCGTCCGGTCCTCGATCATCGGGTGGCCACCTGCCCGGCAGCGTCCCGCAGGGCCGCCGTGAACCAACGGGTGACGTCGTCGGGCCGGGTGATGGCGGACCCCACGACGACCGCGTGCGCGCCGAGTTCCAGGGCGCGCACGGCGTCGGCAGGAGTTTTCAGGCGCCCTTCGGCCAGGAAGGGGATGCCGGCGGCGTGCAGTCCCTGCATCAGCTCGAAATCGGGAGCCTCCTGCTGCGGGCTGTCGGGGGTATAGCCCGACAGGGCCGTGCTCACCAGATCGGCCCCCGCGTGCAAGGCCGCGGCCGCTTCCGCCAGGGTGGCCACGTCTGCCAGCGCCAGCGCTCCTGCCGCCTGGATGGCACCAATCAGTTCGGGAACGCTGTGTGGCCGGGGGCGCCGGGTCGCGTCGAAGGCCACCATCGCGCAGCCGAGTCCGGCCAGCTGCTCAGCCTCCGCCGGGGTCGGCGTGATGTAGACGTCGGTGTCATCGCGCCACGTCTTCGTCAGGCCGATCAGGGGCAAGGCACTCACGCTCTGCACGGCCCGCACGTCCTCGGCCGAGCGGACGCGCAGTCCGGCGGCCCCGCCCAGTTCGGCGGCGCAGGCCAGGGCGGCGATGATGCGCGAATCCCGCAGCGGGCTGCCGTCATCGGCCTGCACCGACACGATGAGTTGCGAGTGCAGCCGGTCGAGCACACTCCGGGCAAGGCGGGGATGAATCACGGAGACTCCTTTGGCGAGGCGGGCGAACTGGATGGCCGCGCGGTGAGCGAGCAGCGCGGTTGGAGAAAAATTCCAGGATTGACTGTGAAGTTGGAATAAGACTACTCTTGGAGCAAACCGCTGTCAATCAATGCCCAAACTGGAACTTTGTTCCAAAGGAGACCCATGCCCGAACATGCTCCCCAGGCCGGCCCGCTGCTGATGGTCGATATTCCTGGCCCCGACCTCGACGCCGACACCCGCGAACATCTGCGCCGCCACCGGATCCGGGCGGTCTGCCTGTTTCGCAAGAACGTCGAGAGCGAGCCGCAGCTCGCCCGGCTGGTGGCGGACCTGCGCGACGTGATGGGTGCTGGAGCGCTGATCGCCATCGACCAGGAGGGCGGCGGCGTCTTCCGCACGCCGTTCTGGCCGGCCGCCCCCAGCGCCCTGAGCCTGGGGGCGGCCGGCGACCCCACCCTGGCCCGCGAGGTCGGCGCGGCGGTTGCGCGACCCCTGGCCGCCGTGGGAATCAACTGGAACTTCGCGCCGGTACTGGACCTCAACGTGAATCCGCACAACCCCGTCATTGGGGACCGCGCCTTCGGGTCGGACCCCGACCGGGTGACCGAGCTGGCCCTCGCCTGGCTGGAGGGTTCGCTCTCGGAGGGCGTGGCAGGCTGCGTCAAGCATTTCCCGGGCCACGGGGACACCGTCCTGGACAGCCACCTCGCGCTGCCCCGGGTGGCCAAGGGACGCGCCGAACTGGAGGTGGGCGAGTTCGTCCCCTTCCGCCGGGCCTTCCGGGAGGCCGAGGTGCCCGCCGTCATGACGGCACATATCGTCTACCCGGCGCTGGATCCGGACCTGCCTGCGACGCTCTCCCCCGCGCTGCTGACCGGGCTGCTACGGGACGACTGGGGCTACGGCGGCGTGGTGATCACCGACTCGATGGGAATGAAGGCTATCGACGACCACTACGGGCGCGGCGAGGCGGCCGTGCTGGCGCTGCTGGCCGGGGCCGACATGGTGATGGCCCTGGGACGGCGCTCGGCGCAGGAAGAAACCCTGCAGGCGGTGGAAGAGGCGATCGCCGCCGGACGGGTGCCGGACGTGGCAGACAAACTCGCCCGACTGGACTCGCTGGCCCGCCAGTACCCCAGCCGCTCCAGGGCGTACCTACCCCCGCAGCGGACCGCGGACGCCTCCCTGCTGGGAGACGCGTGGGCGCGCGGGCTCACGCGCTACCGCGATCCGGTCCTGCCTCCCCGGGGAGCGGGCGTCACTCTGGTCGCCGTGGCCGAGGTGCCCGGCGAGAACGTGATGGAAGCGGGCGTCAGTGGTCAGGACCTTGCGCGGCGCCTAGGAGGGCTGTACGAGGTCGAGACCCTGCTCGTCACCGACCCGGCTCCCCTCGACTGGCAGGCCCTGCGGGCCCGTGGACGAACCGTGATCCTGGCCACCACGGCCCGCCACCGGCACCCCGCCTGGCGCGGGGCGACGCCTGACCTTCACCTGGCGCTGTGGAATCCGTACGCGGCGCTGGACGTGAATGCGCCCGCACTGATCACCTACGGCTTTCGCCCGGAGGCCCTGGACGCCCTGCAGCGCTGTCTGGCTGGAGAGACCACCGCGGACGGTGAATTACCCGTGCCACTGGGTCAGGTGGCCCGGTGAAGGTGACTGGATGCCCCGGCGGGGGTGGGGTCGTCGGCCGCTTCCCGGCCTCCCCTCAACCACCGACGGCTTTCACCCAGGGGCACACCCGTGACCCTCCAGAAGCCGACTGACCGCCAGAAGCCCGCAGGCATCAGGCCTCCAGCAGGACACCCCTCTGCGTGACTGGCGTCCATCGACTGCGGGGCACCCGGCAACGAAAGGCCCTCTCGGCACACCACCCTCACAGCAGTCCACCTCCCTGGTGGGGGCACGTCCATCCCTGGCGCGCCTGGAAAGGTCATCATGCGTAACCGACTCAGCCTGCTCGCCGCCTCCGCGCTTCTCCTGACCGCCTGCGGCCACCTCTCCTCTGCACCTCAGTCTGCCGTGCACCCGGCGGGGACGCTCGGCACGCAGTCCACCGGAGCGGAAGAACCCAGCCAAGACGCGCTTGACCTCAGTGAGGGTGCCGCGCCACTGCCGTCCATCGGAATCGACCCGGACGTCTTCGGCCCGCTCGGCACCCAGAGCGCCGCCACACCTCCCGGGCACGCCTCGGATGGCGTCTTCCTGCGTTGCCGCAACGAGATGAGCGGAGCCTATTCCCGCTTTCAGACCGATCCGGCCCGCACAGGCCCGGTGAACTTCATTGAGGGTACCGCCTTCATGCCGGACATCCGCGCGACCAATACGGTGTTTCCCTACCTGTACCTGGGGGGCCAGCCGCGCCAGGGTCGCGCCGCCGACGCCGGAATCTACGCCGTCCAGGACGGAGCGTGGATTCCCGTCATCAATGTCGAGGGCAAACAGAAGAATATTGCCCGTGAGAACGGCGAGGACGGCTTCCAGTATGTCTATCGCCTGTCGGGCAACCAGAGCGCCTCGATGCGGATGAGCATTCCCCATGACGGCGCCCTGCGTCTGGAGATTTCCGGTTCCTGGCTGAAGTTCCGCGTCACGCCGAAAGGCGTGGTACTGGTCGGGGACAGCGGCTTTGCCACCCGCGAGATCCTCCATGAGGAGGCGATCGGCTGGAAAACCGCAGGCGAGGATCAGGTGTTCAAGGTCATGACCACCATCGCCTTTCCCGGCCGGGGAGACTTCCGCCTGCTCAGCGGCAATTACGCCTTCCGGGGATCGTCGTGGCGTGAACTGGTCGTGGGTCAGCTGGAAGGGGCCTCCGGGAAGCCCTGGCGTCGTCCCCTCGCCCCGGGCATGTTGTGGAGTGCCTGCGCCCAGCCCGCCGATATCGTCACGGTGACCCCTGACAGCGCCCTGCCGAACATCCGCGCCAGCATCAAGCTGCGGGAGCGCGCCGCGCTCGCCCTGCCTTCAGGCAGCACCTTCGATCTGACGGCCCCGGTGCGGCAGACGGTCCGTTCCACCCTGGCGTTCGCCAACCAGGGCGTACCCGAGTCCTTCGTGCATTACGCGCTCACGCCGCTGGGACGTGAGCACACGGTCAAGTCCGAGAGCGGCGTTCTGGCCGTCGGGGAGCAGCACACCACGCGCCTGGACGCCGTGTGCGGCAGCCAGGCCGGAACGGAGGAACGCGCCACGAACCTGCTGTACGCCGTGGGAGAGACTTACGACGGCTCAGTACCGAGCGCGCTGCCCGGGGCGCAGAAGGGGGACCTGCTGTACCGCGCCCAGCCGGTGATCGTCAGGCTGACCTGTACGGATCCGCGCTGATACGGACTCCGATTGAATGGGCTGCAAAGCCCATTCAATCGGAGCGAAGCGAGTGGGAGCGGGGCGGGTTCCGGACGTGGAGCCGGCAATCCGGTGAAGTTCCGGAGTGTTGGCGAAACAAACGGAATCCGTATGAGATGACGCGGGGGGTGCGCCGTCCCTCTGTTGCGCCGTCCCTTCCCCACGCTCAGACCGGTTCTGCCTTCCCGCCTCCCCGCTCCGACCGGGAGGCGGCCCTCACTGCGACTTGCCACAGGAGCCTGATGCCTCAGCTGTTCACCGGTTCGCTCTCTGCCCGGCCCACTGCGCCGCTCACCAGACCAAGGTGTTCCACATGTCCTTGACCCTCGCCCAGCGCCTGCAACTCCTCGAGAAGCGCCGCGACGATTTCGCCGCCTGGCGGATGGCCCGCGAGTGGCCTGTGGAGGGGTGGACTTTCACAGCACCCGGCGCTCCCCCACGCTGCTGCGGCTCGGTGACCCCTGGCCGCAGGTGGATCAATCGGTTGCGGGCGGCCCGGTGCGGTTCGCAGCCGAATTTCAGGTGCCTGCCAGCTTCGCGGGCCGGATGGTGGAACTCGAACTCGACGTGGGCGGCGAGGGCTTCGTGCAGATCACCAGCAGCGCCCTGACACAAACGCTGACCGGCGGGCTGAACGAGTACCACCGCGCCTTCCGGGTGGCCGGGTGCGCCATGGGCGGCGAAAAGGTCCGGGTCGAGATCGAGGCGGTGCCCAAGGGACTGTTCGGCACCCCGAACCCCGCCCCGCGCCTGACCCGTGCCCACCTCGTCGCGCCCGAGGCGGCGGTCCAGGGCCTGCTGCTCGACCTCACCGCCGTGCTGGAGGCCGCGCGGGTACTGGGCGGCCTCCAGACGGGACGCAGCCCGCGCGAGGGGACGCCCGGAAACGTCCACGAGGTTGTCCCGCATCTGCTGGCCGCCGCCGAGGCCGCGCTCGCGGACCTCGAGTGGCCCTCGGGCACCTCTGGATATCTGGCCCGGATCTCCCACGGCTCGGCGGGACGCAGCCACGCAGGCGACGTGTGGGACCGCCTGCCGGACTTGCCTGCGCCCCAGCCGCTTCCCCCGGAAATCGTCGCGGGCATCGAGCGGGCGCGCGTGGCCCTGGCAGGACATCTCGACCGGGTGCGGGCGCTCTACCCTCCCAGCGGCCGCCTGGCCCTCAGCGGACACGCGCATATCGACCTTGCCTGGCTGTGGCCGGTCGCCGAGACGCGCCGCAAACTGCGCCGGACCTTCCACACCCTGCTGGAGTTGATGGACCGTTACCCGGAGTTGCTGTTCGGTCAGTCCTCCGCGCAGGTCTTCGCCTGGCTGGAAGAGGACGACCCGGCCCTTCTTCAGGCCCTGCAGGCCCGCGCACGGGAGGGCCGCTTCGAGCCGGTCGGGGGCATGTGGGTGGAACCCGACTGTCAGATGACGGGCGGAGAGTCGCTGGCGCGGCAACTGCTGTACGGTCAGCGCTACTTCAAGGCCAGATTCGGGCATGCCAGCACGGTGGCCTGGCTCCCCGACACCTTCGGCTTTACCTCGGCGCTACCGCAACTGCTCCTCCAGGCGGGCATCGGGGGCTTTTTCACCACCAAGCTCAACTGGAACGAGACGACCGTCTTTCCATACGACCTGTTCGAGTGGGAAGGCCTCGACGGCAGCCGGGTGCGGGCGCATACCTTCTACAACCCGGCGGGGCGGGCCTACAACGGTCTGGTCGAGCCGCTTGACCTGCTGGGCACCTGGCGGCAGTTTCAGGGTCAGGCCCTCCCGCTCTGGATGGGCGGGGAGGAGATCCGTGAGCCCGAGAGCCTCTTCACGTTCGGGCACGGCGACGGTGGCGGTGGCCCGGCGAGCGAGCATCTGGAGCTGTATGCCCGGCTGCGCGACTTCCCGGCGCTTCCGCGGCTGCGAATGAGCCGGGTGGACGACTTCTTTGCGTCCCTGCCCCGCGAAGGCCTGCCGGTCTGGGTGGGCGAGCTCTATCTGGAGTTCCACCGGGGCGTCCTGACCTCGCAGGCACGGCTCAAGTGGCTGAACCGCGCAGCGGAGGCCCGCCTTCTGGAAGCCGAGGCCTTCGCCAGCCTGGCCCACCTGGCGGGGCATGCCTATCCCGCCGCCGAGCTGGAGGCGATCTGGAAAAACACCCTGCTCAACCAGTTCCACGACATCCTGCCCGGCTCCAGCATCCGCGAGGTCAACGTGGTCGCCAGAGCCGAACTGGAGGAGGTCGTCACTCGCGCTGCGGGCCTCCGAGACGCGGCGGTGCGGGCACTGACGGCGGGGGAGAACCATGTGGGCCGCTGGGCCATCGCCAACTCCGCGTTGCATGACCGGCCGCTGAGTGTGCTGCTTCCCGGCGCGTCCGGTGCCGTCCATGATGCGGACGGCCAGCCGCTGCCCGCCCAGCCGGTGGAGGGCGGTCTGCTGGTCCACGCCCCGGGGCGCGACGTGTCCGCCCTGAGTCTGCTGGAACTGCGCGCCGAACCGGGCGACACCCCCCCTGTGTCCGCCCGCGTGCAGACGCGCGAGACGGCAGACGGCTGGATCCTGGGAAACACCCTGTTGGAAGTGCTGATCGGCACGGACGGCACCCTGCACCGGATCTACGACAAGCAGGAGCGGCGCGAGGTCCTGGAGGGTCGCGGCAACCGCCTGATCGCCCACTTCGACCTGCCCCGCGAGTACGACGCCTGGGACGTGGCACCCAGCATCGAGGGCGAGGGCGAGGAGATCGGCGGGGTGGAGACCCTGGAATTGATCGAGGCCGGACCTCTACGCGCTGCCTTACGGGTCACCCGGCGCTGGCGCGAATCGCGCCTCACGCAAACCTACCGCCTGCGTGCCGACTCGCGCCGGATTGAGATCCACACCCGCGCCGAGTGGCACGAGCGCCGCACACTGGTCAAGGCGGTCTTTGAACTGAAGATACGCACCCACGAAGCCTGGTTCGAGACGGCTTTCGGCGCCGTTTCCCGCCCCACCCACCGCAACTCCCCCGGCGACGCGGCGCGATTCGAGGTCGCCGGGCACCGCTGGGCCGACCTGGGGGAGAGCGGCTACGGCGTCTCTCTGCTCAACGACAGCAAATACGGGCACTCGGCGCTGGGGGGACCCTGGCGCTGACCCTGCTGCGCGGTCCGATGTACCCCGATCCCACCGCCGACGAGGGCGAGCACGAATTCAGCTACGCGCTGTTCCCCCACGTGGGGCGCTGGAACGAGGCCGGCACCGTGCGTGAGGCCTTTGACCTGAACAGCCCGCTGGTGGCGGTTCCCGCTTCTGGCCCAGTTCCGACTGGAGGCTGGGTGAGCGGTTCGGGCCTGCCGGTAGCCCTGGGTGCCCTCAAGAAGGCGGAGGAGGACGGCGCCCTGATCATGCGGCTCTACGAGCCGCATGGAGCGCGCGGGGAAGCCCGACTCGAAATCGCGGGACTGAGGGGAGCCGAATGCGTGAACTTGCTGGAGGAAGCGCCGCGGCCGCTCACCCTCACTGGTGAAACGGTCATCCTCGATCTGCGGCCCTATGAGGTCGTGACGCTGAGGTTGCATTTCTCTACAGGCAGGAATGGCCTGACCCCAAAGCGTGAACGGGACGAAGTTGAGATTCGGCCCGGGCGCGTGCAAGTTTGTCCTTCTTGAGGAGCAGGCCAAAGGCCAGTGTGGATCGCAAAAAGTGGCTCGCCCAGCGCAGTGCTGAAGTCGTCGCTCAGGGCGCAGAGTAACCCTCGCGCGGATGATTATACGGACTGCCGTCTGTTTCGCTGACAACCCGGAACATCCCCGGGTTGCCAGCTCCACGTCCGGAGGGGCGTTTCTCTCCTTCTCGCTCCGCTCCGATTGAACGGCTTGCAGAGCCGTTCAATCGGAGTCCGTATTAGGCGAACTTCTACTTGATGTGCGGCTGACGCGCTTCTCGAGCGAGGTTTGAGGCACCCCGCCTTGGAAGTGTCTGAGGAGCCATGATCACCGAGGACCGAGCGAACTGCTGGTCAATATTGCCTGCCGGATGTCCTTGCCGCCAAGGAGGGCGAGGACCATGAAGGAGAGCACCTCGACCTGACCATGGCGGAACTCCGGAAAATGCGCGGTGAAGCAGCGGGTTAGCTTGGCGGAGGAGGGGGACGCGCCATGTTCTCGCGTGTCAACTGAAATTCTTCAAGCCCCACGGGAAAGTATCGGGCACTGAGGTCAGAGGGGCATTTGGGAAATGGCGTTTTGGGGTTCCCGTGCCCACCCCGAGCTGAGACCGAAGTCTGTCCGCAGGGCTGACCGCTTGACAAGGCCGATCTGTACCCATACGCTTCGGAGCAAGCCAATACGTATTACTTCAGGAGGTTCATGATGCGCCGTCCCGCCCTGTACACTTTTCTCGCTTCGATGCTCGCCGTGGCATCTTCCGCGCAGGCGACTGAACTGCGCTTCAGCACCTGGGCCGGCGGCGATGGCCTGGCCCTCCTGCAGCAGCTTGCGCGGGAATACACAGCCAAAACCAATGTGGATGTCCGGATAGAAGTCACGCCGTTTGCGGATTACAGCCGTAAGCTGGCTGTGCAAATTGCTTCTGGTGACGCCCCCGATGTCGGATGGCTCTCTGAACGCGACGTACCGACATTTATCGCGTCTGGCAACCTTGTCAATGTGGCTTCACTGGGCAAGGTGGCTGCTTTCGGGCTTTCGGACTTCACGACGTCTTCGCTGAGTCTCTGGAAGCGTAATGGCAATCTCTACGGCCTCCCCTTCTCCAACTCGCCACTTGTGCTGTTTTATAATAAGGACCTCTTTGCACAGGCCAAGATCACGGACCCTCTGGCCCAGTACGCCCGGGGGCAGTGGGACTATGCCGCCTTCCAGAAGTCGGCACTGGCCATCAAAACCAAAACGGGCAGTTCCGGCGCACGGGTCATGCGAGTCGATCCCAAGGCCTGGGCAGGCGGACTGCTGGCCGTACTGTGGTCGCACGGTGGTGGCGTGTACGACAGCAATCAGAAGTGCAATCTGAACTCCGCCGGTAGCCTGCGCGCTTTCAACCTGATGCAGGAGATGATGTTCAAGGACGGCAGCATGCCGCGTCCCGGAGATCAGACGAGCTTCGAGGGCGGGAAGCTGGGTATGTACTACGACAACGTCAGTTACGCTGGGCAGCTGAAAGACGCCAAGTTCAAATGGGGTGTCGCCCCCCTTCCCAAGGGTCCAACGGGACGCATAAGCCAGTTGGGTCAGGCTGGGTATGTCGCGTTCAGCAAAGGTCGTAACCAGGCCGAAGCGCTTGCCTTCCTGCAGTTTCTTGCATCACGGGAAAACATGAACCGCACAGCGAAGTTCTTCCCCCCGCCCCGGCAGAGCATCCTGAAGAGCAGCGCTTATCTGGGCAGCAACCCCGCGATACCAGCTTCGATGCTGAAAACCGCACTGACCAGTCAGATTGCCTCGGCACGAGTGCTTCAGACAACCACCGACTGGCTGAAAGCCAATGATGTGATTACCAGCAGTCTGGACCGGGTGTTTCAGCCCGGCGCGGACCTCCGGTCGATCCTGGACACCACCTGCCGCACGGTTGACCGGCTGTGACGCTCGCCCGCCGTGAGGCTCGGGCGGGCCTGCTGCTCTCCCTGCCCTACGTGCTGGGCATGCTCGCGTTCATCATCGCTCCTCTGGTCGCAGTCCTGTGGATGTCCCTGACCAGCTGGTCACTGCTGGACCCACCCCGGATGAGCGGGCTGAGCAATTACATGCGTCTCGCGGATGATCTGGAGTTCCGGGGGAGCCTCACCGTGACCGCCTTCTTCACCGTGGGAATCGTGCTGCTGAACATCGGGGTGGCGCTCGCCCTGGCCAGCCTGCTGAATGTTCGCCTGCCAGGCATCGCTGCCTTCCGATCCATGGTGTTCTCCCCGGTGGTGATGCCCATTGTCGCCTGGTCTCTGATCTGGAAGTTCCTGCTCCAACCGCAGGGACCGATCAACGGTACGCTCCAGGGAATGGGTTTCGAGAATGCCAACCTGCTCCTCGCACCCCAAACGGCGCTGGGTACGGTCATTGTGATTGAAGTGCTCAAGGCAGTGGGACTGAACACGGTGATCTTCTTGAGCGCCTTACAGGGAGTGCCCCCCGAGCAGCGGGAGGCCGCTCACCTGGATGGGGCCAGCCCCTGGCAGGTCTACCGCTACATCACCCTTCCAATGATCTCCCCCACTCTCTTTCTGGTCTTTCTGGTGACCGTGATCGGTGCTTTGAAAGTCTTCACGCCTATCTGGGTTCTCACTGGGGGAGGTCCCGCCAGTGCGACCACCACCCTGATCGTGTACATGTTCAAGCAGGGCTTCACTTTTTTCGAGTTCGGCTACGCTTCCGCCCTGGCAGCCATTCTCTTCGTCGTCGTACTGCTGCTGACGCTGTTGCAGTGGCGGATGCGCCGGGCACTGGTGTTCTATGAGGAGTAACCTTCCCCCCTCGCGTACCCCCTGGTCAGTTCTGCTTTACGTATTACTGGTCATCGTCTGTCTTCCATTTGTCGCCCCGATCCTGTGGATGTTCCTCTCCAGCGTGAAGTCAGCCCAGGGATCTTCGTAATCCATTCGGTCTGAATCTCGATGCAGGTTTGACCAACTTCGCTCGCGTCTTCGGAGACTACCCATTTGCACGTCAGTATCTCAACAGCCTACTGACGGTCGCTATTACCGTCCCGGTTACCCTCATCCTGTCTGCGACGGCCGGGTACGCGTTCGCGCGCCTGCGCTTTCCAGGGCGGAATCTTGCCTTCGTGTTCACGCTCGCCGCAATGATGATTCCGGCTGAACTCACCGCGATCCCACAGTTCATTGCGTTCCGGGCACTTCAACTCTCCAACTCCCTTGTCCCTATCATTCTGCTGCAGGTCTTCAGTGCCACTGGTGCCCTCTGCGTCTTCCTGATGCGCCAGCACTTCATTACGCTGCCACGCGAACTCGATGAGGCTGGACGCATTGATGGGCTAGGAACGCTGGGCGTCTTCTGGTACATCACACTGCCTCTGTCCCGGCCAGCCCTGGCGACGGTCACTATTTTCGCAGTGCTGAATTCCTGGAACGATTACTTCAATCCCCTGATCTACCTGAACGACGAGGCGCGCATGACCCTGCCCCTGGCCCTGCAACGATTCACCGACCCACTGGGCGGCACGTACTGGAATCTCACACTGGCCGCCAGTGTCCTGGTGGCACTGCCCGTCCTGCTGGCCTTCCTGATGGCCCAGCGTACCTTCATTGAAAGCCTCGCGGCGAGCGGGACAAAAGGATGACCGAGCACTTCACGCCCATCCTGATCGTCGGTGGAGGCGTCGGCGGTGTGGCCGCTGCTCTTGCGGCCCTGCGCCTGGGGCACCGTGTCATTCTCACGGAGGAATCTCCCTGGATTGGAGGGCAGCTCACCAGCCAGGCCGTTCCACCAGATGAAGCAATCTGGATCGAGGACTATGGCGCCACCGCCACCTACGCCGAGTTTCGCCGCCGGATTCGGCAGCATTACCGGGAGCACGTGTACGCCACCCCACAGGCGGCAGCCGATCCCTATCTCAATCCTGGTGCAGGAAACGTCGGCCGGCTGTGCCACGAACCTCGTGTGGCCCTCCAGGTTCTGGAAAGTATGCTCGCCCCCTACCGGACGTCGCGCCAGCTGCGTCTTTGGACGGACACGGCCCCCGTTCAGGTAGAACTGGATGGAGACGTGATCCGCGCTGTCACTTTCCAGCACATCTCGGGCGTCCAGCATATCGTGCAGGCCCAGTACGTTCTGGACGCCACTGAACTGGGAGAGCTGACTGAGCTCAGCGGAGCAGAAAGCGTCATTGGTGCCGAAAGCCAAGGGGAGACCGGGGAGCCCCACGCCCTAGAGTCTGCGCAACCCCTCAACCAGCAGGCCTTTACGTGGTGTTTTGCGATGGATCACCAGGAGGGAGAAGACCACACGATTGACCGGCCAGAACATTACGATTTCTGGCGGGATTATCAGGCTCCCTTCTGGCCCGCTCCGCAACTGTCCTGGACTTACCCGCATCCGATTACCGGGACACCGATCTACCGCGATCTGTTCGGTGATCCGCGTGAGGTGGCTCACAAGGGTGACTTCTGGCACTACCGCCGTATCGTCACGAACCGACATTACACACAGGAGACGCCAGATGTCACGCTGGTGAACTGGCCGCAGAATGACTACTGGCTGGGACCTCTTGTCGGCGTCGATGCGGTAGAAAAGGCCCGTCACCTGGAAGCCGGAAAAAATTTAAGTCTTGCGCTGCTGTACTGGATGCAGACGGAAGCTCCCCGTCACGACGGAGGACAAGGTTACCCAGGCCTACGGCTCCGGGGTGACCTGACTGGCACTGAACTCACTCACGGTTTAGCCTTACGGCCATACGTCAGGGAAGCCCGTCGCATCCGGGCACTGTTCACAGTCACAGAGACGATGATCGGGGTGGAGGCCCGCGGCGCCATGCAAGGAGCAGAAGTCTTCGCAGATAGTGTGGGCGTCGGACAGTACCGCATTGATCTGCATCCCTCCACAGGTTGGACGCGGGTACGTGGATGTGGCCAGCTGGCCCTTCCAGATTCCTCTGGGCGCCCTGATCCCTGTCCGCGTCAACAACCTGATTGCTGCCGGCAAGACGTTAGGAGTCACGCACATTACCAACGGATGCTACCGCCTGCATCCAGTGGAATGGAACGTCGGGGAAGCGGCGGGCGCACTCGCCGCCCACTGTCTGGAACGCGACCTGCCTCCTTCCGCCGTACGTGAACAGGATCTCCCCGCTTTCCAGGAACGACTGGTTCAACTGGGCTTACCACTCGCCTGGCCGGACTCCTATCGCCTGACACCGTCTCCAGGTTTTTAAATCCCATGCCTCAACGTCCCACACAGAAAGAAATCGCCCGACTCGCAGGGGTTTCCCAGACTGTCGTATCGCAAGTCCTGAACGGCCACACCACAGGCACGCGAATCAACCCGGATACGCGGGCCCGAGTCCTGCAGACCATCAAGGAATTGGGGTACGTCCCCAATGCTGCTGCCCGGAGATTGGTGGGTGCCGCAGTTCGCTGATCGGTGTATTCACCTATGAAGCTGTCTTCCCGGGAAGTACCGTGACTTCTACGCGCCTTTCCTGGAAGGCATTGAAGAAGAGGCGTCCCGGCAGGGCCAGGACCTCCTGCTGCATACCAGCAGCACTGGGAGCAGACGTCGATTGTCGGAGGCGAGCCGCACCCGCCTCTCCTCACGGACGGCACCCTCCTGCTGGGTGACCCTGGCGAGCAGGAACGCCAGGATCTGGTTGAAGCGCTCCGCGGCGGCCACCCGCTGGTGTTCGTCGGTCGACGCGAACTGCCAGGCGCAGATCTTCCACACGTGACAGCAAATTACACGGAAGCGACCCAGGAAATGACTCAGCGCTTTTTGAGCCTGGGACATCGGCAGCTGATGTACTTAGGGCGACAGGAGCGTACCGAATCGGCTGCTGATCGCGAACAGGGGTTCCGGGCCGTAGCTGGAAGCGCGGCGCCGGTCTTGCGTCTTCTGCCGGAACAAGTGAATGACGCATTTCTACGCGAGGTGCTTACCCAGGGCGTGACGGGATTTCTGGTAGAGAACGACGCCCTGATGCGCGCCCTGGATGCCACAGCAATGCAGGGAGGATTCCGCTCCCCTGATGACTTCTCCAGTGCCGTACTGGGCGATGCGATCACTGGCCAACCGGATGATCCGCACTGGACCCGCCTGCGTGTTCCCCGCGTAGAGATGGGGCGCGGCGCCGTCGAAGTGCTGTTGCGTCTATTGGGAAACGACCCTGTACAGAACGCCATATTTCGCTGCGCGATCCACGAAGGGATCAGCCTGGGACCTGCCCCGCGTGTCATATGACTGCTCTTTTGCCAGGAAGTCCGTGGAACGGCGTGGAGGTGGCTCGGAAGCCATAGCCGATGAGGTCGTCTGGAAAAAGATCGAACCTGACTGAACGATTTGGAGTGACACAGGGGAGACGGAGAGTAATCGGTGTGGAGTGGTGACCCCGCGCCACCTCAGGCACCACTCCATACCGTCCTGTCGCATCCCTCTTTGCCTTTCGGAGGCCGTTATATGGGCAATCAATCCCTTCATCCTCTTCTCGAACGCCTACGCGGGGGCCTGGTGGTGTCGTGTCAGGCTCATCCAGGCAGTCCCTTGCGCGAGCCTTTCATTATCAGCCGCTTGGCTCTAGCGGCTCAACACGGCGGCGCGGCAGGGCTGCGCATTCAAGGTTTCGCTGATGTGCAGGCAGTGCGGGCCGTGACGGATCTGCCCCTTATCGGTCTGACAAAAACCGACCGGGAGGACACCAGCGTCTACATCACTCCGACGGCTGAGGAAGCTGTTCATCTCGCCAAACTGGGTTGCGAGATCGTCGCACTGGACGCAACGCTCCGGCCGCGCCCAGAACCGCTTCAGGGCATTTTTGCTGCTGTCCATGAGGCTGGCGCTCTGGTCATGGCAGACATCAGCACACTGGAGGAAGCCCAGGCGGCAATGGCACTTGGTGCAGACATCGTCAGTACGACACTGAGTGGATACACGCCGTACAGTCGTCAACTCGGCGGCCCGGACTGGACACTGATGAACGAGTTGCGAGAAGCAGAAGTGCCATTCGTTGCTGAGGGTCGGCTGCACAGTCCTGCAGAGGCTACCCAGGCTCGGCGGCAGGGAGCCGTCTTCGTGGTCGTTGGGTCCGCCATCACCAGGCCGGACGTCATCACCAGTTGGTTCACCAAGGCCCTCCATGACTGAAGGATCGGGTCTGCGGCTGGCAGTGGATCTTGGCGGCACCACCACCCGGGCCGCCCTTCTTCATGAGGCGCTGTGCAGCGGCGCATACAGATGCCCACCTGTGCGAAAGATGGCCCGGACGCAGTGATTTCCCGGCTGATTGACCTGGTGGAGCAGTTAAAGCCGGCGGCTCGTGTCCCGCTGGGTGTTGCGTGTACTGGACGTGTTGAGGCCGGACGCGTGACGGCCGTCAATCAAACCACCATGCCGGGATGGACGGCCGTGCCTGTTGCTCAGAGTCTGGAACGGGCACTCGGCATCCCCGTTCATGTTCTCAACGACGCCCGAGCTGCCACCCTGGGAGAATGGCAAGCCCGAGGAGCGTTGGTTGATCGCAACTTCATGTTTGTGACGGTCTCAACTGGTATCGGTAGCGGCCTGGTTCTGAGAGGCCAGTTGCATGACCCGCCGGTGGGCGGGACATTGGACTGGGATTCACTCGAGGAATAAATGGCGCGGCTCTGGAACTCAGTGCGTCTGGCAGTGCCCTCAACGGTGTGGCGCACTCTGCCGGTTTCTCAGGAGTAGAGGCTCTGTTCGATGAGGCAGAAAGGAACGATCCGCGGGCTCAGGCTCTCCTGCATGCCCCGCTGTCAGCTCTGGCTGACCGGTTGTGGGATGCCCATTGCCTGATAGGCCTGGATACCATTTGCCTTGGGGGAAGTGTGGGTCTACGCAAGTACACCCAGGCATTCCTCTCAGCTGCTTTCGGCAATTCGGGAACTCCAGACATCCAACGGGCCCATCACGGGCAGACGCCGGTCTCGTTGGCGCCGCGCTTTTCGCAGTACACAAGGAAAAGTATCCAGGTCCGTGACGGTACCTTCGAACTCTGCACACCGGCAAGTTTTCAAGATTCGCTCACCGCAGAGCAGAAACACGATGACCAGCAGGACGCCCCATGAGTCCACGGTCACTCCTGCGTCATCGTCGCTCACCTCCAGGCAGACTGAGCTCTACAGTCAGGGCATGGGCCCCCGCGCCACCACCGACCTGCCTGCCGGGAAGAAGGTGCCCGTCAGGCCCCCGGCCGCGTTACTGCTGATCGTTGCAGGATGTTTCGCCGCGATCATCGGCCTCCACCGCGCCGGACTCCTCCAGGGAGAGCTCTGGATCCTGGTGACCGCGCTGGGGTCCGTGCTGATCCGGATCATCTGGATGGTCTGGCGGGAACGCGGGCGCCTCAAACCGGACGAGCCGCCTGCCGTTCGTCTGCCGCGCGGCGTTCGCAGGAGGCGGGGGTTGCCCCGTGACCGCGGGACCCTCGCGCCCGCCGACCCGGCCGCGTACCGGCGGCAGAAAGCGGCCCGGCGGGAACGCGAGCGCCTCGAACGCCAGGAGCGTCAGCGGCTCATGGACGATTACTCCGCCCGGTACCCCTGGCGCCTGGGACTGTGGCGCCTGCAGCCGGAGGCACTTAAGGAACGACCGGACTGGCCGGGTCATTACCGCGTGCGGTGGCCGGGTACGGTGTGGCGGTGGGAAGAGGGTGACTGGGCGCCGCTGGGACCCACGCAGGACGTGACGCTCGGACCGCCAGCTCCGGGGATGGATGTGCAGGCCTACCGGGTGCAGCTCGAGCAGTGGGACCGGCCGGAACCAGGTTGGTGGGTCGAGATCACAGGGGCAGGGGAAGTGGGAGGGGATTCATCCCCTCCCTGGGCATGAGCAGTCCAGCGGTTCATCGCGCCGGGTGACCCGGACTTCAGGGGAGGTCGCGCCGGAACTCCAGGCCGCGTCACGTCCTGCACACACACCCGCCGCTGCCCGGGGTACGCCGACCAGCGCTCCACACGGTTGGTATTCGGCTCGGCGCCGGCGTTGTCCAGGACGACCTGCATCCGGCCCGTCAGGAAGTTGACGCTGACCGTCTCGCTGTCCAGGGTCGCGCGGTGCACCATGGACCGGTCATACCCGATCACTCGGAAGCAGCCGTCCTGCCAGCGGACGTTGAACGTCACCGAACCGGCCGTCCAGG